>JBEBHV010000013.1:0-20578 GCA_040080715.1 Rickettsiales bacterium | reverse complement strand
GTCTTTTCCCGTCTCAAACATCAAATCCAACACATCTTTAGCTATTTTGCCAGAAATTGTGTTATCAGAAATTAGCTTAAGTAACCCTGAAAGTTTTTGTGCAGTTATTGGTGAATCAGCGAGTTCAATTCCCATTTTATTTAAGCGTCCAAAAAGTTCACCCGTCATCCAGTTAGCAGCAAGTTGCGGATCATTTTCTTTTGCAAGGGTTTCATAAAAACTTGAATATTCCTGTTCGGCAACGATTACCCCTGCGTCATAAGCTGATAGTTTATAATCCTGCATATAGCGTTGTTTTTTTGCATCGGGAAGTTCAGGCAAAGTTGCTTTAATCGAGTCCACATAGCTTTGCGTAAATTCCAGTGGCAATAAATCCGGATCAGGAAAATAGCGATAATCATGCGCATCTTCCTTAGTGCGCATGGTTCTGGTTTCACCTTTTGCCGAATCAAACAGGCGGGTTTCCTGCCTGATTTCTCCGCCCGATTCTAAGATTTCAACCTGACGCATCGCCTCAAATTCGATAGCCTTATTCATAAAACGCATTGAATTAAGGTTTTTAATTTCGCAGCGCGTGCCAAGCGGATCACCGATTTTGCGTACGGAAACATTGGCATCACAGCGCATATTTCCTTTTTCCATATCGCCGTCACAAGCGTCAATATAACGTACAATCGAACGTAGCTTTTTCATATAGGCGACTGCTTCGTCCGCCGAACGCATGTCAGGTTCAGAGACGATTTCCATAAGCGGAACGCCAGCACGGTTAAGGTCGATGCAGGTGTTTTTGGGTTTATATTCATGCAATGATTTTCCAGCGTCCTGTTCAATATGGATGCGGGTAACACCGACTTTTTTCACGCCGTCCGGCATGTCGAGCAGCATCTCGCCTTTACCGACAATTGGGTCAAGAAACTGCGAAATCTGATAGCCTTGTGGCAGGTCAGGATAAAAATAATTTTTGCGATCAAAGACACTTTTCAGGTTGATTTGTGCGTTAATAGCCAGCCCAGTTTTAATTGCCTGCTCAACCGCTTTTTCATTAAGTACAGGAAGCATCCCTGGCATGCCAGCATCAACAAATGCCACATTCATATTCGGCTCTTGCCCGAACTCGGTAGATGCTCCGGAAAAAAGTTTAGAATTGGTGTTTATCTGTGCATGAACTTCAAGCCCGATGATTATTTCCCAATCACCTGTGTTGCCCTTAATCAGATTATTTTTGATGCTGCTCATGCTGCTACTCCTTGTGGCTTTGCGCTGAATGCTAATATTGATTCTAACCCATAAGCTGTATTCAAAACGCTTTGTTCATCGAAAGCCTTGCCAATTATCTGTAAGCCAAGCGGCAGGCCATCTTTATTTAAGCCCGCAGGAATGGAAATTGCGGGTAGCCCAGCGAGTGAAGTTGGAACAGTGAACACATCATTTAGATACATTTCAACCGGATTTACTGGTTTATAATCAAAACCAAAAGCAGCTGACGGCGCGGTTGGAGTTAAAATTACATCAACTTTCTCAAACGCTTTGCGGAAATCTTCGGCAATCAGCCAGCGTAGTTTCTGGGCTTTTTTGTAGTAAGCATCATAATATCCAGCGGAAAGAACATAAGTCCCAATCATAATACGGCGTTTTACTTCCTTGCCAAAACCAGCCGCGCGGGTCTGTTCATACATTTCAGTAAGGCTCTTATCACCACCAACACGAAGTCCAAAGCGCACACCATCATAACGCGCAAGGTTGGAAGAACATTCCGCAGGCGCAACGATATAATAAGTGGCAAGCGCATATTTGGTGTGGGGCAGGGAAATATCAATAATTTCAGCTCCAGCTTCCTTTAGCAGTTTAATGCCGTTATCCCAAACACGCAGCACATCAGCATCAATTCCGTCAGGACGATATTCTTTAGGAATACCAACTTTTTTACCCTTAACGTCGGTTTTTAATAATGCCTCAAAATCTGGCACTGGCATATTTACCGAGGTTGAATCTTTTGCGTCATGTCCGCACATAACCGAAAGCATAATCGCACTATCGCGCACGGTTCTGGTGATAGGCCCTGCTTGGTCTAAAGAACTTGCGAAAGCTATAGTACCCCAGCGCGAGCAACGTCCGTAAGTTGGTTTTATACCAACTATTCCACAGAAAGAGGCTGGCTGGCGAATTGAGCCACCAGTGTCAGTCCCTAGTGCCATTGGCGCAAGATTTGCAGCAACTGCTGCAGCCGAGCCACCAGATGAACCGCCTGGTACGAGGTTTGCATCGCTACCAGTTTTTTTCCACGGGTTTATTACGTTGCCGTAATAACTGGTAATATTAGCCGAACCCATGGCGAACTCATCGAGATTAAGTTTGCCGAGCATTACCCCGCCTGCGTTCCAGATATTTTGCGTTATGGTTGATTCATATTCTGGTTTGAAGCCGTCAAGAATATGTGAAGCGGCAGTAGTAAGTATTCCCTTAGTGCAGAATAAATCCTTCACCCCAACTGGTATGCCTTCGATTTTTCCAGCCGAACCAGCAGCAATTTTCGCATCAGATTGTCCAGCCATTTCCATAGCCTTATCACGGGTTATGGTGATGAAAGCGTTATAATGCGAATTGCTGCGCTCAATTTCATCCAGATGCGCGCCGGCTAATTCTGTTGCCGAAAATTTCTTTGCCTTGAGTCCATCACGCATCTGCGCCAGTGTAAGGCTACGTAGTTCATTACTCATTGTTTTTTATCTTCCTTATTATCTTCCATATTTTCTGTAATGTTTGAAAGCGCACTCTGCAGACGGCGCAAGGTAGTTTCTATATCGGAAATAACGTTGTCGCGCACCTCGTCCGATGGTGGAGTCTTTGCTTCAACCATGGTTTTCAGGCGTTCATTGATACGCAGAATTTCATTGGCTGCGTACTCAGCTATAAAAGTTTTATCATCCATTGGGGTTACTCCATAACTTTTGGCACTACGAAACAACCATAATCGCTCTCCGGCGCATTTTTGATAATGGCATCAACTTGATTACCGTCAGTCACCATATCGGCGCGCAATGGTAGCTTGACATTTGAAACTGAGGTCATAAGCGGTACGCCATCAGTATTTACTTCTGAAAGCTGTTCCACCCATTGCAATATACCAGAAATTTCTTTGGCAAAATGGATTTTCTCTTCCTCACTCACAGCAATGCGGGCAAGGCGGGCAATTTTAGCGACGGCATTATTATCTAGTAACATTGTTGAAACCTTCATGTTTAATATGATTTGTAGTCTAATTAGCAAATTTATTTACAAAATACAAACTACTATATACAAACTATAGCTATGCTCATAGAAAACCAAGAAGAATTTACAAAAAATCTGCCCAAAGAAGGGCGAATACTCGGGTTGGATGTGGGGCAAACCACCATCGGCATGGCACTAAGCGATGTCAGGCGTACCATAGCAACGCCCCATTCTACCATAGAACGTGGCAAATTCAGCAAGGATGTGGAGAAATTGAGCCTGGTTATTTCAACCCATAAAATCTGCGCCCTGGTGATTGGCTATCCTATAAATATGGATGGGAGCAAGGGGGCGAGGGCGCAGTCCACTATAACTTTTGTGTCCAATATCAGTAAAAAAATTTCCTTGCCTATGCTGCTGTGGGATGAGAGATTTTCTACTATGGCAGTTGAGAAAATGATGATTGAAGCGGACATGTCCAGACAAAGGCGTGCTGAATTAGTAGACAAATTAGCTGCAAGCTATATGCTGCAGGGGTATCTGGATAATGCAAGGAATACTAAATAATTAAAGCGGGAGTTGAAAAACGCGTGGATTTTAGCTGGCTTTTAGGAAGTTTTGCAATAGCTTATTTACTCGGTTCCATCCCGTTTGGTTTGCTTCTGACCCGGGTTTTTGGTGCTGGTGATATAAGAGCGGTCGGTTCGGGCAATATCGGCGCAACCAATGTGCTTAGAACGGGAAGGAAAGGGCTTGCAGTCGCCACTTTGTTTCTGGATCTTTTGAAAGGATTGGCTGCTGTAAGGTTAACGCAGGATATTTATGGATCTGACGTTGCCATGCTTTCAGCATTTTTTGTGGTGGTTGGGCATGTGTTCCCGATATGGTTGCGTTTTCATGGCGGAAAAGGAGTCGCAACCACTTTTGGCGCATTTTTCGCCCTTAACTGGATGTTTGCCATTGCTATTTGTGCAATATGGCTTGCTGTATTCTTTATAACAAGATTTTCTTCCCTGTCGGCAATCTTAAGTATTTGCTATTCTCCAGTTATTGCCTATCTGCTTGATGGCTATCTCACAGCTTTGCTGTGTTTAAGTCTTGCCGGCATTATACTTTTCAGTCACCGCCACAATCTGCTTCGCTTACTCAGCGGAACAGAAAAGTCTTTCAGGAAAAAAATATTATGACATTCCCATCGCTTGCCAATGAAAACCTGCTGGATGTATTGCAGCTTATCCGCACAATGAATGTTGGACCAATTACTTTTTTTGACTTGATAAAGCGTTTTGGCACAGCAAAAAAATCTCTTTCTGCACTTCCGGAATTATCGCGGCGTGGCGGTAGCAAGATTGGTCTGGTGCCATTCCTTCGCGAGATGGTGGAAAAAGAAATTGCCGCCTGCACAAAATTTGGCGCGCAAATGATTATGTATGGCAGCCCAGATTATCCGGCTTTACTGCTTAATATTCCTGACCCACCACCAGTTATAACGGTGCGCGGTGATGCTAAAATCTGGCAGGATAAAACCATAGTTGCCATGGTTGGGGCGCGTAATGCTTCGGCGGCCGGTTGCCAACTGGCGCAAAAGCTTGCTAAGGAACTCGGGCAGAAAGATACTCTGGTAATTTCCGGGTTGGCACGAGGAATTGATACTTACGCACACAAAGGTTCGCTGAATAGCGGAACCATTGCGGTGATTGCTGGTGGGATTGATAATATATACCCACCGGAAAATGCACAGCTTTACCAGCAGATTTTTGAGCAGGGCGCGGTAATAAGCGAACAGCCGTTTGGCGGTGTTCCGTTCGCCGGCAGTTTCCCGGGAAGGAACCGGATAATAGCCGGAATCAGCGTTGGCACTGTGGTGGTGGAGGCTGCCCCTAAATCTGGCTCACTGATTACGGCGCGTTTTGCCATGGAAAATAACCGCGAAGTTTTTGCCGTTCCTGGTTCACCGCTGGATCCACGTTCCAAAGGCTGCAACCAGCTTATCAAGCAGGGCGCAATAATGGCGGAATCGGCGGAGGATATTTTAGAGGGAATCGCCCATATGCGCCGCCTGAAATTATTTGAAATGCCTACTGCTAAATACACGAATGTTCCTGAATTTGCCTCTACAAGTGAAGATGAACTTAGTGAACTTAGGGCAAAAGTTCTAGATAAATTAAACACTTATGCAGTTGCTATTGACGAACTGATTGAACAATGCGATAGCTCAGCGTCAGCGATGCAGATTGTTTTGCTGGAACTTGAGCTGGCAGGGCGGGCAAAACGAAGTGCAGGAAACAAGGTATATTTAATTAATCAGATAGAAGAAGTGGCATAATAAATAGTGAGCAGTGTAGTAGTAGTAGAATCACCATCTAAAGCGAAAACCATAAATAAATATCTGGGCAGCGACTACACCGTGCTTGCTTCCTTTGGGCATGTGCGCGATTTGCCGAGCAAAGACGGCTCGGTGCGCCCTGATGATGATTTTTCAATGATTTATGTGGTGGATGATGATTCCAAAAAACATATTTCTGCTATTGCCAAAGCCGCTAAAACTGCTGATACACTAATTCTTGCAACCGATCCTGACCGTGAGGGTGAAGCTATTTCCTGGCACGTGCTTGAGGCTTTGAAAGAATCCAAAGCCGTTGGTAAAAAGCTTAATGTTCAGCGCGTTACGTTTCATGAAATAACCAAAAAATCGATTATTGAAGCGTTTAAACATCCGCGCGAAATTGATATGAACATGGTGAACGCGCAGCAGGCAAGACGAGCGTTGGATTATCTGGTGGGATTTACATTGTCTCCGGTTTTGTGGCGCAAACTGCCTGGTAGTAAGTCGGCGGGGCGTGTGCAATCGGTAGCTCTACGTCTGATCTGTGATCGTGATGAGGAAATCGAGCAGTTCATTTCCCGCGAATATTGGGACATAAAAGCCATCCTTTCACCGGAAAAAGGCGCGAATCTTTCTGCGCGCCTGATTGAATATAAAGGTGAGAAGCTGGAAAAATTTTCAATTACCGATGGGAAAAAAGCAGAGTCCGTAGCTGCTGATTTACGCACGAAAAATTACAGTGTAGCAAATCTTGAAGAAAAGCAGGTGCGCCGTCATCCGTCACCACCTTTTACCACTTCCACTTTGCAGCAGGAAGCATCACGTAAATGCGGATTTGGCGCGAAAAGAACGATGCAAATTGCCCAGAAATTATATGAAGATGGGCATATAACCTATATGCGTACTGATGGTATTAATGTATCGCCGGAAGCGGTGAGTTCAGCGCGTGAGCATATCGGCAAAAGCTATGGCAAGGAATATGTTCCATCCGCGCCACGCATGTATAAAAATAAAAGTAAAAACGCCCAGGAAGCGCATGAAGCTATCCGCCCGACCGATATTACACTGACCGCGCAAAAGGCTGGTCTTGATGGTGAACAGGCAAAACTTTATGAACTCATCTGGAAACGCATGGTAGCAAGCCAGATGGAGTCTGCTTTATTCGACCAGCTGATCGTTGACATTGCCGCTTCTGATAAACAGGCAGTGCTGCGTACCAGCGGTTCGGTGGTACGTTTTGACGGATTTCTGAAGCTGTATCAGGAAGGCAGTGACGATGAGGAAGACGAGGAAAATGCCAAGCTTCCGGTTCTGAAAAAAGATGAAAAACTTGGTTTGGAAGAAGTGAAGCCGGAGCAGCATTTTACCGAGCCTCCACCACGCTATTCGGAAGCAAGCCTTGTTAAAAAACTCGAAGAGCTGGGCATTGGCCGTCCTTCCACTTACGCTGCTATTATCTCCGTGCTGCAAGACAGAGGCTATGTAACCCTTGATAAAAAACGTTTCGTCGCACAGTCTTTAGGAAGGCTGGTGAATGCTTTTCTGGTGAGCTTTTTTGAGCGTTATGTTGAATATGGTTTTACTGCGGATCTAGAAAACAGATTGGATGAAGTATCAGCTGGTGAGCGTGATTGGAAACAGGTGCTGCGTGATTTCTGGCAGGATTTCATTGCTAAAATTGATGAAAGCAAAGAACTTTCGGTTTCGCAGGTTTTAGAGGCACTGGATACACTGCTTGCGTCTTATGCTTTCGGGCAGGCTTCTGAAGGTAAAGATAAGCGCGCTTGTCCAGCTTGCAGTAAAGGTCGCTTAGGTTTGAAAATCGGGCGTTTCGGGCCGTATATTGCCTGCTCGAATTATCCGGATTGTAATCATAAAGCGCAACTTGGCGAGCTTACTGCGCCGGTGCAGCTTGATGATAATGGTGAAGAATTCAAACTGCCGAAAACACTGGGAAAAGATCCTGTTTCCGGTGAAGATGTAACTTTACGCAAAGGACCATACGGTGTGTATGTGCAGATTGGCGAGAGCAAGTCGCCAAAACGCGCCAGCCTGCTTAAATCCATGCGCCCGGAAACCATGACTCTGGAACTGGCACTGTCGTTGCTTGCATTGCCACGTGAACTGGGCAAGCATCCAGATACTGGTAAACCTATTGTGGTAAATAATGGTAAATTCGGGCCGTATATTTTGCATGATGGAAAATTCACTACTCTGCCCGCCAGCGAAGATTTGCTTACTATCGGCATTAACCGTGCGGTAGAAGTTATGGCGCAAGCTCCGCAGAAGGGTGCAGCAAATGTTGCATTGAAATCACTGGGCAAGCATCCTGATGACGATGGGGAAGTTGCGATTTTCAAAGGTCGTTATGGTGATTATATCAAGCACGGAAAAATAAATGCGACACTGCCAAAAGATGCAGACATAAAAACCTTTACTCTTGAGCAAGCTCTGCCTCTGCTTGCCGCTCGCGCTGCTGCTCCTGCCAAAAAAGGTTTTGCGAGGAAAACTGCCAAGTCATCTCCTAAAGCAGAGCCTAAAGAAAAAGCCGCGACAAAAGCTAAAAAACCGGTGGCAAAAAAAGCACCGGCTAAGAAGAAAGCTTCATAACCCGCCCATCTTGCAGGTCAGTTTCCATTCGCTGTCAGTGACAGGCTGCACCGATAAACGCGCTGATGTTACCAGTGACATTTTGGCTAGTTTCAGTTCGGCTTTTACCATGGCAAGACTTACGGGCTTTGGCATTGCCTTAACCGCTTTCACATCCACCACCACCCACGGTTCATTGATTTCTGCGGTTGCGTCGTGATAGGCAGTGCGGATAACTTCCACGATTCCGACTATTTCCTTGCCCTCGTTAGAGTGGTAGAAAAAACCTTTATCACCCACGCGCATTGCAAGCAGATTCTGCTTGGCGAGGTGGTTACGCACCCCATCCCAATGTGTGCCTTTCGCCCCCGCTTTTACCATCATATCCCATGACCATTTATCCGGTTCGGACTTGAATAACCAGTATTTCTCGCCTGTTTCTTTTCCCATTATCATTGCTCCTAGGTTATTTCCTGATTAATAGCATAAATTTATGGATAAGTTATTTGAAATTTAGCTTTATCAGTGTATAATTTTGTTTATGAAACAGGATCTGATAACTCAGGATAAAAACATTCTTGGTGGTATTCCCGTCTTTGCAAGAACCCGGGTTCCGGTTCATGCCTTGTGGGAATATTTAGCACAGGGTAATTCTATTGAAGTTTTTCTTGATGATTTTCCAACGGTTTCACGAGAACAGACTATTTTGATGCTACAAAATGCAGAACGGTCATTGCTAAATGCGAATACTCATTGATGAGTGCGTTCCACGCCGTTTATTAGGAGTGTTTGCTGATTATAATGTAGCAACCGTTCCTTACATGGGCTGGTCTGGGAAGAAGAATGGTGAACTTCTTAAATTGATGATTGATGAAGGCTTCAATATTTTCATTACCGTTGACCAAAATCTGCAATATCAGCAAAATATGAAAGGAGCGGCAATAGCAATCCTGGTTCTTTACGCAGAAACTAATAGTTATGATGATTTACTTGCACTTGTTCCTAGAATTAAAGAGGCAATTCCCATAGTAAAACCTGGCACAGTATATGTCATCAAATAAAAAACCCTCTAAGAAACCGCAAAAAAAACCAACTAAAAAAGCTGGAAAGAAAACGTCGCGTTCGGCTGGGAATTCCCAGAAATTTTCTGATAAGAAATTCGTAGTTGGTGCGGATAGATTGCCGGAAATTTGTGTTCTTACAGTAAATGAGCAAGCAGAAGATGGGGAGTTGCTGGCGATTCCTCTGGAGTGGAAATCACATAAAAAACCGCCGCATATTTCGGTGTTGGAATCGGGCAGGGGAAAAACTGCAACTGTTGGCGACAGGATTCTAGTAAAACTTCGCACTATCCGACCACATTTTTATCAGGCTTCAGTTATCAGGATTCTGGAGAATGAAATTTCCCGTCCGGTGGTTGGCGTGTTTGTCCAGACGCTCGAAGGCGGGATAATCGAACCGATTTCGCGCAAGAATAAAGAAAGTTTTATGGTTTCCGCCGTTGATACTTCCGGTGCGCTGAATGGTGAGCTGGTAAGCGGGCAGACAATAGTTGGTATCCCATCGCTGGGTATGGGTTATGCTAAAATCACAGAGCGTCTGGGAAGGGTTGATTCACCACGTGCCGCAAGCCTCATTGCCTCAGCTATTCACTCATTGCCAAGCGTCTTTTCGCAGGAGGCTCTGGCGGAAGCCGAAGCTGCACCGCTTCCAATTCTTAGCAAAGACCGTGCTGATTTACGGAATATTCCACTGGTTACCATTGACGGTGAGGATGCGCGGGATTTTGATGATGCGGTATTTGCCGAGCCTGATGGCGATGGTTTTCATATTATAGTTGCAATCGCCGAAGTGGCTTTTTATGTGGAAGAGAGCAGTGCGCTCGACAAAACTGCTTTTGAGCGCGGTAATTCAGTATATTTTCCTGACCGCGTAATACCTATGCTTCCTGAACGCCTTTCCAATGGGCTTTGTTCTTTAGTGCCGAATGAAGATAGATATTGCCTGGCGGTGCATATATGGATTAATTCCGCAGGCGAAATAAAAAAATATGAATTTGTACGTGGTCTGATGCGTTCAGCGGCACGCCTTACTTATGAGAATTTTGAGTTAGGAGTGCTGAGTGCTGAGAAAGAAAATAACTCTGGGCTCAGCACTCAAATCTCAGCACTCAAATCCGCTTATGCTGCGCTTGCCAAGGAGCGTGACAATCGTGGCGCGCTTGATCTGGATCTGCCGGAATATAAAATATATTTTGATGCGGTTGGTAATGTCGAAAATATAGCGCAGAAAACCCGCTTGGAAAGCCACCGCCTGATCGAAGCTTTTATGATTGCTGCCAATGTTGCTGCTGCTGATTTCTTACTCAAAAATAAAATGCCGGGAATATACCGGGTGCATGAAGCTCCGTCAGAAGAAAAGCTGGAGGAGCTACGCAGCCTGCTTCTTGCTTCTGACTACCGATTGCAGAAAGGCGCGGTGACCGCCAAGCATTTTAACCGTGTGCTGAAAGCTTCCGCGAATGATGCGCGCCGTCCGATGATTCATATGGCAGTTCTCCGCTCCCAGATGCAGGCGTTTTATGGTGCAGAGAATCTCGGGCATTTTGGTCTTTCATTGCAAAAATATTGCCACTTCACTTCACCAATCCGTCGTTATAGTGACCTTATCGTGCATCGTTCGATTATTTCTATTTTGAATAATAAAAAACACAAGCTACATAATTTGCCGGATACCGCCCTGCATATTTCCGAAACCGAACGTCGCGCTATGCTCGCTGAGCGTGACGCGGCTGACAGGTATAAAGTTTCCTTCATGGCAAAAAAAATTGGCGATGTATTTGCCGGCGTAATTAGCGGCCTTAATGAGTATGGTTTGTTTGTAAGTTTGAACGAGACTGGGATTACCGGATTTATTCCGGTTCGCAATCTGGGGCGTGATTTTTTTATTTTTGACCGGAAAAATTCCTGTTTCATAGGCAGAGGCAGTAAGGATATATTTGCTCTGGGGGCAGCGATTGTAGTTCGGGTGCAGGAAGCTAACTCAATGACCGGAAGTCTTATTTTCGTGCCGGAATCAGCACCAATGCAAGGAACGTATCTGCCTAAAGACCGACCGCGACGGGGACATGAGAGACCAGAAAAATCTGGCAAACGCAGGGACAATAAAAAACATGTTGGAAAGAACCGCAAAAAACGTTAGAAAGCAGCAATTAACAATGGAAATTATCTATGACTAAAGCGAAAATATATCAGCCTGCCAAAAACGCCATGCAATCGGGCAAAGCTAAGACAAATCTATGGCTTCTGGAATTTGTTCCGGAAACGCCTTATTTTGTTGAAGGGCTTATGGGCTGGACTGGCATGGAAGATACATCGCGCGAGCTTTCCCTGCGCTTTGCCAGCAAGGATGCGGCGATTGCCTATGCCACTAAGAAAAATATAGAGTTTGAAGTTATACTCCCTAACAAAGGCAAGGAACGGCGTAAGGCTTACGCCGATAATTTCCTGTATAATAAAGTGAATGTTTGAGGACGTTATTTTCTTTTATGTACAGCTACACTGTAATCTGTATCTATAAGTTTAGTCAGGCTTGGTAATGTTTTTGTAAGAGTTGCTGAAATTTCCTTTATATGTTCATTAAAAAGATATTGTAAATCCTGTTCAGAAGAATTTTTTATGCGATCTGCAACTTTGTTTAATGAACTTCCGTTATCATTAGTCGCAAATCGTAATAAGTGAGTTAAAATATCATCAACCGCTATATTTTTTTTGCTATCTGAAAGAATCGTATCGAGCTTTTTCAGCCATTCATTAGTACCATTTTTAAGAATTGAAGCTGTGTTTTCTGTAGCACCTTCGCCTTTTGCTGATTCAATTACTGCATTGCGTTTATCAATATAAGTTTTTCTGTTCTCTTCATATGCGGCACTGCCTGTTTCTCTAGTATTCATACATTAACCCTCTGATAATTAAATATTTATATTAAATCAAGCCTATGTCTACCATGGTTTTTCCTGTTTATTTATTACAATTGTGTTAAATTGTGTGTTACGTGCTGGAATTTTTCTAAATTCATGGCATAATTAGGACGTATTATGCATTTTGATAGGCGGGTTCATTATGAAGCGTTTTACTGTTCCTTGTGATTTCAATGGGGTTAAGCACCCTTTCCATGTGTATGTTGGCGAACCACACTCGCAGCGTCACCCGCTGCAGCATCAGGCTTGGTGGCTGTCCACCATCCGCGGTGGAACCATACCGCAGGAAGTTATGGATAGTTTTGAACGCCTGCATAAGATTGCTCTGGAAAATGATGTGTCGTTTGAAGATTTATGTGTGTATGCAATGGGTACGGCTGCAGCTGAAGAGAGTGCCGCGCAAGTGCCAGCCGAGCAGGCGAAATAACTTATAATATATGGATGATGTAATCAGCAAACTACACAATTCCTCCAATTCCTTGTTGGATATTGCCTATGGTTTGCAGTCACCTGAGACACTGCCTGTCCTTGCCACTGCCGATAGTTCTATTGAGGTGGCGCGTAAAACCCTGCGTTTCCTGCGTAACCTGCATGATATAGCGCAGGATATGGAAGATTGGATGTATATAGGTGAGTTGCCACAGCAGCAGACCAAGGCTGATTATCTGCATAATTTGATTTCCATTTACGCGGCGCAGGTGAAAATAGCGCAGCTCAGCAATCCTGATTTACTTACTCATTTTACTATAGACCACGCCAACCACGCTGCAGGCAGTATTGCTCTTTCCATTGCCATGCATACACTGGAAAACCTGCCGGATGGTGATCCGCTTATCACACCTTTGGAGAAGAAGCTGGACGGTGTTCTGCCGGAGTGGGAAAACAGGCAGTCGCAAAGTGTTGAGAAGCTTATTGATGCAATAGAAAGTGGTCTTACCCATCTGGCAAACAAGCCTATAGGTGATCGTTCGCCGGTTGATAGACTTCTGGAAGTAAGTGCTAATTTGCAGGAGGCGGTGCGCCAGCTTTATTCAATTGATGAGATGGAAGAGGAGGCGCGTGAGGAATCGGTTGAACTGGCAAGAGAGATACTCAGGAAGTTGAAAAACCTCTCTTTCAGTGACAAGCCGATAGAAGAGTCCATTGATACCGGAAGACCAAATGAGAAATTAGCCTTATCCCAGAGAATTTCCGAAATGGTTGACATGTACAAAAACCTGCTGTTTGACGCGATGCGGGTAAACCCGGAAATAATCAATGATCCAAGGGTGAAAAACGCAAATGATGCTGCAGGCTGGTGTTCAAATGGCGTTGCGATGATGGCAGCAAAAGAGATTCCTACTAATGCAACGGCAATTAATCAGATTTCTGTTGATATTGCCGAGATGAAGGCTGCTGGCAAAAATATGCAGGGTCTTGCCATTAATCACCTGATGCACAAGATGGAAGATGGGTTGGAGCATGCGGCAGAGCATCTGAATTCTCATGAAAAAAACGAACATAGGGAGAATGCGGAAGCGCAGGCTGAGGCACTTGCCGAAAGGCTTCGTCGCCAACGCCGCCGCCGTCAGCAGCAAAAAGCTGTAAGGGCTGCCAGTGGTGGTTCACCCTCTAATGTGAATAGAGGGAATATGGCGAGGCAGCATGAACAGGTAAAATCTATCATGCGCGACGAGGCTGGGGTTAGTGTGGGACTCAATAAAATTGATATAGCCGCCGTGCGTGAGGCAGGAAATTCATTACGCAAGAGTAATAAGCAGGCACGGGAAATGGTTTCATTGAACACCAAGCTGGATAAGGATACTGGGGTTATAACGCCGGTTACCACTGTTTCAGCAAATAGCAAAATTGCGCCTGATGATAGAGGATTTGCAACCCGTGAACGCGACCCGCTTAACCCAAATAATCCGCGTAATAGGCCACGGATAGGGTAGTATATTTACAAAATCTTTTGTTCTACAATACTAACTAGTAGCGCATTCAGGCGAGTTTGCCAGCCTTTGCCAGTTGCTTTCCATGCAGAAATAACTTTATCATCAAGGCGAAGAGTTACACGTTTTTTATGGTTTGTGCTTACAGGGCGACCGATACGCACTGCTTTTTTGAAGAACTCATCGCCTAATTCATCAATATTATCTTCTTTTCGTGTGCCTTTATATTTAGCTCGCATATCGTTTCCTCTCTCTGGCATTTGCTTTGCGTAGACTTATCGGACGCAATATTTCACCACGCATAGTATAAATCAAAACGTGTAGCCTGTTTCCAATGTATCCTAATGCAATAGTTCTTATTTCTTTATAATCTTTTCTAGTATCTTCAACTTGCAAGGCAGTAGAGAAATCAAAATCTTTTGCTTGCGCCAGTGATAGATTATGCTCTTTTCTATTAGCCAAATCCTTTGCAGGGTCAAATTCAATTTCTCTTGCCATCGACTTATTGTACAGACAAAAACTATAAATGTCAAGAATTTGAGGCGCAAAAATATATATTTATTGCAAATGGTTATGCTCTTCTAAGTGGTCTGTACTTAATCTTGGTCGGAGTCAGTACATCAACACCGAGGCGACGTTTCAGGTCAGTTTCATAGGCTTCGTAGTTACCTTCAAACCATTCCACGTGGCTGTCGCCTTCGAAAGCTAGGATATGGGTGGCGATGCGGTCTAAGAACCATCGATCATGCGAAATCACAACCGCACAGCCCGCAAAATCCAGCAGTGCATCTTCTAGTGCGCGCAAAGTTTCCACATCCAGATCATTGGTTGGTTCATCGAGCAACAACACATTATGCTCGGCTTTGAGCATCTTCGCCAGATGCACACGGTTGCGCTCTCCGCCCGATAATGTTCCGACTTTCTTCTGTTGGTCTGAGCCTTTGAAATTAAAGCTGGAGCAGTAAGCGCGTGATTTCACCAGCTTCTTACCAAGCATTATTTCTTCATCCCCGCCGGAAATTTCTTCCCACACGGTTTTTTTATCGGAGAGTGTATCACGCGATTGATCAACATAGCCAAGCTTTACCGAATCGCCAACCGTGAATGTTCCCGAATCAGCTTTTTCCTTGCCAGTTATCATTTTGAACAAGGTGGTTTTACCAGCACCGTTTGGTCCGATAATCCCAACAATACCGCCCGCTGGCAGATCAAACGATAAATCATCAATCAGCAACCTATCGCCAAAACCCTTGCCTACATGCTCGGCTTTGATAACCAGATTGCCAAGGCGTGGACCATTAGGAATAACAATCTGCGCGATGCCAACTTGCGCTTTATTCTCCTGCGCCAGCAAAGTTTCATAAGCAGCGATACGGGCTTTGCTTTTCGCCTGACGCGCTTTAACACCCTGCCGAATCCATTCCAGTTCAGTTGCGAGCTGTTTCTGGCGGGAATTTTCTTCGCTCTTCTCCTGTGCTAAACGTTTCTGTTTTTGCTCCAGATAAGCCGAATAATTACCCTCGTACGGAATGCCAGTGCCACGGTCAAGTTCCAGAATCCAGCTCGTTACATTATCAAGGAAATAGCGATCATGGGTTACCATCATCACCGTGCCTTTATATTCTTTGAGGTAATGCTCCAGCCACGCCACTGACTCAGCGTCAAGATGGTTGGTTGGTTCATCGAGCAGCAATAAATCGGGCTTTTCCAGTAACAATTTACATAGAGCTACACGCCTTTTTTCACCACCGGAAATTTTAGTAACATCAGCATCTTTCGGCGGGCAACGCAGCGCGTCCATAGCGATTTCGATATCGCGTTCTATATCCCAGCCACCCGATGCTTCAATTTTTTCCTGCAGCTCGCCCTGCTCTTCAATCAGTTTCATCATTTCGTCATCATTGGTCACTTCACCAAGCTTGTTGGAAACTTCATTGAATCTATCCAGCAAAGTTTTTTGCTCGCCCAGTGCCTCGATAATATTACCCATCACATCTTTGGATTCATCAAGCTGCGGTTCCTGAGGAAGGAAACCAACGCGCGCGCCTTCTGCCGCCCATGCCTCACCGTTATAGTCTTTATCCAGCCCCGCCATGATTTTAAGTAAGGTCGATTTACCTGAGCCATTCGGCCCGAGGACACCGATTTTTACACCTGGCAGGAACGACAGGTAAATACCCTTAAGCACTTCCTTGCCCCCAGCATATTTCTTGGAGAGGTCTTTCATTACATAAACATATTGATAGGCAGCCATTGGGGTTTCCTTTAGATTTTGATTTTAAAGTTTCTTAGACGATAAAATTAATTATTAGAAGCTAAAACTAACTTCAAGCCACAATGTTTTTCATAATGAAGAAAATCTTCATCACTAGTCAGCAGGGGAACATCATTATCAATACAGGCTTGCGCTATAAGTGCATCACCGAGCTTGGCTTTCAAACCTTTTTTGAGCAATTTTCTCCTTGTTTCAGCAGCACGCTGCCAATAATTATCGTCAATTTCTAAAGTCGGCATATCCTTAAAAAACTTATAGTGTTTCTCATCAAGGCGTGGGTTGCTTAGATATTCGGTTATAACTACTGGTGGAAGAAAAATTTGACCAAGATTCAATTTTTCCTCAAGAATTTCGGTTCTACGGCTTATTTCTCCATAATGAAAATCTACCAGAACACAAGTGTCTACAGCTATAATCAATCGCGTAATTCCTTAAGTTCCTCAGCAGTCAGCATAAACTTAAACTTACCACGACTATCAAGAAGTTCTTGATAGGCAAGCCGTTGTTTGTGCTCTATTAAAGCCTTTTTGATGGTCTCGGTAAGGTTGGTTTTTTTATCACGCGTAAAAGACTCAATCAGCGACACAGGCAGATTTACGGTTATTTTTCGGGTTTCTATAGCTGGCTTTTTCATACAGCTATTTATACCATATAAAAAAGCTGTATACAAGCTGTTTTTTAACCGTCATAAAAGTTTAACAATACCAGATGCTGACTTATGGTAAAATAATCGGGATTTAAAGGAATATTGCAACTATGCGGGAAAAGCATGGCTAGGTTGCAGTGTTGGTAATTGTAAACTTTAGAAACATGTATAAGACAATAAACATGGTTAATAGTAATAACATAGCACCAGCGCAGAATATCGCACCAGCCGAGCGGCCGGAGCTTAAATCTGACCAGAGCTGGTATAGCTCGCTCTTTACCCAATTAATAGCTCCATTGGTGGGAACGCGTTATATATTATTGACGCTTGAAGAAATAAATCCATTTAATTTTTTGGGTAAAACGCCACCAGAACTTACTCATGATAAAAAAACAATTGAATATGCCGCAGATAATAAAACCATACTTAATGAGAAGGAAATAACGCGGTATAAAGAATCAAATTTTGGACGTTATGCCTCGCGTAATTTTGCTGCATATGGTTTAGGAGCGGCATTTGGTGCAATTGTAGGTAGGTACAGCAAAAATACCCTTAACGATATAAGATCTATTTATGCTGAGGCGGTAGGTTATGAATTAGGGAAAAACAGCAAAGATGTAACCATTAATGATGTGTTTTTTAGAAGCCAGAATGAGGCTATAAAAGTAACTTGTCATTCTTATTTGAAAAGGACGTCGGTTCGTAGTGCGGTAGCTGCAACTTTTTTTGTGCCATGGGAAAAATTCAGGTCTAAGCCCTTTCAATATGTCCAACCAAAATATGATGTAAATGCCGATGCCGGGGTGGGCGCGATTGGCGCGCTTATTTATGGCGAGGGGTTCCTGCGTAAACCGTCATTCTTTGATGTTGAGCAAAAATTGGTAAGCACCAAAATCAATCATAAAGACATAGATCCTTATACTGCCTTTCAACCACAGGATA
Organism: Rickettsiales bacterium; assembly: GCA_040080715.1. GTDB lineage: Bacteria > Pseudomonadota > Alphaproteobacteria > Rickettsiales > SXRF01 > SXRF01. The sequence continues at coordinate 2,680 of JBEBHV010000013.1, read as the reverse complement.
TTCAGTCACTGATAAATTTACAAAGAAAACATATGGGTAAGCATTACAAGGCTCCCTCTGTTGCCTCAGCAGAAGGTCAGAATGACGTGAAACTTGCAACCAGAGTAGCTGAACTACTCAACATTGCTTATGACAATAAACCCGAACTGACTTCTGACAAATTCACTATCGGCAAGCTTAACTATCTCATTGGCTTTAAACTGCTTGAGAAATTTCCAGAAGCTCTTGCCTTTGTTGAGCTTGCTAATAAGTCAGTGGATATGAAAGAAGTAAAGCAAGCTGCATCGGCTATTAAAGCGGGAGAGGATGTGGCGGGGGTATTTGCAAGGTTTGGTATAGATATAGCTAACCTGAATAAACCGGTACATCAGACCGTGACAGAGGCTGCCGAACCAAAACAATTCACCAAGGATATTTCTCCAAAAACCCTTATGGATTTCGCAAAACAATCAACGGAAAATAGCAAAGCTATATGAAAATATTCGCGTATGGAACTTTAAAAAAAGGTGGGGTCTTGCACAAACACATGGAAGGTGCAAAATATCTCCGTAAGAAGAAACTGGCTGGTTATGTTCTCTATCTCGCGCCTGATGAAACCTATCCGCTTTTATATTATACCGGTAAAAAGAAGGATGTGGTGCTGGGTGAACTATGGAAAATTGATAAGAAAACCAAAGATAAGCTGGATAAATACGAAGAAGGCTATGTACTGAAGAAACTGATGGATTTGCCGATAATGACTTACTACCCAAGTTTTGACATCACCCATATCTGCAAAAAAATTCCTAAGAATAAAAACGGTAAATACGAATTCAATATTAAGCCTGAATTTTATAAGGGATTCTATAAAACCAAAATTCGTGTAGCTGCTTGATAAGAAATAGAGAATAATTTATGTTGTCTAAGCTAATAAGGATGAAGGAAAATGCTAGAATAGTTGCGGAAAGTAATCTTTATGATTTCTCAGATCCAGCACCTACGGAAATGATGGAAAGGTTGAATCCATTATTTAGTAAAATGGGAATAAAAACTTTAGATATAAGAACTTTCCCTGGTATGTCTGCTGCAATTACTACTAAAAATACAATACTTATTAATTCTATGTCAAATGGTGGATATGAAGGAGTGGCAGCTCATGAGGCTGGACACGTTGTTTTTGGCGATATTGGTAATACTTATAAAAAACAAGAGTATCGTGCTGATAGATTCGCAAAATATATAACTGGTGGAAAAATGGATGGATTTATTGAAACTATATCGGAAAATTCCAAACTTTTAAATGAAGAAACAGGAATGTTCCGTTCGATGGGTACTATGGGGAAAATTGCGATGCATTTTCGTGATAGAGATCGGGTTAAAAGATATGGCACTCTTGAAGAACGTCTTGCCAATCTTGAGAAACCATTAAGCAAAGAAGAAATTGCCCATTTTGAGGATGCGATTGCAAAATATAATGAGAGAGTCTCTGCGCCTTTAGCTCAACAACAGCTTCCTGAAAATAATGCTCTCAGTGCTGCATGGGAAAATGCCAAGCAAAGTGTTAGTAAATGGTTTGGTGATTCTTCCGCTCGCAATCTTGCTGTTTCTAATGCCAAGGAGGTTCTTGCTTCTGGTAAAGTTGCAGGGTTAGGGGCTTTTGGTGCGGCAGTTGCCGCAGAATCTGCAAGGCAAGACATTGTTAAGGGAGAGTATACCGAGGCAGCTGCAAAGGTTGCGGGGGCTGTAGCAGGCGGTGTATGTTTTGCTGGTGCTGCTGTAGAAGCAGCTCCTTTGCTTTTAGTGCCAGTTGTAGGTGGAGTAGCATATGGAGCAGCGGTTCTAGGTGCTAGTGGGGCTTGCGCTTATGCTGGTCATGGCTTGGTATCTGAAGGCAAGCTTGTTGTTGAAGAGGCAAAAAATATAGGATCGCCACCCCCAACGAATAATACGAATATGAAAGATCCAAAAGCGAGTAGATAGGACTTATTGTTACTCAAGCGATGGCTTAGCCGGAAGCCGCGAAAATACCGGATCGGTTATGCGCGGTGACAGGCAGGAAATAAGCCATAAAGGAAGGTATAAGCGTAAAGGAAAAGCGATTCTTCCGCGCTTTTTTTCCAGCCCTTTGATAATTCTCTGCGCTGCTTTTTCCGCGCTCATAATAAACGGCATTGGGAAATTATTTACTGCCGTCATCGGACTAGTGATATAACCGGGGCAGATTACACTTACCGATACTCCCGAAAAAGCCAGCGCGCCACGTAGGGACTCGCCGTAATAACGCACGCAGGCTTTGCTCGCGCTATAGGCAGGTGAGCTTGGTAATGCCCGAATTCCTGCCAGTGAACTCATAATTGCGATTTGTCCTTTTCCGCGTTTAAGCATTAAGGGAATTATCGGTTGGACAGTATTTACCACCCCGTCAATATTAGTTGCGAAAATTTTTCGCACCTGCTCGCTGTTTTCGCCGTTTTTGCCCATACCCGCCGAAATTCCGGCATTGGCAATCACCAGATCCAACGGGGTTTGCATATCAGAATTTTCTATCCAGTTCTGCATAGCACTTGCATCTGTTACATCACCGACTTGCGTATAGACATCGGCACCAAGATTGCGGCACTTGCCGGCAATTTCATCCAGCCTGTCGCTGTTTCGCCCTTGCAGGTATAAAACCCTGCCGGCTTTGGCATAGCCAAGGGCA
>JBEBHV010000154.1:0-4951 GCA_040080715.1 Rickettsiales bacterium | reverse complement strand
GCCCAAACCACAGCAGAGAGATCATTATCTCGATGTCGTTCTCCGTCCTTATACCAACTTTGAGTTCCATCTGAATCAATAAAAGCAGGGAGATCATTATCTCGATGCTCCTTTCCGTCCTTGAACCAACTTTGAGTTCCATCTGAATCAATAAAAGCAGGGAGATCATTATCTCGATGCTCCTTTCCGTCTTTGTACCAGGCTTGAACTCCATCTGCATAAATCACAGCAGGGAGATCATTATCTCTATGCAGTTCTCCGTCCTTATACCAATATTGGTTTCCAGCTGCCCAAATCACAGCAGGTAGATCATTATCTCTATGCAGTTTTCCGTCTTTGTACCAATATCTAGTTCCATCTGAATCAATAAAAGCAGGGAGATCATTATCTCGATGTCGTTCTCCGTCCTTATACCAACTTTGAGTTCCATCTGAATGAATCACAGCAGGTAGATCATTATCTCTATGCAGTTTTCCGTCTTTGTACCAATATCTAGTTCCATTTGAATCAATAAAAGCAGGGAGATCATTATCTCGATGTCGTTCTCCGTCCTTATACCAACTTTGAGTTCCATCTGAATCAATAAAAGCAGGGAGATCATTATCTCTATGCAGTTTTCCGTCTTTGTACCAATATCTAGTTCCAGCTGGATCAATCACAGCAGGTAAATCGTTATCTCGATGTACTTTACCGTCCTTGAACCAACTTTGAGTTCCATCTGAATCAATAAAAGCAGGGAGATCGTTATCTCGATGTACTTTACCGTCCTTGAACCAACTTTGAGTTCCATCTGAATGAATCACAGCAGGGAGATCATTATCGCGATGCCGTTCTCCGTCCTTATACCAACTTTGAGTTCCATCTGAATCAATAAAAGCAGGGAGATCATTATCTCGATGCCGTTTGCCGTCCTTATACCAACTTTGAGTTCCATCTGAATGAATCACAGCAGGGAGATCATTATCTCGATGTCGTTCTCCGTCCTTATACCAACTTTGAGTTCCATCTGAATCAACTCTTGTTGTATAACAATGTTTAAGTTGGTCTAGCAGTTCTTCATTTGTCATCACATCACCACCTTAGTTTCTGGGAAGTATTCAACCCCGTCTTTGTACCAATATTGTGATTCATCTGGCTCAGGTATTCAGGAGGCAGGAATGTCTTGGTTTTCTTTCTCATTCAGGGTTTTGTTGAAACAAGTAACCCTCCGGGGTGCGCTGATCTTACGGTAAGCGTGGAGGGTGTTGTTATCGTCATATTACCATTTCCTTTTCGTCTTGTCCATCAATACCAGCATCTACGGGACGTTCAGAATCCAACAGATTATACAGGTTATCAGGGTCATTAAACAAGACATCGTAAACGTTATCTGGGCTTATCGCACCCATGGAAACATAAATGTCATGCGTCTGGGCTTTCTTCATCTCAATATCCGCCAATTCAGAAGCCGATTCAGAATAAGCTGGGTTAAATATGACCTCAAGCGAGGGCGGATTGTTACCGGTCAACGACTTGTAGCATATCTCATAAACGCGCTCAACCCCTGGCGTGTAATTTTCTTGTATGGATTCCAGCGTTTCTTGGTAAATTGATTCCTCACCCTTGCCCTCGTTGCCCAATCCTCCGGATATTTCGGACTTCATAAGCTTAGGCACTGGTATCTGGGCGGCACTTGCCACAAGCTCGTACTGAAATTTAACCAAGTCATCAAATCCGGTTAATGAGGAATCGATCTGCTCTATGGATTCGCTGTCCCCAATCAAGTGAGTGCCAAAGTTATTCCGTATGTCCGCAAAAAGGTTAAGCCTATCTACGACTTGTGCGCTATTGAACGCCAGCTCTTCAGGTGCTATCTTACGCACCAACAGGCGCATGTTCCGCATTAGCTTGGTCAGTTCACTGGATGCCGTCTCAGCCTGAAACACCTTTTCAAAGATAATCTGGGTCAATGGGATGCCACCGTAAAGGTACAGCGGCTTTAGAATTTGTGGGATAATGCTATTCCTATATATGGTCAAATGGCTCTTATGTATCTTTTTGCCGCTTACTTGCCAGAATTCAGGTTCATAAAACGACTGACCCAAGACGTTAGCATTTCCGGATGCAACCAGTGGCGTAATATAAGTCGGATTAATGACGGCCACACGCTTGAGACTGTCCTTGGTCACGCCATTGATATCAAATGGCAATTCGTAATAGTCCTTGTCAGGGCTATCCACAATTGGTAACATGATGCTGCTACCAAAGACCCGGCCACCAAACCCAAGTTCCTGCAATGCGGACTTGAACGCTATCTTTCTCAGGAATGATTCTATTGCCTGAATTTCATCCGTGCCAATGTCAGACACACAACGCCAGCCCTTTCGTAGTGCGTCTTGCACTGGAATCATGCAAGCGTTGTTTATTAGCCAGTGGCTTGATAGGGCTGCACAAGCCTGATAGCCTATGAATCGGCTAAAATTTGCAAGGTAATCAATGGCTTCCGATTGTGCCTGGATACCTTGGGACTCCGAAGAATCCATGGTTACAGAAGGCTTAGATATGCAGTCCTGGACGATACTGGCAATCGAAGCACGGATAGGTTTAGGGTAGGCTGGGTAAATTGGTGCAGGGGGTTGCTTGGGGGCTTTTTTGAAAAACATGCTTAAGTTCTCCGGTAGGTTGTGGGCTTTTACTATTATATCATGTTAGCTTTATTATATGGTCTACGCGCCATTATGTTGTAAACCGTTTGTTTTTGGTTTTGTGAACTGGGTCACAAATTCTATCTTAACTTTTAAAAACCCAAGTACGGGACTCAATCACGAAAACAAGCCGCTGCTAAACCGCACCAAGCTCATCACGGCTGCGTCCGCGAGGTTGGGTGAATTAATCCCGCGTTTCTTTAAGTCCTTTTTACTTTCTACAAGGATTTTTCCAGACGAATCATCTACGCGCCTGGGTGTCGATAGCTCCGTTATGAGCTTATCAAGATTCGGCATTGATGAACTAAGAAAAGCCATTTTAGACAAATCATTAGGTATTGGTGTTAATCCAGTAATTACAGCATGGGTATATGCGAATTTTGCAGCTAGCATAAACCATGCCTGAGCGCGAATATTTCCAAACAAATCGCCATTTTTAACGCCTGACATCTCAAATTTTGAATCAGGCTTATGAATTTTACCACTAGCCACGAATTTCCTGTGCGTTTTGGAGCCAGCCTCTGAGAACGCCTGATACAGTCCCGCTCCAACACCGATACTATCATACACTATTTGCGCCTCATGTTCTCCTGCAATATGCAGGGCTTTTCGTGCCGAAGTAAGGAGATGATTTTCTTTAGCCGTCCATTCTTCTGTGTGGTACAACAACCCACCGTGAGATATGGCTATGGCGTTTGAGTCGCCACCACCATCAGCTGGGTCATAACCTAATGTTTTCGCTCCACTAATAGTTATACCGAGTTTTTTATGTGCGTCTATCGAACTCATTAGATGAGACAGTTTTATAATGCAGGATTCTTCGTCCGCACGTGGGAAACCTAAGTAAAGATGCTCGTAATCGGAATAAGAACGCGCTTTTAACTCTTCTATTTCTGTAAGAAGCGTCTTTGAAAGAAATATATTGTCATCATAATTTATTTTCTTTACTAATGCAGTGGAAGGCGGATTAACAACAAAATTCTGATAAACAAAGTCTGTCGGTAAGTTAGGGTTAAATATTATCCAGCATTCTGAGTTTTCCGTGCGTATCGTAGGCAAGATTACCTCGAACTGCTCTTTCGTTATAAATGCCGCCTCTTCTAACCAACATATTGAGATTCCTTCTAACCCCTTGATTTCGCTAAGGTTTCTATTAACCCCATAAAATACAAATGAGCTGCCAGTAGCGGGGCATTTGATAGTTGAATCTGTTACTACAAAGGAATCTTGTAAACCTAATTTATTTATCCAATCAACAAGCAGGACATACACTGAATCACGGATGTTGGTCTGGAATGCCCTTGCACATAAAACCTTGATTTTGCACTTTTGAGCCATGAAAATAAGAACGGCGGCTGCCATGGTAGACTTGCCTGAAGCTCTCCCGCCATATAAAACCTTGAATCTGCTTGGGGTGCTAAAGAATTCCTTTAACGCAGGGTTTAGTCTTGGCTGATTTTTTTGCACTTGTATCCTTTGTGGTGTTGCTTTATCCCTTTATATACCTTAACCATATTTGAAGCATCTAAATTATTTTCAATACAAAATAAACTCAAACCTTTTATTATTTTTTTCTCTCCACTAGGAGTTATTATCATGTATTCTTTTGATGTTGGGCTATCTTTCCCCTTTATTCCAAAATTTGGATGCTTGTCTCCAGCCATTTTTCCTTTTAATTCAATGCTTAAATGATTTTTTTGTGAATCATTAAGTTTTTTACCAAACATAGGATGTTTTTCCCCTGTCCTTCCAAAACAATGATGATTTTCCCCCAACCTTTTACCTTTGTTAGCATTGCTAATTTTTCCCCTTGTTTCATTAGAATGGACGCGCCCCCATAGAGATTGGTTAAGTTTCATCCTATGTTCTGGCGTGATAACCTTCCGCCTTCCTGACTCTTTCATTTTGGCAATAGTTTCTTGAGAATAAACCTTTCCCTTATTTGCTTCGCTCAGTTTCGCCCGTGTTTCTTCGCAATGAGTGGAAACGTCCCCGCCAGTCATTAAATTATACCCATTAGGGGCAAGTGTTTTATATTGTTCGATATGTAGACGCTCAAAAGTGTTAGCTTCTGATAGTGTCAATCCATTTTCAAGAATTTCATGCGTGAAATTATCCCATCCATATTTTTTTACGGCTCTATAAAATAACCTGCAACCATTTTTATTTTGATGCTGCTTACACCTTCTATCATAATTATTAGTTATCCCCACATACCCCTTTCCCTTCGGAGACGTGTGCTTATAAACAACATAATTCCTTAATTC
>JBEBHV010000012.1:0-20881 GCA_040080715.1 Rickettsiales bacterium | reverse complement strand
CTGCATCTTTCCTCCATCAAAACAGTTGGTTACTGTCTCTAGGGGATAACAAGCTGGCAGCTGCAATCAATAGTCTTTTTGATGGAAATACAGGTGGTTATTCAGGAGGCTATTCTGAGTCGTCATCAGTGCCATATTGATGCCTTCTAAGGATAATATCTTCATCAGCTCGCTTATTTTCTGCTTCGATTTGCAACCGCAGACCTTGAATATATTTCTCAGTAAATGCTTTGATCTTCGGATCAGCATCATTAAGCCAATATTCGATTTCACCAATTTTACGCGCAAAAGCCTCTGCAAAACCATGCGTACCATGCACCACGCCCGTGCTTTGAAGAATTATTCTAACTTCACCCAGCAATTCATCATCCTCAGGCAGAATCTTAACCAGCTCCCTACATACACCATGAATAAACGGCTGGCCTTCGTAGTTTCTGAGTATAGCCATGACAAATAACAAGTCGTCCCTTGTGTTTCCATGTGCGATTCGCACAAGCGCTTTCTCGAGATTATCATGAAACTGGGGGAATATGTTTTTAAGCAGCTTCGCACCGCGATATATGAACATGCCATAATTGCCATCATATTGCTCTCGAAGCACATTTGCAGCCGTTTCCGGAATTTTAGATAATGGCTCGGCCAGTTTATAAAAACTGAAAGGGACTGCCTCGAATTCATTATTAAGCCCATCCGTTTTTTCTTTAGTAATTCGCATAAGGAAGAACTGCAGCACGGCTTCAGGCGAAGTGTCAGCAAGCTGACAAAGCACTTCTTCCGCCTCATGGTCAATCCTCGGCAGCAGAAACAGATTATCTAAAATAACCGTAATCCCTTCTTCTGGCATAGCCGCGATTACAGCCTTACGTTCTCTTCTGTACCAGAAATTGAATATCCAGCGGCAATCACCTTGCTCAGTTAGCCATTGAATGGCAGGTAAAAAATAAGCGCTGATTAATGATTTTCGCTCATCTGAAATTTTTGTAGATACGGTGGCAATGATCTGATTCATCGCAGCACTATCTTTTTGCACCGTGGCCTTATCGAAAATCTGTTTCAGCAGAATCTCATCCAGATCATCCGAGAACTCAAAGAATCTAAGCACATAAAAAAGCTGCTTTCCTTCAGCCACCCATGGGCGGATGACATCATATGCTTTTTCTTTATCCGTCAGCGCAGCGCCGCATAATAGCGCAACAATAAACCCATTGAGCTCATTAACGTTCTCGCGAACTAGCTTCAATGCTAAGTCGGGCGAATGCCTACCAAAGGCTTCCAAAAACTTCCCAAAATATGGGAATGTGGCCATATCATTGGATTTGATGCTGGCATAATGCAGGATACGCTTTTTCCATGCGTCATAATCTTCTTCGGTAATTGATTGGGCTAACTCGATGGAAGTTTTTTCTCGATACTGACGCTCTTCTTCAATCTCATCGTGATCTTGCTTGGTGGTTTTCCATTCTCGGAAAATGCTCTCAAAGCCGATTAGGATTCTGAAAATTTTATATTCATCATGCGCCAGTAACAAATCACGAATTTCGAACGCTACTTTCTGAATTCGCGGATCAGCATCACCCATGCGGTAGTAATGCCAGTATGCATCATGCTCTATTTTCTGCATCATCTGCATATCTTCACTCGGTGCAATTTCCTTCATGAATTCTAGAATGGTAACAATGTTTCCAGCCACCATCTCTAATATGTCATTGCCGTATTTCCCCATATGCGGAGTGCCTGCAGCTACTTGCATAACGCCTAGAATACGCCGCTTCCCCTCTAGTGATTCGGCTTGGTGGTAGAGAGATTTCAGCAGATCAAGAACCTGATTTCTTAGTGACTTGATACCATCCTGCGCGGGTATCGCACCCGTGCTGATTGTTACCTTGTCATAGCTCCAGCGCGTTCCCTCGGCAGTGGGCGAAAGCATCTTTTTTGATGCCGCCAGAATGCCATCAAGATACTTTTTTTGCTGTTCAGGCGCAAATGCCTTAATCTTTTCCAGCACTTTTTCCTGAGGTTGCCACCCAAGTCCAACCCAGCCTTTGCCATCACCATAAAATATGTCGAGGTCATAGCTTGCAATGGCCTCAATGCCTGTGATTGCCTGCTTCCTTACTGTCTCATCGGAATGCACGGAGTATGCAAAGAACAAATCCATGATTGCTTCTGGCGCGTGGTAGCGGATGTGCTGCAACACCTCCAACACAGCAATGATGATTTTTTCTTTGGTATAGAATTTTTGCAGCCGCTCAAGTGGGTAGCCTGCAATTTCTTGATGCGTAAGCTCTATGGTTTCCAAGCGCTTCAACAATGCAGAACAGGTAGCAACTGCCTTCTCAAAAACTCGATAAGCGATAGTATCCAGTAGTTCAATTTGCGCGGTGATCACATCATATTGCGTTTCCGTAGCCAGAACTTGGACGATTTTATCGGCTTCCTTCTCTACGGCTTCTTTTGCTGCCTGATCCGCATCTGCTATGCGTGCCAGATGCTCTAAAATGCTTTTCTTCTGCTTAATTTCCATTGCCGCCCCCATTAAGCATCTCGATTATTTCAAGTGTCAGGCGGCTAGATGCCTCATTACATATAGCTTTATCAACGGCGATGTAGTGGCTGCCAGTATTCTTGATGTATGGTCTGGATTCATCAGACAGGAGTATCGCGCACGCCTCTGTTAGGCGTTTATCATAGCCCTGCGCAACCACAGCATTTACAAGTGATTCATGCGTTGGTGTATTCAATGGCACGACAAAGCCCAGTAGTCGTAGATATATACCGCTAATATTCTCGTTAGGTGCCTTTGAAAGCAGGTTGTCAAGCGACGTTGGTACGCTTCCAACATTCTGTTGGGATGGTGGAGCAACGGGCTGTACAACAACAGGTGGCGGAGGAAATATTATATCCCACACATCCTTTGTGCTTTTGTAGCTAAGGTGTTCTATCCCCGTTAACGCGTTGGAGAGACCATCATCGTTGCAGAGGCATAAAAAAGTTTCTTTTGCATTTTTTGCATCAATCGCAGCCAACAGTATCCAAGCATCTGGTATGTGCTTTCTTCTGGCTTCTCTTACCTTAGGGTCATCCCTTTCTGTCTCAGTCCATTTATCAAACGGTGATTCCCAATTAAAATATTTCTGCCAGAAGCCTTTGCTGTGGTGCTCCTTTATCTCGCTAACTTTTAGATACGGAGCCAAATCTTCGCCAATGTAATTTTCTACAGCACTCTCAATTTGTTCCTTAGTTGGTAGCGGGCTTACATCTTGAGGAAATGGGTAGCTCAGATATTTTTTTATTACGCTGCTTTGCCACGTCTTACTGAGGCTGGATATTTGAGTATTCGTGCGCTGTATTTCTGCAAGTAGCTCGTCTCGTAATTTTCCACGATATTCAGCGAGAGCGATTTCTGAGATACGAATCTCTAAGCTAGGCTTTACATTTAGGTCTTTGCTGGAGTTCTCGGCATGTTTTAACAACTGCTCCCAATCTGCTCGTTCAGTATGAGACATGCGTGTTAGATAGGAAGTATCTACATAAACAATAAACTGCTGTGTTTGTTTAAGAGGCTGATTCATGCCGCCTCCGTCATGTGGTGGATGAGGAAGGGTATCAGAATTCTGAAATGCGCACCTTTTTCTGCGGGAATGCACTCGATATCCGCATCAAAAGCGCGGAGCAAAGAACGTGAAATAACAAGCCCGAGGCCAGTTCCACCGTTTTCACGCTTGGTGGTAAAGAATGGCGTGAATAGCTTGGAGCGGTTGCCTTCGGAAATGCCTACGCCGTCGTCTTTCACATCGATTGCTATGTAATTATTCAGCGTAGAAACTCCGATGCGGATTTGCTTTGCTCCATGTTGCAAACTATTTTCGACAAGATTAACCAGTATCGTTTCGAGCACATCCGAGGCGACATTTGCTATGCAGGGCTGCTTTATTTGTTCCATTACTACGCTGCCAGCATAGCGCTTTTGCATGTTGGTGATAAGCGCAGCCACATCCGTTGTTTCGTCCTTTGCCTGCATCACATCCGCGCGGGCGAGTTCAAGTAGGCGCGATACGAGTGTTTTAAGGCGATCCGTATCTTTGGTGACGTTGGTAAGGAATTTTTGGAATTGTTCTGGCGGCATGGAATTGCCGTGTTCCTGAATCAGCTCTATCGCCCCTTGAATGGCGGTGAGCGGCGTTTTGAATTCGTGCGACACATGCATGGCGAAATTGCGGATATAATCCGAGCGCTCGGCAATGGTATGCGCCATGCTGGTGATGTTATCCGAGAGCAAGGCCAGCTCTTGTGTCACTGGCTCATCAATGGGGCGAATGTCTTTTTCACCACGCGCAATGCGCTGTGTTTGCCCAATCAGCGCGTGAATCGGGCGAGCGATGGCGTAGGAGGTAAGCAGCGCAAGCAGTACGGTGATGCCCAGAATAATGCCGCCTGCGATCAGCACATGGTGCCGTTCATCATACAGCCCTTTCAAAATATTGCGTGGCGAACGTGAAAGAAGCACCGCGCCCACCACACGATCATTTTGGATGATTGGCATGGCCACAAACGCACGGATGCGTGCGCCCCTACTGATGGATGTCAGCGGCGGGTCTTGGTGGTCTGAATTGCGTGCACGCAATTTGGCGTTGTAATGTCCCGTGAGTGCAGCGGCAACTTCTTCGATATGCGCTAGAGATTGCCCAACTTCGGCGCGACCAGCAACCACGATGCCCTGATAATCAACAATGAGCACACCGGCGAGTGTGGTAAGCGTCGCTTCGTTAATCGTTGGAAAAATCACTTGAGCAGCCTTTGATGCAAGCGGGTCTGGCTTAACATCTGTTTCCGCTGCATCTGGCCGTTTGGAAAGGATTTCCGCCTGTCCGAGATCAAGGGTAGGATTAATCACATCGTATTTTTCATCCGAGCGCGGCAGCGGATTTTGCACGGGCAAACCGTAAGCGGCGTTGTGCTGAGTCAAGGGTGTTAATGCCTGCTTGTACATTGCGGAAATATAAGCACCTTGGGCGATGAGTTCTGATTCTGTCTCGCGCACCAGCTCATTTTCATACAGCCGGAATCCATAAATACTGGCAATCGACACGATGAGTACGAACATATTGACGACTAGCAATATCGTGCGCAGGCGAAACCGAGCTTTGGCTTGCGCTACTGGCATGAACCCACCTTGTAGCCAATGCCATGCATAGTTTCGATAATGCTAGCCGCGCCAATATCTGCAAATTTCTGACGGATACGGCGGATATGGCTGTCAATCGTGCGGTCACTCACGGTGACATCCTGATACGCGCCGTCCATCAATTCATCGCGGTTATAGACTTTTTCAGGGTGTTTGAGCAGCGTGGAAAGCAGCATGAATTCGGTCGCGGTCAGCGGGATAGCCTTCTCATGCCAAAACGCCGTATAGCGATCTTCATCCACTCGCAGCGCACCTTTTTGCAAGGCTTTTGCGGTAGTTTGCGCTTTGGGCGGGGTGCGTTTGAGAATTGCATTTAATCGCGCTACCAGCTCGCGTGGGCTGAATGGTTTGGTGACATAATCATCCCCGCCGATTTCAAAACCGATGATGCGGTCAATTTCCTCATCACGCGAGGAGAGGAATAAAATCGGAATTTCAGAGGTTTTGCGCAGCGTTCTACAGACCTCTAGCCCATCCATCTCCGGCATGGTGATGTCGAGTACGATGCAATCAAATGTGCGAGCGCTTGCCTTTTCCAGTGCCTCTTTGCCATTGATGGCTGCTTCCACGCGAAATCCAGCCTTCTCCAGCGCGAATTGTAGCACCTCGCGGATATGAGCGTCATCATCAACAATCAGGATGTTTTTTTGCATGCGCGTTTCCAAACTATTAAAGCAGCGATAATTATCAGTATTTCCAACGAAAATGTCCAGTGAAGGAAAAAATTCCAAACCCACCAATCATAACGTGCGGGTACTTCCACCAGATTAATCTCTATGTCGACCAACGGATAAAGCCAGTCGATACCAGCCGCAATCGAATCCAGCACCATGTGTAACATGAGATTGGCGAATGCCACTCCCACAAAAATGAGATAATTTTTCTTCCCCATACAATGCAAAATGCCCCAAGCGATGAGAGCCATTGCCATCCATGCCAGTGGCAAATGGGTGATGTAGTGGTGGTGCAGCGTTTGGCGGTTATCGATCAGATAGAAATAAAACAGGTCGATGTCTGGAAAAATGCTCGCAGTCAACCCCGCCCACATAAGGTAGCGAGAGTGGTTTCTCGTCTTATGTTGGATAGCCTTGGTGAGCAGATAACCTGCTGGTAAATGAGCGATAAACATAGCTACTCCGATTTATATATCCTAAGTGTCGTAAGTACAGGCAAATGATCGGAGTCCCAGTCTTTTTCAACGCGGCGCTCGATCACATCGATGTTATCCGATACCAGCATGTGGTCGATAGAAAGTCGCAATAAAGCAGGAAAGAAGCTTGGCCATGTGCCAGATATTGCTTTGCCCTGCATGACGCTGGTGAGCTTACTATCTTTTTGCAAATCCCTAAACATCGGCGAATAAGGCGTGATGTTCATGTCGCCGATTAGGATATTACTGCTTGCTGATGTGCCGTTTACCACCTTAGCTATATAGGTGAGTTCTGTGTTGCGCTGTGCAGCATTAAGTTTGCTGACGGGTGGCACGGTATGCACTTCAGTGAGTGCGATGGGAATACCATGCACCAAGCTATGAAGACGAATTTCGGTATACTCGTTCCATGAATCCGGAAAATGCTTACGATTTTGCTCACGAATAGGAATCCGGCTGAATATCGCCACGCCAAATGCCCCCGATTTTGGTGCGATCAATTTGTAGGGATAAGCCTGTTCAAGCGCGGTCAGTTTGGCTGCAATTTCTGGGCTTACCTCCTGCAACACCACAATATTAGGCTGTGTCTGTGCGGTGAGTGCATCAATATTCTTGTTGATGGTCGCATAATTATTGATCCAGCCTGCAATTTCTTTCGCATTCGGGTTGGCGTAGTTCACGTTGAATTGCAGGATGGTGATGTCTTCAAAGACCTCACTCTTCATCACATGGCGTGGAATCATAAACCCAGCAACGTGCAAACCAAAATACAGCGCGAGTAATGCTGATACTATGATTTTCCACCGCTTCGCTCGCAACACACACAAAACTGCACAAAGCACCGTTGATGCGATGGTATATTGCAGCATGAAATGCGTTGATAACTCCGCCAGAAAATGCATGCGTGCAAAGCAGGTAAGAATGGCAGCGGCGGTTAATCCATAGAACACCAAATCAAAATCAGTGCGTCTAAAAATCTTGATCATACGTCCCCCCTAGTTTGCTGATTGAAGTGAGTGAGACAGGCGGAAATCGCGGAATGTCCATTGCCGCCAGTCCTGCATAGAATTGCTGACCTGTGCTTCCAGCGATTGGCGCAACGTCCTTACATCCTGCACCCTCGCATTGTCGGGGTGATGCTGTTCAAACCACAGCAAGGCGGGAATTGCTTGCGCACCAATTTCCGTTTGCAGATAATAAGTGTCAAGATTCGCACCACTGCCCGTTACTTCGCGTGAATGTTTGATATTATAATCCGCAATGATGCCGCCGAAATTGACGAAGCAGCAGAGATAAAGCGTGGCGTAGAGCGAAGCGCTGTTGATGTTTATCAGCCACCCATTGCTTTTTTGCAGATGAATGCGCGTGATGATAAGGATCAACCCCATTGCTACCAGCGCCATCCAAATGAGCGCGACCACACGTAGATAAGTAAGCGAGTATTCCTCGATATAGCCCATCAAACGAGTGATAGACGACATGACAAGAAAGATATTCTGCCCGACCCATGCATATACCAGCCCACGAATCGCTGGCATGCGCTCGGTAGCACTATTAGGTTTAAGCGCAATCAATACAAATATGGCTGCAAGTAATGCGGTAACGATCAGAGGATATGCGCCCTGATGGGCGTATTGTGCGTGGGTCATTCCGTTCGGCAATGCTGCACCACTCCACAAAAACGCCACATCGAGCATGTTTTGTATAAAGAACAGGCCATTAAACAACACCAGTGAAGTCAGAATAGAGCGTTCATTGAACAGAAGCGCCGTTAACGAGAAATCATATTTTGGGATATAGTCATATTTTTTACCCGCCTTACGTTGTTTAAGTTTAGGGCGAATCAACGCCCAGCAGCCGGAAGCTGTCATCAACCAGAACAACATGCGCGGCACTGAGATATACTCAGCGATCACACGCCAGTTAATTTTATCCAGCCATCCTGTGATAATGGGATTCGCGCTTGCAAAAAGCATGATAAAAACTGCTGATAGACCAATAGGTAGGAGCCAGTGGCGAACAAATGCACGCTTATTTCCATGCAGTTTTTGCCTGCGTTTCTTGATGTGCGAAATAATGAGATTGTCGCGATAGA
Source organism: Rickettsiales bacterium (assembly GCA_040080715.1). Taxonomy (GTDB): domain Bacteria; phylum Pseudomonadota; class Alphaproteobacteria; order Rickettsiales; family SXRF01; genus SXRF01. Next base: position 12,451 of record JBEBHV010000012.1, on the reverse strand, counting down.
GCCGCCACCAAGCAGTGAGTGCATAGCGTAGCACCGATTTTACAACGGCTCTTGCGTCTTCCACTCGCGCTAATTTTGGCGCTAATGTGAGGGCAACAATACTGAAACAAAACATACACCACGCAAGAGCACTTGGTGCTTCCATCAATGCAAATGTCAGCCCCAAGGTGGCATAGGAGGCAATATCAACAACTCTGCTATGTGCTACGGTCTGGTTACAGCCGAGCACGGCTAACAACAGTGACACCCCAAACAGACCAAGCGTCCAACCAGCTGGCTTCCCATATAAGAGAAAATCAGCTATCGGCACCAATGCGGCGCAGGTGAGTAGTTTGTATGAGGTTTTAGCGGTTAGAAGTTTGAGAGTGTGATTCGTCTGCATGGCCATCTCCATAGAATTGCTATGAAGTCAGGATGGCATGCAGATATGGCGTGATGATGACGAAATTAAGGAATTACCAAGGCATTATTGTGCAAAAGTTGTGCAAAGCCTCACCAAACAGAAAAACGGAATCTTGAAAAAATGCGGCACCAAAAGACTTCGTTATTTCTGCCAATCGCTCTTGGCCATGGTGTGGGTTGGGGGGGCGATTTAGCGCAAACTTTAAAGGTTCCCAATCCCTCGGCTCGCCTGCACTTATCGTCCAAATTCCTGTAAAAGGACAGCAAAAAGAAATTGTAGTTAGAAGACTACTTCCTAGAGCTTCATAACTAAGGTAAAGCTAGTGCTCGCTTTAGTTCAGACGAAGCACCACGGGTAACAAGCCACATGGTTATCTGGCAGAGTGTATAGACCGTTTTGTAAACCAAAGTTTCATAAAGAGAAGCTGCGGCATCTCCCAACTCGTTCTTGGAAATGCTGACATGTTTTTGTTCTTCTGTTTGCACTGAGGCTATCGTTTCAGCCAGTTGAGCATCATGAGATTGCAAATAGCGTATTTGTGCGCCCAAATGTTCGTGCGCTGTGTCCTCCGCAGCCATAATGCTAGTCAACAATGCACGTTTACCCAATAGGGGCGTGGTAATTCCGAGCAGAAACCCCGCTACCGCCCATATCCATGTCAGGCGACAAGGTCGCAAACCATAATATGGCATCGTTCCTAAAAATAGCGCACAGTGTTTCTTTTCGTCATGCCTGATAGTGCGGATGATATTGGTCATTTCAGGGTGTAGCAACCGAGCCATCAGCAGTTGCCCGCTATAAAGTCGAATAGCACCAAATTCACCAGCATAATTGACGTTGATAATGCTACGAACTATGTTTTTGTCATCAGGCATCGGAGCTTTGCTTCTGCTTTTTCTCAGCGGCTTTCTTCTTGCTTTCATTGCGTATGGGTTTGGCAACAGGGCATACTTCCTGAATGTAGCCATTGAGCGTATTCACTAAGTTCTTTTCCACGAGCTTATAATGGACAAACTGCCCTTTTTTCTCGCTAGTAACCAACCCCGCATTTTCTAGAATGCCGAGATGCTTTGATAGAGAGGGCTTTGTAATATCAAAACGTTCTGAGATTTCGCCTGCCGTCATATCGGTATGAGCAAGGTAAGCCAGAATTTTTCGGCGAACGCCAGAAGCAAGCGCTTGGAACACTTTTTCCTTATACGCGAGCATCTTGCTGATTTTTTCCATGTCCATAAGTTATTTCCCTATTTAGCCTGTTGACTAATTATCTAATGAATGTATTATTAATTAGCTTATTAGCTAATAATATACTGTAACCGAGGATAATGCAATGCCTAACGCAGACCAAGTGAGTGCAGAGGATGTTTGGTTCGTTTATGATGGCCAATGCCCCCTCTGTATGATGGGGGCGACCCATTTCAAGGTACGCGAAGCTATTGGTGCACTTCATTTGCTCGATGCGCGAAAACAGCCTGACCACCCCTTAATGCAGGAAATTAACCGTTTAGGTCTCAACCTTGATGAAGGCATGGTGATCAAATTTAAGAACACTTGCTATCAAGGTGCCGATGCGCTGCATATTATGGCAATGCTTGGGACAGATTCAGGCTGGTTTAACCGTATCAATGCCTGCATGTTCAGATCAAAAACTCTTTCGGCATTATTCTACCCAGCGTTTCGTAGTGCTCGCAACTTACTGCTCAAACTAAGGTCAGTAGAAAAAATCAATAATCTAAGAGGCCAACCATGAGCAGTGTCATTCGGGAGCATCTTGGTAGTGACTGGGAAAAGCTGCATTCAAGCGTTCAGCAGCGTTTTTCAAGTGACCCGGCAGAGGGTGAGATTATCCATTATAAAGGAAAAATAGATACGCAACGCTCCTGTGCAGGCTGGTTGTTCGCACATCTAACGCGGATTATCGGCAACCCATTAACGCCCTACTATGGGCAGCAAGTGCCTTTGGATGTTCGATTGTTTCAATGTGCGGATGGTAAAGGTATATGTTGGCAGCGCACCTACCATTTCCCTGGTAAAAAACCATATGTCGTTACAAGCATTAAGAAAACAGGCCCCTATGGCGAAATGCTAGAATGTGTAGGTGGAGGCTTCGGCATGGTGTTGGATGTGTACGCGGAAAACCAGCAGCTTCACTTCAGAAGCAGGCGTTATTTCTGGCAATGCGGACGCTTGCGAATCCGTTTGCCACACTGCATTACCCCAGGGCAGACCCACGTGATTCATACCGATCTGGGTGAAGGCAATTTCCGCTTCACCATCAGCATGACACACCCACGACTTGGCAGAACATTCTTCCAAGACGGAGTTTTTAGCAAATCAGGAGATGAGATATGGAAGTAGTATTTATAATTATGTTAGCTCAAATCATTTTGGGTGGATTTGATAATTTTTATCATCATGAGTTTACAGAAAAGCTTCCTTCAAAGCCAGAAGCAAGGCATGAGCTCACATTTCATTTTATTCGTGAGTTAATTTATGCGGTCATATTCTTTGGCTTGGCTTGGTATGAATGGCATGGCGCATGGGCGATAGTTCTTATAGCCTTATTAGCGACGGAACTTGTTGTGACAATGATTGACTTCATTATTGAGGATAATACACGCAAACTGCCACCATTTGAACGAGTATTGCACACTATTCTAGCAATAAATGTTGGCGTATTTTTGGCGGTGTTATTTCCTGTATTAGTTGACTGGTATGGAAATGAAACAGCATTTTACTCGGTAGATTATGGTTCGTGGTCATGGCTCTTCACAGCATGTGCTGCTGGTGTTGGCATATGGGGAATTCGCAACTTACTTGCGGTCATGAAATTACACATCTTGAAAGTTCCTGAATGGCAAAGAAAGCCATTTAAGCGTGGTGATAATAAAAACCCAAAAACATATCTTATCACTGGCGCGACCGGTTTTATTGGCACTGCATTGGTTAGAAGTTTAGTTGCTGGAGGCAATAACATTATTGCCCTTAGCCGTGATAAGAAAAAACCAGCCTATAAGTTTGGTTCGCACGTAACTGCAATTGATGATTTGGCGCAAATAAAAAGCACTGATAAAATTGATGTAATCGTCAACTTAGTGGGAGAGCCGCTAGCAGGTGGGCTGTGGACCAAGAAGCGTAAACAGAAGTTTTTTGACAGTCGCTTAAACACTACAAAAGACCTAGTTGCCTTAATTGCAAGGCTAGAAACAAAGCCAGAACTATTACTTAGCGGATCAGCAATCGGTTTTTACGGAAATCGTGATGATGAAGTGATGACTGAAGCTAGCAATTATAAAAGCGATTTTATGTCAGAGTTATGCCAGCAATGGGAAGCTGAGGCTGCCAAGGCTAATGAGCATGGCTTGCGTGTCGTGATGTTGCGAACTGGCCTAGTGCTAGGTAGAAATGGTGGTATTTTAACTCCCATGCTTTTAGCTACAAAATTCTATGGCGGAATGGTTATGGGAAGCGGCAAGCAATATATGAGTTGGATTGATTTGCATGATGTTGTGCGCCTGATGCAATTTATTGTGGCCACTCCATCTATGAATGGTGCTGTGAACGCAACTGCTCCAAACCCAGTAACTCAACGTGAGTTCATGAAAACTTTGGGCAAGGTTTTGCACCGCCCTGTGTTTATGTGGGCACCAGCATGGTTTTTTAAATTGGCTTTGAGAGATATGGCAGATTTATTCTTGAACGGTCAAAAAGTATTGCCCAAAAAAGCTCAGGATAATGAGTTTGAGTTTTTATATCCTCAACTTGAACAATCATTTAGCAGAGTTGTATTTGAGGAGAATGATAAAATCGAGGGGATTTCAGAAGTATTTTATAACTCTGAATGTCCTGTATGTGATACAGAAATGAATCATTATTGTGGGCTGAAAGACAAAGTTAATGCGCCAATAGCTTTCAAACCCATCGCTTCCAATGCAGCTGAATTAAGAAAATACGGCCTTAGCGAAGCGGATATAAAACATCGCTTGTATGTCCTAAAACCAAATGGCGAAGTTGCCAACGGCATTGATGCTAATATTGAAATTTGGAAGCATTTCCCTCGCTATCAAAAATATGCAAAATGCTTGCAACTGCCAATACTCCACTTCATCGTAAGCTTTTTATACGAAGGTATAATTGTGCCTTACCTTGCCCGCAAAAATAAGTTACGTACTTTATCATTTCCTTTATCCGCAGATAGATCAGGCATTTGACGCTATTTTTAAGGAGTAAATCATGGTCGAACCCCTCTTCCAAAAAGCCCTGCGTGGCGTTCACACAGATGAGGGCGATAGCTACGATCTGCTGCCTGCCGAAATCAAAGCGATGCATCATGTTGAAAATGTACTAATAGCCCGAGGGAATGCCGATATTACTCGGGATACATCACTCTTGGCTAAAGCAGCGGCACGACTATTCGGTTTTCCGAAGGAAGGCCGCAATATTCCTGTAACTGTAACCTTTACACGCACCGAAGCAGGAGAAACATTGCTGCGAGATTTCGGTGGCGAAGCCTTCGCTACCAGCTTTTACGATTACCCGAAGCCTGGGCATCTAATCGAGCGATTCGGCCCATTATGGTTTTTGATCGAATGTATCTGCACCACTCAGGGCATCGACATGATAATTCGTAAATTTTGGCTGTGGAAGCTTATCCCGCTTCCCATGTGCCTCGGCCCACGCATCAATGCCACCGAGCGCGTCGAGGCAGGCCAATATTGCTTCAACGTCGATATTCACCTGCCTCTAATCGGTCGCGTGATTCATTATCGTGGGTGGTTAGTCATTAGATAGCAATCGCACGAAAGCTTAGTGGAATGCCATTCAACCCGATTCTCATTCTGATCTCTGTGAGGGAATGTTTATGACACGTTGCCTCCTCAAATAACGATGCCTGTCTTGTGCCAGATGTCATGCCTGCTTCCTGAATACCCATGTGCTGAATTCGTCATAAAGCATTTTCATGATGATCGGCAGAGATTTCACTCATAACCCAAGCCATCTGCGACTCTCAGCTGATCGCGCTCCAATTTCGTCGAGGCTTCAAAATGCGGCACCAGAAGTTTTTGTGAATTCTGCCAATCGCCGGAGATTGGCCCTGAGGTTGGTTGCGGGGGCCAGATTTGAACTGACGACCTTTAGGTTATGAGCCTAACGAGCTACCGGGCTGCTCCACCCCGCGTCACCAAGAAATATAAACTACGAACAAAAGCCCGTAGCTCTTTAGAACAGTTATCCGCCTGCAAGCAGGCGGTGGCGGGCTGCTCCACCCCGCGTCACCAAGAAATAGCAGCCAGTTAAAGACTGCCTCTTTAAAAGAGAAGGAAGATTTTACACAATATTTATTCTTATACAAGCATTGTTTACAATTATTTATATACAATAAAAACACAGAAAAGCTATGATTGACTGAATGGTTATTTATACCTATAAACGTTCACTTCCATAAGTATTTGCGTGGTTTTTGTAAAATTGCAAAGCTACAAAAATTAAAAAATATAAGAATTATTAAGGGGATTTTAATAGTATGGCTACACCAAAACAGCCTTTTTCAGCAACATCACCAACTAATAATATATTTTCTCAATTATGGTTTCGTGTAATATTAGGTCTGTTGCTTGGTATAGCCTTTGGTATTGCCATGGGTAGAGTCGCGCCCGGGGTTATTATGGAAGAAGATGGGAAAACCATACTTACCAACTATATCAAGCCTGTCGGCACTGTTTTTATCAATATGATCAAAATGGTGGTTGTGCCTCTCATATTCTTCTCTCTGGTCAGCGGAATTACCAGTATGACCAACGCCGAATCGTTCAAACGCGTTGGGCTCAAGTCGGTATCAGCTTTTCTGCTGACTGGTGCTTTTGCCGTCTGTATCGGCCTTGCCTTCGGCACGGTGTTTCAACCTGGTGCTGGTGTCGATCTTTCTTCCCTTAAGTCGCATGTTCAAGGAGCTGCTGCAGCTGCTACAACACCTCCTAAGCAAGTCAGTATAATTCAAATTTTTGTGGATATGGTTCCTACTAATATTGTTGAGGCAATGGCAAAAGATAATATCTTGCAGGTTGTAGTGTTTGCTATTTTTGTGGGAATAACCTTGAATGCCCTTGGAGAAAAGACCAGAAACCTGACTGATCTCTGCCATTCCGCTGCCCAGCTTATTTTCAAGATGATTTCCACTATCATAAAATTTTCCCCATATGGTGTTTTCGCCCTCACCTCCTGGGTTGTCGGCACGCAAGGCGTTGAAATATTATTGGCTCTGCTTAAACTAGTGGGGACAGTAACCGGCGCGCTTCTTACACAGTATTTATTGTTTGGCATTATGGTTGTGGTATTTGCCAGATTGTCGCCTGTGCCATTTTACAAAAAAATGGTGGAAGCACAGGTTCTTGCCTTTTCAACCAGCAGCAGCAAAGCCACATTATCTACGGCGATGCGTGTGGTAAATGAAAAAATCGGTGTATCAAAAAGCAGCACATCGTTTGTTTTGCCACTGGGTGCCTCTATCAATATGGACGGAACAGCTATTTACTTGGGTATATGCTCATTATTTTTCTCGCAGGCATATGACATACCGCTTGATGCACATCATTATTTCATCTTGATTCTGACTGCAACCCTTGGTTCAATCGGCGCGGCCGGAATCCCTGGTGGCTCACTTATCATGATGGGTATGGTGTTTACCTCGGTTGGCTTGCCACTGGATGGCATCGCGATCATCGCTGGTGTTGACCGCATACTCGACATGATGCGCACCACCGTCAACATCACTGGCGACTCGCTTATTACCATGCTGGTTGATAAATCAGAAGGTACGATGGATTTAGAAACCTATCATGATATGAGTAAATAAGTTACCTGAACCGAAACTTGGAAATGGTTGACGAATACAGTGTTGCAGACGGGCTGGCAGGCTCTGTTAAATCCACACTGTCCATTTTCTTGTTTCCTTGTCTAAGCTTAGGGTTATTGAGTACATTATCCACTATTTCTTCTAAAACCTTCGGTGAAACTTGCAGAATTTTTTCTTCTTCACCTTTGTCATGAAATTTCAGTTTTAAGGAATTATAATCCTCGCTTGATTTGAATTGAGCAATTGTAGCTTTCAACAAAATTATAATTTTCCATATCCCGCTATCAGTACTTATCTTCTTTGAAATTTCATCAGCAGCCATTTTAGCTTCTTCGCCAGAATCAATAATTCCATTTCTGTTTAAATCATAAGTTTCACTTGGCTTTGCTTCACTTTTTTTTCTGGAATATTCCATAACAACCTCTAATTGGTAATTTCATCTATATATGATATGTGCTAAAAAATCACCGCAGCAAATCCTGCCCTAAAAGTAACATATTAGCATCGGCATCAATGGATTTCTCCGCTTCCATATGGCGATATATTTGCAGATTTTCCAGGACGCGCTGCACATAATTTCTTGTTTCAGAAAATGGTATATTTTCAATCCAGTTGACTGCTCCGTCAATAGTTCGCTGCGGTTTGCCAGATTTCTTCACCCATTTGTAAACATTTCCTGGCCCAGCATTATACGCCGCTATCGCCATAATCAGAGAGCCGTCGTAATTATCAATCATCCGCTGCAAATACAAGCTTCCTAGAATCATATTATATTCCGGATCATGTAGTTTATTGGGGAAATATTCCATATCACTTTTCTTGGCTACCTCTTTTGCTGTAGAAGGCAGTAGCTGCATCATCCCAACCGCACCTGCCGGACTTCTTGCCATACTGTCAAATTCACTTTCCTGACGGGTTATGGCAAGGGTTAGCGGACGTGGCAACTCAAGATTATCTGGGGTTTTAGGAACAGGATAGCCGGCTTCAATCAGCACCACATTATTTTGCAATGCTTTCTTTGCTCCACGCACACTCAAATAAGTTCTGCCAGCATCAACACCAAGCTCGCTGGCAAGCAACGCCTCTCTTTCATTGGCAGCGTCAGTGACCAGATTATTGATAATCTTACCAGCAAGTCCCAGCTGATTAAAGTTAATGCATAGTTTGACGGCACGCACAATAGTTTTGGAATTAAATTCCAGAGCTTCGCTGCTATCGACAGAAGGAGGTGCAGGAATATTGAGAGGGGCTGTACCACTCTCAATTAAAGTTGCAAGCTGACCATAAAAAGTGGTGGGATAGGCACTAGCCTTATTAAGCCATTCTTTTTCTTCTTCAATGTATCCTGATTGTTTTGCTGCCTTTGCCGCCCAGTAAGCAGCACGCGATTTGCTAACTGGATATTTTACTTCAGAAAACATCTTTTTAAAGATCAGATAAGCTTCTTTAGGTTGCTTTTTATATTCAAGCAATATCCTGCCTTTAAGCCAGTGGGCATCGGCAGCAGTAGTTCCCTCCTCCTGCCCGTGATTTTCAATCAGGCGGTATGCCAATGCTATATTGCCATTATTGATTACATCACGAATTTTAGCTTCACGGATTTTCCACCATTTCTCAGGATATGGAATTTTCTTAGGGGTTATCAGCAATATGGAAATAACGCCAGGATCATCACCACGCTTTGCCCTAAACACCATCTGATCATAAAGCAACCCAATATCTTTTTTTAAACTGTCAGGCAGTTTTGCAAGCTGCGTTTGCGCGTCTTTCTTGCCGGTCTGTAGTGCTATACGCGTTTTATATAGCTTTCTCCGGTTTTCATTCACCCGCGTCATCATCCGCTCGGCTGGTGCTAGTTTTCCTTCCCAGAGCAGGCGGTCGGTTCTTTTCACGTCATCCTCTGGTTTCAGCATATTACCATAATTTGTCAGTAATGATTTTTCCTGATCCTCGGTAAAATCACCATCCCGCCACGCCGAATGAACAAGACCAATTATTTTCTCGTGAGTCTGTCTGTCAGTTTTTTGTAAAGCACCGACCAGAGCAATTTTCCCTACGCCGGTAATGGGGGGAGTATTTTCAAACCACTGGGCAATCTCCTCGGCACTGACATCACCATCTGCTAATGATTGCTCAGCGCGGATACGCAATTTTTTCTGTTCCGGCCAATCGGGATATTTGGAAACGAACTGATTTATTTCAGAAAAGCTTGCTCCAGAGTCCGGATCTAATAAATATTGCCATTTTACCAGTGCTTGCAGCACCTCATCACCAGAGTTTTCAGCATGTACAAACGCATCACTCCACTGCCTCCGTTCCGCAAACATGAAAGCAGATCTGGTATGCTCTGCCTCTTCCTGCGTCATAGCATACGCGGAAGGAAAAATAAAAAACGCTAATAAACAGCAAGTTACAAACGATCTAAAAAAACAAAACATATTATATATTGATTACAAACCATTATTAGCATTATTGTTAATATCAGACTTCTATATTCATTCTGTATAAGAATTATACAGAATGAATATGAAAATCGAGTCCGAAAGACCGATTTTTCGCTGCGAAGCGAGCGTATCTTCAAATAAGAACTGTATAGTTCTTATTTGTAATAACTATATTTGTAGGCTAAGGTTGCTTAAATGTATACACCCGACATTGTAAATCTGCGTCATTTTTATTCAACAAGTTTTGGGCAGTCAGTCCGCAACCTGATTTCCGGCGCAATACTCCGTATCTGGCCAAATACCGGGGAAGACGTGGTAGTTGGTCTTGGTTATGCCACCCCTTATCTTGCAGATTTTATTACTCCATCAGCGCATCTTGCCGCCTGCATGCCCGCCGGACAGGGTGCTGCCTACTGGCCACATGGCGGTGACAATCTGGTAGTGATCTCACATGACAGTGAACTGCCATTTGCTGAAAGCAGTATTAATCGCGTTTTGCTGGTGCACAGCATGGAAAATAGCGAACAGCTTTCCTGGCTGATTCAGGAAATATGGCGGATACTCACTCCTAACGGAAGAATTCTGGCTGTTGTCCCCAATCGCCGTGGCATGTGGTCGCGCTCTTCGCGCAGCCCGTTTGGCTATGGTCGCCCTTTCAGCATAACTCAGATGCGTACCCTGCTAGGCGAACAACAATTTACCATAACTAACACCAATTCCGCCCTGTTCATGCCCCCTACCCGCCTGAGATTCTGCTGGAAAATCGCAGGCAAATTAGAGTCAGCAGGCAGGTTCATTTGTAATTTCCTGGGAGGTTTTCTCGGCGGGATTATTTTAGTGGAAGCAGAAAAACAGATTTATTCTGGAATTGCCCAGCCGGTTGTCGAAGCACGAAGATACCGGTCAAAAGTCATGGGTGCAAAAGCGATAATGAATCTGGAAAAGAACCAAAGCAGCGATTAGGATGTTTCTGTTTCCACCCACTCCATAAACTCCGGCAGACCGGATTCTACCGGCAGAATCAAAACACATGGCAACTCATAGCTATGCAGTTCTTTTATCCTGCTTGCCGCTTTTTCTGCCTGCGCCTCAGTTGTTTTGGCAAACAGGATAACTTCGCTTGCCTGCTGCACTTCACCCTGCCAACGATATATCGACGCTCCACCATCCAGCACATTAGCGCAGGCAATCAGCTTTTCTTCCAGCAATTTATGGGCAATTGAAAGTGCCTCTTCCTTATTCGCAAATGTTGCATATAAAAGTTTTATCATGACTATTTCCGTCCCTTAATCCGCGCCATCACCACTGTCCGCGAATGCAGGATATTAAGTGCAAAGCTAACCAGCATATAAACCAACCCGCCAATACAAGAAAGTGCTATGAGCGACGAAAACCGCCATAAAGAATGCATATCCCTTTCCATATACGGCGCAAGGAAAGGTGTAGTAAAATAAAGCGTAGCTGCCATTATAAGGCTGGCTGCCAGTATTTTCATAAGCTGGGTGATTAACCGGCGTTCAATAACCAGCCATCCCCGCGCTTTTAACGTCCGCGCCATCAGCACAACATTCACCCAGCTGGCAATCGAAGTGGCGAGTGCCATGCCCACATATTGCAGAGGTATCATCAGAAGCAGGTTGAAAACCAGATTCACACCAATACATAATGTAGCAATTTTAAACGGTGTTTTAGTGTCCTGATTCGCGTAAAAAGCCGGAGCCAGAATTTTCACCAGGATAAACGCCGGAAGACCGAACGCGAATGCCATCAGGGTTTTGAAAGTTGCGGTGGTATCTGCTGCAGTAAATGCTCCACGTTCAAACATAACGCTGATTATCGGTTGTGCGATTACAAAAATAGCAATAGCCGCAGGCAAACTTAAAAACAACGCCAGCTCCATGGCACGGTTCTGACTGCGGAAACTCTCTTCGCGCTTGCCTTCTCTAATCTGCTTGGAAAGCATAGGAAGTAAAGCTGTCCCCACCGCAATACCAATCACCGCCAGCGGCAATTCACTTATCCTATCGGCATAATATAAATACGATACGCCACTATCAAACTGCGAAGCGATAATCAGATCAATGAATAAATTAATTTGTGCCACCCCTGCCCCAAGAGCCGCCGGAGCAATAAGCACCAGCAGTTTTTTAACTTCGGGAGTAAGGCGCGGACGCACAAGTTTTGGCAGCATATTCTGCCTTCTACAGAAGCGTACCAGCCATAGCCATTGCGCCACACCAGAAATTGTCACCGCAATAGCCAGAGCATGCGCGCCTGTTGGAGTAATTCCACCAATAAAATAAGGAACGATAATCAGGCATAAATTCATAATTATTGGTGTTGCCGCAACCGCAGCAAACTTATCACCACTATTAAGTATCCCGCCAAGGAGCGACACTAGCGAAATGAAAATTATATAAGGCATAGTGATGCGGGTAAGTGTAACAGTCAGGGCAAATTTATCAGGATTATCAGAAAATCCGGGCGCGAGAATATACATGAGATAGGGCATAGCGATTATAAATATCGCGGTTACGATAAGCAAAATAAGAAGCAGAAATGACATAGCCTCGCCAGCAAAATCGCGAGCTTTTTCCTTGCCGTCAACCGCAAGCATCCCGGCAAATAGCGGAACAAACGCCGAATTAAAAGCTCCTTCGGCAAACAGGCGGCGCAGGAAATTCGGCAGTTTAAAAGCAACAAAAAACGCATCCGACAGAAAACTCGCGCCAAGGCTGGAAGCAATAGCAA
>JBEBHV010000321.1:0-1013 GCA_040080715.1 Rickettsiales bacterium | reverse complement strand
TCCTTATCCTGTTCGAAATGCGTACAGGAGCAAAGCAATAATAAACTGAAAACAATTAATACTCTATGCAATTAAAAGCTCCTTATTCATCCACTATGCTCATATCACAGTAATAATAGTATGACAATTTTTGAAGCAAAAATCCTATCAGGCATCGACAGGAATAGCTCCATTTGGTGTCATGCTGTCAATTGCTGTCGGAAGATGTTCCGCAAGTTTTTCCGATATTTGATTTTCTGATATGCCAAGTTTCTTTGCCAATTCTGAAATAACACCAGAACCCAGAACTTGCGAAATCTGGCTTGGATTAATCGCCTGATTAGCACCTGTTCCAATCCATGATTGAACAACACTACCCAAACCGCCTTTTTCAAACTGGCTGGCTATGCCTTCAATGCCACCGTGTTTTTTAATAACTTCACTTACAAGTGATGTAACTCCGGCACTTACCAATCCGCCTAAAACTCCGTCTAAAATACTCATAAGATCTCCCTGTTTAAATTAATTTTTGCGCGCATATTTCATAATCACGCGTCACGAAGACAGGATATAAAGCAAAATCCATGCCGTTTCCAGAAGATTATTTTAAATACGATTTACGAACTACGAGGTACGAATTACGCACCCAAACCAACAGTCGGTGCTTCCTGATGTTGCAGAGCTTCAACAAAACTTTTATTAGAACCAGCCACGCCGTTACTCTTAGCCTCAACCAGCTTCTGCACTCTTTTTTCCACCCTGTGTGCAAATCCCCTATCTCCCACATCGGCAGATGTAACAATTCTGTTCATCTCATCTCTTAGCACTTCCGGATCATTACTATCGTCAATTTCCTTCGGCATTTTCCCTTTTTTAGCACCACTGGTCACCCACATAACCGACGCGGTTATTACGGTAAAAATAGAATCAAGAATAGCCAGCTTTGTCCAGCGACCAATCCGCCCGTTTTCTTTGAATCCTTTGCCTCCGGTTACAAATTTAACTGCATTGTTAATGTGCCTGAACGCAGTTGT
>JBEBHV010000153.1:0-5080 GCA_040080715.1 Rickettsiales bacterium | reverse complement strand
TGCATATCCTTATTATACGCCAGTGGCAGAGCTTTCATGGTAGTAAGTAGTGACATTAAATTGCCGAACATCCTGCCGGATTTACCGCGTACCAACTCAGCAGCATCAGGATTGCGCTTCTGTGGCATTATGGAGCTGCCGGTGGAATAGGCATCAGAAAAACGGATAAAGCCAAACTGCGCGCTTGACCAATTCACCATTTCTTCGGCAAGACGGGACAAATGCACCGCGCAAATTGCCGCAACCGATAAATATTCCAACGCAAAATCCCTATCGGAAACTGCGTCCAGTGAATTTGCCATTGGCCTGTCAAAAGCAAGTTCTTTCGCCGTTACAAAACGGTCTATCGGAAAAGATGTTCCCGCCAGAGCTGCTGCACCAAGTGGCGACTCATTAAGATTTTTACGTGCTGACTGCGCCCGCAATCTATCGCGCGCGAACATTTCAAAATAAGCAAGCAGATGATGCCCAAAAGTAATAGGTTGAGCCACTTGCAAATGAGTGAAACCAGGCATGATTGTTGCGCTGTGTTCCCCTGCCCTATCCAAAACGGCAAGCTGCAAATCTTTAAGCATGGAATCAAGCGCATCCAAAGCGTCACGTACATACAAACGGAAATCCGTTGCCACCTGATCATTGCGTGAGCGCGCTGTATGCAACCTTCCAGCGGCATCACCAATTCGCTCTTTAAGTGCAGCTTCGATATTCATGTGAATATCCTCAAGGCTTTCCTTAAACTCAAAATCTCCATTTTCAATATCGCGCAATATCTCACCCAGACCAGCAATAATATCCCTAGCATCCACCTGACTTATTATTTTCTGCTTTGCCAGCATCGTTGCATGGGCTATTGAAGCTTTTATATCCTGACGATAAAGTCTCTTGTCAAAAGCAATAGATACGTTAATCTTAGACATAAGTTCGGAAGGTGAACAGGTAAATTGCCCGCCCCACATCTGGTTAGCTTTTGATTGGCTGGGCTTGTCCGCTTTTGGTGCTTTTTTTGTTGCTGATTTTTTTGTTGGTACTTTTTTTGAACTCGCCATAAATTCTCACAGGATTTTGTTTATGCAATATTTTACTAGGTTTTTTCGCAGCTTGCCAATGTTTTTTATGGCTTTATTTTGTTTTTTTCCAGTAATGGCGAATGATGGTGCAACTATAATTCAAACAAAAGAGGGTTCTTTCACTGCTACTTACAAAGATGAAAGTGGAGTGGAGCACAGTCTTAATACTACAATGAATAATTTAACCGCCCTTCATTTCTGGGCAACGTGGTGTATCCCCTGCCTTAAAGAAATGCCTAAAATAGATGCTGCGCAAAAAAAATACGCGGCAAGAGGTCTTAAAATTATTCCTATATCCCTCGATTATAATGCTGAAAGTGTAAAAAAATTCTATGCAGAACATAAGATCAATGCACTTGGAGTATGGCTTGACACGGACAAAGTCACGTTTCAGAATTTTAAAATAAAAAGTCTTCCCAGCACCGTTTTTATTGATTCATACGGCAAAGTAATCTCTAAAACTGAAGGTGAAATAAATTGGGAAAACAGCAAAGTTGATGAGTTTATCAGATACCGAACTTCGGGAGTAAGTAATTAGGTCGCAAGCCAAGGGAAAAGCACATCTCTTTTATTTCATCAATGTTATTCCCTTTTAATATTCCGCCAGTAATCAAAGCAGAATCAACAGCAAATGCTTTTGCCCCGGGTATGTCCGTTTCCAAGCTGTCACCTACCGCCAGAATCTGTTTTTTATCCATGCCATCCAATAAATTATAGGCATGTTCATAAATCGCCAGATGTGGCTTACCGAACCATTTAACTTTTCCACCAAGTGCAACATAGCTTTTAGCAATCGCGCCTGCACAAGGATAACGCTCACCAGTTATTTTTATGACTTCAAGGTCAGGATTTAAACAGAGCATAGGAAGAGAAAGTTTTACTGCAGAATTAAGCACCGGAGCAAAATCTTCTGTGGTTTGTTCTTCCGTACCAAAGCCAAGGTTCAGAATAAAATCCGCCTCATTTAAATCATGAACATGCTGATAATCTAAACCATCAAGCAAGCCTACATCTTTTTCTGCTGAAATCAGGTAATAGCGTCTTCCCATCGGGAAGTTTCCTTCCTTCAGATAATTAAAGCCCGCCTCACCCGATGAAACAACATGGTCATATAGAGAATTATCTATACCAAGATCAGCAAGCACTGACGCAACTCTTGAAGCGCGACGGGGAGCATTGGAAATAAAAATTACCGGTTTACCAGTTTTTTTTATTACCGCCAGAGTCTCACGCACTCCTGGATAGAGATGCGTCCCATCATGTACCACTCCCCACAAATCAAGGAAGAAAGCGTTATAGCGAGGTATAATACTGGATATTGACGAGAGAAGTTCCATTTTAGTTACAGTACGTAAATCGTACCTCGTAATTCGTAATTCGTAAATAGTTTTACGTAAAATACGAACTACGAATTACGATCTACCAGCTATTCTTTAACATCAGCAGCAACCTGTATCTTGATTATTTTATCAGGATCAGTAACTGAGCCGTTATCGCTTTTATCACCTTTTTTAATCTTATCGACAAATTCCATGCCTTTTGTCACCTTGCCCCAATAAGTATATTGACCATCAAGGTAGTTGGCAGCAGCCAGACAGATAAAGAACTGGCTATCCGCACTGTTGACATCCTGAGCGCGTGCCATGGAAAGCGCGCCACGCATATGCATTTCCTTGCTGAACTCAGCCTTTAGTTTTTGACCAGACCCACCTGTACCAGTTCCGGTCGGATCACCAGTCTGTGCCATGAAGCCATCTATAACGCGATGAAAAACAACACCATCATAAAAACCCTGACGCACCAGCTCTTTAATGCGTTTCACATGTTTTGGCGCAAGATCAGGACGCATTTCAATAACCACACGCCCATCTTTCAAATCCAGATACAGTGTGTTTTCCAAAGGGTTTTCTGCCGCTTTAGCAGATTGAGATTTTGTCATGATAGTTGCTCCAAAGATGAAAGATAAGAGAGAAAAGAAAGTCAGCGAAAACAGAATTTTACGAAACATAAAAACCTTTCTTGAGTTAATTTTATAAAACTAAATCCGGTATTTGCAGATACTTAGGCAAACCGATTGTGTCAACCAAATTAAGCTGAGAGCCGATAAATATCATCCGCTCTTCTTTGCTTTCCAGAATACTGTTGAGCATATCCAAGGTCGCCATATCTTTCTGTCTATTACACTCATCAATTGCTGACATTAAACGCTTGTAGGAATGTTCTTCAATTTCTAAATCCAACCTTAAAATTTCTTCAACTGTATTCCCGATGATAATTTTCCCAGTTTCCTGTATGTCAGGAACCCCACCTATGGATAAAATCCGTTCAATAAGCTTATCAGCATATTTCATCTGCTGGATCGATTCTTTGTATTCGTAATCCGCAAACTTCATAAAGCCCATGTGTTTCATCATCCGAGCATGGAGAAAATAGCTATTAATAGATGCAAGCTTGTCGCTGAGAACATTATTTAAATGGCTAATAATCTCCGAACTGACCGCATCCATAAATATTTCTCTTAAATATCTTCCTATAATACAATGGTAATTTAGTGCGTGAACTTATGCTGCAGATATTTATCTAAGTCAAGTATGGTGTAGGGATGATAAAAATACGCTTGCAATCATCATAAAATTACCATTATGTAGAGAGTTAGGGAGTAGAGTATGAAAAAAATTGAAGCTATTATAAAACCTTTCAAACTTGATGATGTAAAAGAAGCATTACAGGAAATAGGGATTCAGGGCATCACCGTCACTGAGGCGCGTGGTTTTGGTAGGCAGAAAGGTCATACTGAGCTATACAGGGGCGCGGAATATGTTGTGGATTTTCTACCTAAGGTAAAAATCGAGGTGGTGGTTGAGGATAATATGGTTGATAAGGTGGTTGATGCAATAATAACTGCCGCCCACACTGGTCGTATTGGTGACGGCAAGATATTTATCATGCCTATGGAAGAGGTTATCCGTATCCGCACCGGAGAAAAAGGTGCAGACGCTATTTAGGCGTATTCTGTAGATAGAACCTACTTTACAAACTCTCTAGCACTGCTATAAGTGCGGTCGTTAAATAATCTAATCCAAAAATCCAATTAAAAGAGGTTTCGCTATGGCTGCCAAAGATAATTCCGCCCAAAATGTTTTCACACTCATAAAAGATAACGATATTCAATTCGTTGATTTTCGTTTTACCGATCCTAAAGGCAAATGGCAGCACACCTGTTATGTCGCAGAACAGGTGAATGAGAGCAGCTTTGAAGATGGTATCATGTTTGATGGATCATCAATTTCCGGATGGAAATCCATCAATGAATCAGACATGATTTTGATGCCTGATGCTAAAACCGCTTTTATCGACCCGTTCGCCGCACAACCAACACTGGTTATCTTCTGCGATGTGGTAGAGCCGTCAACCGGTCAGCCTTATGGTCGTGACCCGCGCTCTCTGGCAAAACGTGCGGAAGCATATCTAGCTTACACCGGAATTGGCGACACGGCTTATTTTGGTCCGGAACTTGAATTTTTTGTTTTTGACGACGTGCGCTTTAGAACCGCTGGTAATTACAGCTTCCACCAGCTTGACAGCGAGGAACTTCCAATAAACAGCGATCGTTCTTATCAAGCAGGAAATATGGGACACCGTCCACCAACAAAAGGTGGCTATTTCCCAGTTCAGCCGGTTGATTCGCTGGCGGATTTGCGCGCGGAAATGCTATCAACCCTTAAAGTTGTTGGTGTTGAACCTGTGCTGCATCACCATGAAGTTGCGCCTGCACAGTGCGAACTTGGAACAATGTTTTCTACACTCCTTGGAACGGCTGACAACATCCAGAAGTATAAATATGTTGTGCATAACGTAGCTCATTCTTATGGAAAAACCGTTACTTTCATGCCTAAACCGCTTTCTGGCGATAATGGCTCAGGAATGCACGTTCACCAATCCATCTGGAAAGCTGGCAAACCTTTATTTGCCGGTAATGGTTACGCGGATTTATCGGAAATGTGCCTATATTA
>JBEBHV010000320.1:0-1020 GCA_040080715.1 Rickettsiales bacterium | reverse complement strand
AATGATATATCATTATTTTCTGTAACAACTATAGATGAATTTTACGAATCCGAAGGATAACAACGCCAATTTATTGCAATACGCAGAGTGAATAATCTTCCATAAGTTGCTTAGTAATATTGCCAACGGTGAATTTCTGCTCTGCAATCTGTCCCACAGGGGTTACTTCCGCCGCTGTGCCGGTTAAGAATACTTCCTGCACATTTTTCAGCTCTTCCGGTTTTATATGACGCTCTATAACCTCGATGCCGCGCGCGCGCGCCAGATCCATAACCGTGCGCCGGGTGATGCCGTCTAAGAAACAATCCGGCGTTGGGGTGTGTATTTTTCCGTCCATTATCAAAAACAGATTAGCTCCGGTGGCCTCGGCGAGGAAACCACGGTAATCAAGCATCAGAGCATCATCAAATCCCTCATTTTCCGCCGCGTGTTTCGAGAGTGTGCAAATCATGTATAAGCCAGCCGCTTTGCTCGCGGTCGGGATAGTATTCGGTGCTGGACGCGCCCATTTTGACATTTGCAGGCGCAGCCCCCGCTCACGCGCTTCCTTGCTGAAATAGCTCGGCCATTCCCAGCTCGCTATCGCCACATGGATTTTATTTCTCTGCGCGGAAACCGCCATCATCTCGCTGCCGCGCCACGCCACCGGACGGATATACCCATTTACTATATTCTGCTTGGCAATGGTTTCTTTGGTTGCTGTTTCCAGCTGCTCCAGACTATACGGCAAATCAAAACCAAGAAGTTTTCCTGAATTAATCAGACGCTCAGTATGCTCGCGCAGTTTGAAGATTTTGCCGTTATACACGCGCACGCCTTCAAACACGCAAGAACCATAATGCAAACCATGCGTCAACACATGGACTTTAGCATCACGCCACGCAACCATTTTACCATCAAACCAGATGAATCCATCGCGGTCATCGAAAGATATTAGTGTCATTTTGTCCTCAAATTGGTTAATAATAGATGATTAGATTATAAGATTATTAGATGACTAAGTAATTTCTTAGATTCTGC
>JBEBHV010000152.1:0-5098 GCA_040080715.1 Rickettsiales bacterium | reverse complement strand
TAACCAAACTCCACCACTCACCAAAAATAGCCAGAGAAATTGCTACCTACGACATAAATAAAGCAATACAATTGCTTACTTGATTATTGAATGGCTCTGTGCAACTTATAATTGTCGCAAAACCTTAACTTTTATTTCGCGTGTCGCTGTGGTTCTATGTTTTCTCAAAGTAAACAAATTAGTTGGCTGGCAGCACCCCATGAAACCGATAGAAATAATTCACGAGCAGATAAAAGGTTTTATTAGTAGCAATAAAGAACATGCTATCCCATTTCTGACTGCTTTGTCGGCTAGGGGAAGTGTGGAGCTTAGCGATTTGAGATGTGATGAGAACCGTCTTCAGGAATTAAATGAATCTGCCAAAAAATTCGGATTGATGAATGAAGAAAACAAAGCATCAGATTTAATGAGAAATGATTTGCGTAATTATTTATTTCAGAAGAATAAATCTGAGCGTGATGATGATGAAGTTACGAACACGAAGAAAGATGATCTTATTTATAAAACTCATGAAAAGATTTTTGATTTTCTGGAAAAAAATAAGGATCGTGGTGCTGCTGATTATTTAGCTATTTTAGCAATAAAGGGCGAAGTTAAGACCTCTGATTTGAAGAGTGTATTAGGAATTATATCTTTCACGAAGTTAAATCATAATGCTAATAGTGCCGGGTTGATTAATCCTGGATATTTACCAAATAATAAAGTTACTGTTCCGGAAGAAACTAAAGAAGCATTGCGGAAGTTTTTTATAGAGGGGAGTTTGGTTGGGCGTAGCTCTGATGTTTCTCAAGCATATTTAAGGGAAGTTTATGAGAAGAACTTAAAAAATATAGGCTATAGTCCGGAAATGGAGAAGAAGGGCTGGACAGCAATTTTTAATACCACAGATGAGGTGGCAATTATAAAACATTATCTTCAGAAGAGAACAGAAAAAGGATTAAAAGAATTTCCGGGTATTACGGTTAAGGTTTATTATGGTCAACCTACGAAAGGTGAGGATTGGAAAGATCCATCGTTTTTTGTCAGTGTATCTGGTAATCCTAAAGAAGCGAATGGTGAGCCTGACCTTGAATATTTAGCCAAGGTAAAAAAAGTTACAAATGAACTAAAAGAGATTTTTCCAGAATCAAACAAGTCTGAAGTACGTGTGCGCATGGACAAAGAAAGTAATGGGATTTATGTCTATGGAAGCCCAATAGAATTAGCTGTCAGAATAAAGGAAAAAGATAAGGCAGGCTGGAATAATAGTGTCCTGCGCGAAGGTGGTATGTGGTTGGGATAAAATCAGCGATTAATAGCCGGAACCCAGAGAACATCGTTTTTGCCATTGTCGTTTACGGCGCGGGCAAGCACAAAGAGAAAATCAGACAGGCGGTTTAAATATTTTATAGCTTCCGGATTTATTGCTTCATTAGAGGCGAGGGCGCAGGCGATGCGTTCAGCCCTACGGGTTATAGTGCGAGCCAGATGCAGGAATGCTGCAGCCTCACTGCCACCGGGAAGTACGAAGGAATTAAGTGGCAATATATTTTCATTTAAAGAATCTATTTCTGTTTCCAGCCTTACGGTTTGTTTGGCGATGATACGCAGAGCTTTATCTTCTCCTGCTTTGGGCAATGGTGTGGAAAGATCCGCACCGAGATCAAATAAATCATGCTGGATACGCGCCAGCATCTGTTCATGTTCGCCGGAAGTGTGCAATCTGGCAATGCCTATAGCGGAATTGGCTTCGTCAACTGTGCCGTAAGCTTCCACGCGTAAATCATATTTCGGGCGACGACTGCCATCGGTGAGTCCGGTATCGCCATTATCTCCGCTGCGTGTGTATATTTTATTCAGCTTTACCATGAGAGTGATTCCCTAGCTTCTGTTGAAAAGGTAAATTGCTATGAGCAGCACAACTATCAGCCATTGCAGGCTGACACGCGCCATCATAAGTTTATTGCCGTATTTTTTATTTAATTCGCCGCCACGACCCATAAGCACCACGCCGGCAATAAGCACGGCAAGAACGGAGAATACCAGAATAATCAAAATGTAGTTTGTCATATTTATATTTATTATCGGTATCAATTTGATTTATCAGCTTTATCAGCACAGTTTGCAGATTCCATTAATCCGATTCCATTGTTCCATGTCGATTTGTAATCAGTTTTCGTTCCCACAAACCATATCTTGTAGGTGCTTTCATTATATAACCATGATTGTGATCCAATTCCGCTTGATAGCCAATTGCTATCCTTATCAATTTTTGCAATTGCGTATGGCGTTTTTGTCCAATTTATTCCATCTTTGGAAACAGCATGCCATATGGTTTCTGAAGAATTATTATGTTGTTCTCCTGACAACACATTATAAAGCATTTCATATCCTCTAGACGTCACTATTACGTCAGGTCCCATCACGCCAATGTCAGTATCATGTATCCTATCAATATCCAGCTTTAGAACGATGCCATTACGCTTCCAGGAAATACCATCATTGCTTTCTGCTTTTCTTATGTCGATGCCATATTGGTTGTTTATCGCTGCATACCACATATAATATTTCTGATTTGTCTTATCAAGGTAAACTGATGGACCAATTATGCTCAATTCATCATTATCAGGAGACAGAACTGGTTGAGTTCGTTTTTTCCAGGATTTGCCATCGCTGGAATAAGCCACACCAACTGCAAATCCAGTTTCGCTATCAGGTTTATTGCTTCCTGAATAATACATTGTTAGTTCACCATCAGGGTTTTCCATTACATACGGAGTTTCAATTTTTACTGAATCCCAGTTTGGAGCGGGAGATGGTGATAAAATTGGTTCTGATGTACGTATCCAATTCTTGCCATCAATGGATGTTGCACGGAAAATATGAATGGTGTTCTGGTCAGTCCAATCACCTTTTGCTGCTCCATAATACATAACATAACCATTTTTATATTTAATTACGGCAGGGTCTCCTGGAATCCCATCTAAGCGGGTAGGGTCATAAGCTATAGGCGGAATAGGTGTTGTAAGAGAGAATTGAGGGAGCTCTGAACAAGCGTTCTGGTTAGCATTTGAAGTAGCCATGGCAAAGAAAAATGAAAATAACATAAAGCTAACAAAAATGGTTGATTGCTTTTTCATGCTGTTTCCTTCGACTATGTTTTTCTATATTTAGTTGGCAAATAAATGTTTTCCAACTACTAAATAAGTTAGCTATCTTTTATTGTTTACGTGTTAATAAAAATAGGTTACAGAACATATCATCTATTTACTATATGTTGTGTCCGGTTTTTTTATTTTAAGGAGTTTTAATTATGAGTTTTGTTCAAACTGTCACCAATATTGCAAAATATTCTGTAGCTTCTGCTGTGCTTGCTGCCAGCGTGTTTTCTGTCGCGCAGGCAAAAGAAGATAACAGGGATTATGTCACCGGTTATATTGGTTATTTTGACGTGATTGGTAATGATGACGGGGCTACACAGTTTGGTTTTGAATATCGCGCCCGTGCGATACAATATTCAATCCGCCCGATTTTCGGGGTGAATGTGACCACTGACGAATCAGTGTATGGTTACGCCGGACTTAACTGGGACGCAGAGCTGATCGAAAACCAGCTATATCTTATACCTAGCTTTGCTGCCGGTCTGTACAGAAGAGGTGATGGCAAGGATCTTGGTGGTGCTGTTGAATTCCGCTCAGGTATTGAACTTGCTTACCAGTTCCCTAACGCACATCGTTTAGGCGCGCATTTCAACCATATCTCCAACGCTAGTATATATAAGCGTAACCCAGGTTCAGAAACCGCGATGGTGACTTACTCTATACCGCTGGACAATTTCCGCTAGAGTATTTTTGTAGTAATTTGATACAATAATTACCCACTCGTCATTCTCGAATTCCCTCTCCCTCTGGGACGAGGCGCAACATACATGTTGCGGGTGAGGGCTGATCCTGTTGTAATAAAGAAGCCCTCATCCCATCCTTCTCCCAAAGGGAGAAGGAGTCGCACCTCATTAACTTGCTAATTAAACGTTACTTGCTATATTTTAGAAATGCCAGACCCCGCAACATCCTCCTTCGCCAAGGCTTCGGAGGACAGGAGTGCGGGGTGACAAGAGTGGCTGTCGCGGGGCGTGACATAGCATAAGTTACTTAACCTATGCGCGAAGAGCGGGAATTTAATTAGAATCAATTGAATCTAACGCCAACTAATGCTCTGCCCATTGCACCGTAAAAAGTTTGAGAAGATCTATAAGGATCATCCCCACCATATGGGACAAATGCCGCTGGTCCAGCCTCTACACCTAAGGTGACCCTGTCATTTATTGCAACATTGCCGCCAAGCATCACTGCGCCTACTCCGGTATCAGGGCCGGCACCAGCCAAAGCAGTAACTCTCAAACTACTTTCAAAGCTGCCAATTTTACCTTTTAATACATCATAACTGGTTTCTACTGTCGCAATCGGACCGTTGAACGCGCCACCAGAATGCAAACCAGCACCAATCCTGAGTCTTTCTGCTTCATCCAGTGTTCTATTGTAATTGATACCAGCACCCAAGGTGCTTCCTGAAATACTAACTTCATTTGGACGACGAGGACCTTGAACCTCATTAAAGTTTAATGCTTTACCAGCATCCTTGACTTCATTAATTTTTTTTTCATCTGTGATAAATGGATTTTTTATATCAGCCATAAACATCTCCGTTATTGGTTAATTAAGTGTTAGTGAGAATATAATACTTAACTTTTTATTAATTTCAAGTGATTTTGTAAATCTTTAAAAAGGTATGGAAAAACCAGCGGCAATTGTTGTATTCGGAGTGCTCGGGCTTCCCAGATAGCCAACTGGTCCAGTGCCGGATGAAGAAAAGCTTCCATCAACAGACAGTCTTGCACCAGTTTTTTCGTGCTGAATTGCTACTGAGCCTCCAATTAAAGGAGCAGCCCCTTCTTTAGGATTATAGCTTACTCCGGTATAAGGAGTTACAGTTAACGCCATCTTCCCTAAATCTGGTTCAAATTCTTTATTTAGTAGTGTATAACCGATCTTGGTTCTGACTTCCGGTAATCTATTAAGAGGGCTGAACGCGGTGCGTCCCTCAACATTAACAGTTAGTT
>JBEBHV010000151.1:0-5104 GCA_040080715.1 Rickettsiales bacterium | reverse complement strand
GAGCAAATGGTTTATATCGGCGATAAGTGGCTTCATCCCCACTTTTTTTATGCAGTGGAATTGGAATGTTTCACGAGTAGTAATCCGCAGCGTGCCATTGGCGTATTTTTCAGCAAGTACATCAAGTGCCAGATATTGTGCGGCGGTGAGCTTGCCACCGGGGCATTTCATCCGCACCATAAACTCGTATTCCTTTTCTAGCCCAGCTTTTTTGCGCTCGGTTGCACTGTCACGATCATAACCAAAATAGCTGCCATGAAATTTCAGTAGCTCATAAGTTTCATCACTAACTTCCTGCGTGGAAGTGTCGGCAAGCTCGGCAGAAATTTTGCCTTTTAAATGACCGCTTGTGAGCTTGATATTTTCTGCACCAGAGAGTTTTTTGACAATTTCAGTCATGGGTAGATTTTCCTAATTACAAGGTTATAACGCATATTTTATATGTTATATATCATATTTCAATAATTATTTGTATAATTCTATATATAACGTTATATTTATGTATTAATATAGTATTATCTAATGAAAAACAAAATATTAGTAATTTGTGGATAGATTAAACAAAAAAATAGAGCTATTGCCAAAGCGGGACCGAATGGAAATACCTGCCCCTTTCCCAGTATCCTCCAGATTAGCCCAAGTAACACGCCCAATATCCCAGAAATAAATAAAAACACTGGAATAGCACTTAAATCCAGCCACACACCAACAATGGCAAAAAACTTTACATCACCAAAACCGAGCATAGCACGCCCACGCAGCGCGCTATAGCCATAATGCAGGAGCAGGGCGAGTCCTGTCATTAGCCCAAAGCCCCATAAAATATCCGCAGAGAATGTTCCGCCCACGAAATGATAGGTAATGGCGAGAGGCAGCAATATGACATGCACGCAGTCGGGAATAATAAAATGCTCAAGATCTGCCACAATCATGATCATCAGCATAATCACTGTGCCAGCCAGTATAAAACCTTGCGGCGTTAGGCCGTAGCGGAGATAGAGAAATGCGAATAACGCGCCAGTGATAATTTCAATCAAAGGGTAACGCGCGGAGATTTTGGCAGAGCAATGCCTACATTTACCACCAGAAAACAGCCATGAAAATATCGGGAATAAATCGCGAAAACCCAGTATTGTATTACATTTAGGGCAGTATGATGGTTTGCGTACCACATCCAGTTCCAGAGGCAAGCGGTAGCTGGCGCAAGTTATAAAACTGCCAAAAACCAAGCCTGCACAAACGACTATAAAAAGTTCAAACAACATATCTCTCCACAAAATCGCTTACTTGAGGCTGGCATCCAGAACCCTTTATTTAACATTGGCAAAAGCATAAATTAATCTATAAACAAATGCCAGTAAGCATTTAAACTTTAGGAACAACAAAATGCCAATGCCCTCTTCAGAGATTGAAACATTAGTAAAAGCTGCTTTGCCTGACGCTGAAATTACACTAATTGATACGGCAGGAGATAGTGACCACTACAGCATTACAGTGTCTTCCAAGCTATTTTCTGGAAAAAGCCGTGTGCAGCAACATAAAATGGTGATGGACGCACTGGGAAAAAATATGGGCGGAAGGTTGCACGCTTTATCAATAACAACCAAAACAATTTGAAATATGTCATACCGAGCGTAGCCTAGGTATCTTTATATGTAAAAGATTAATTCATCGGCGGTTGTGACATCACCTGCGAAATGTATCAAAGCAGTGAGTGCAGGAATTGCTGAAGGAAAAGGGGATTAGAGTTTCCAGTGCTTCCTAGCGAGAAAGTTCATTTGGTTCAAGTGATTCACCGCCTCTGATTTTTCCCATAACTCTTGGTATAGCCTTAATTCCACCCTTCACTCGTACTTTTCCTGTAATTTCTTTCCCACCTACGGTAATTGGCTTATCAATTTTACCAGTCTCTTCATTATCCATAAAATATCCGCCTCTAAATTGTTAATTCAAGGATGATATAGGTCAAACAACTTAATGTAAAGTAACAAATCTACTCATCACCCATTTTGAGAGCGGAGAGAAAGGCACTTTGCGGGATGGTCACATTGCCGAATTCACGCATGCGTTTTTTGCCTTTTTTCTGTTTATCCAGCAACTTACGCTTACGGGAAATATCCCCGCCATAGCATTTGGCAAGAACGTCTTTACGCATCGCCGAAATTGTTTCACGGGCAATGATCTTACCGCCGATCGCCGCCTGGATAGGAACAGCAAACATATGCCTCGGTATCAGGTCTTTAAGCCTTTTGCAAAGCTGCCTACCCCGGAAATCAGCCTGCGCCCGGTGAACAATGCTCGCCATTGCATCCACCGGCTCAGAATTAACCAGAATACTCATCTTCACCAGCTCGCTTTCGCGGTAGCCATCCATTTCATAATCAAAGCTGGCATAACCTTTAGAGCAGGATTTAAGCCTATCATAAAAATCAAACACCACCTCATTAAGCGGCAAATGGTAAACTGCCATGGCGCGGTTGCCGACATAAGTGAGCGTCTCCTGCTCTCCCCGCTTTTCCGTGCATAACGCCAGGATATTTCCTAGAAACTCATCCGGTGTCATAATGGTCGCTTTGATCCACGGTTCTTCAATATGCTCGATTTTAGTGGGGTCAGGAAGATCCGCCGGATTGTGCAGTTCTATATACTCGCCATTAGTCAGCATTACCTTATAAACCACGCTGGGCGCGGTGGTGATGAGGTCAAGGTCAAACTCACGCTCCAGCCGTTCCTGAATAATCTCAAGATGCAGTAGTCCCAAAAACCCGCAGCGAAAGCCAAAGCCCAACGCCGATGAGCTTTCAGTTTCAAACTCGAAACTCGCGTCATTAAGGCGGAGTTTCGCCAGTGAATCTTTAAGATGTTCAAAATCGGAAGCATCAGTTGGGTATAACCCGCAAAACACAACAGGCTGACTTGGTTTGAAGCCAGCCAAAGCTTCTGCGCATGGCTTCCGGTCATCGGTCACCGTATCACCCACTTTGCAATCCGCCACTTGTTTGATACCGGTAATGATATAGCCGATCTCACCAATTGAAAGCTGATCCACTGGAATTTTTTTCGGGCTGAATATCCCAACCTGATCTATGCTATGCACCGCGCCAGTAGACATCATGCGGATTTTCATACCACGCGAAAGCGTTCCATCAATCACCCGCACCAGAATCACCACCCCCAGATACGGGTCATACCAGCTATCAACCAGCATCGCTTTCAGAGGATTATCTTTATTGCCTTTGGGAGCAGGCAGGCGATGGACGATAGCCTCCAGTGTTTCCTTAATCCCAATACCAGTTTTAGCGGAAATCATCAGAGCATTTTCAGCATCTATGCCAATAACCTCTTCAATTTGCGCTTTAATACGCTCTGGCTCAGCCGCCGGAAGATCAATTTTATTTAGGACAGGCACAATTTCATGATTAGCATCGATAGCTTTATAAACATTAGCAAGGGTCTGGGCTTCCACGCCCTGCGACGCATCCACCACCAGCAGAGATCCCTCACAAGCAGCAAGGCTACGACTCACCTCATAGGCAAAATCGACATGCCCGGGCGTATCCATCAAGTTTAATATATAGGTTTCGCCGTTATCGGCTTTATATTTGAGGCGCACGGTCTGGGCTTTAATGGTTATCCCCCGCTCTTTTTCAATATCCATTGAATCCAGCACCTGCGCGGTCATTTCACGGCTTTCCAGCCCACCGCAATATTCAATCAGGCGGTCTGCCAGCGTTGATTTTCCGTGGTCAATATGGGCAATAATGGAAAAATTACGGATATGCGATAGGTTGGTCATTTTATAAAACTTGCTGCTATTTCGAGGTGTGGACTCCACACGAATTGGTCGATAGCTAGTGTATCTTTAAGGGTAAATCCAGCATTTTTTAAGATTTTGGCATCACGGGCGAAGGTGGCCGGGTTGCAGGAGACCATCACCACGTTTTTTATAGCCGACAGGGCAATCTGCTCACACTGGGTTTTTGCGCCTGAGCGCGGTGGGTTTATCACCACCGCGTCAAAGCCTTTCAGCTCGCTGGTGGTAAATGGTTTTACGAATAAATTGCGTTTTTCGGTAGTGAGGCGCATGTTGCTTGCGCGGGCGGCGTGGCGCAGGTTGGAAACCATAATCAGGTGGTCATCGGCAGCGTGAACAGTGGCATTTTCCGCTAGAGCAACGCTATATGTACCAATACCGCAGAATAAATCGAGAATGCGTTTTGCCCCGGAAACTCCTGCCAGCGTAAATTCGGTGAGCAGACGCTGCCCTTCACGAGTGGCTTGTAGAAAAGCGTCCTGTGGCAGGTGCATATCCACCGCGCCCAGGCGCATAGTGAGATAGCCATTTTCAATGGTGGCGAGCGGCACGGCGCGGCTGTCAGTTATGCTGATACGGGTGAGTTTAAGCGCGTCCGCAATATGTTTCAGTTCGCTTTCAAAAACGCCAACCTCCGCCTGTGGTTTTGCGTTTCGGCTAAGTTCCAAGATAACTTCTACACCACTGTCGGCAGCAGTTAAGCTCAAAGATTCAATATCTTTCACGAAAGGCAGCGCGCCGATAAGCTCCTGTAACAATGGCAATATTTTCTGCAAAGACGGTTCTAGGATAAGGCAGGTTGTTATAGCCACTTTAGTGTGGCTGCGCCCTCCCAGATAAGCGAGAAACCATTTGCCATGCTCTTTAAGTAATTTAAATTCGGCGCGACGGCGAGAAGAGGCGGGAAGGAAAATTATTTTTTGGTTAGGCGTTTCTAACCCAGCCTGGCGCAAGGAATTTTCCACAATCTTTGTTTTAAAATTCCTGTAATCACTTTCCTGCATCTGCTGCAAACTACAGCCACCGCAAACCGAAAAATGCGGACAAGGCGCAGCAATACGCGACCTTCCAGCTTCCATAATTTCGATTATTTCACCACGGATTAATTCATTAGTCTGATGTATAGATCTGACTTTAAGAACATCGCCAACCACCGATTTTGGCACAAAAACCGGCTTGCCTTGATAGCTGCCGATACCATCGCCAAGCCCGCCCAGCGACTCTATTTTTACATCAAAAATAAAATTTCTATGAGTATCTTTATTAATATCAACTATCACTAGGTATTAC
>JBEBHV010000150.1:0-5107 GCA_040080715.1 Rickettsiales bacterium | reverse complement strand
CCCATGGCGTGTTTCATAAATAATTTTTTAACGATTGGTATTCTTGCCACAGTCCAAAGACCGATATCACGGGCTATTTGCATGGCTAAAATATTATTAGAAAACAACCTGTTCAATAGATCAGTAGCCGTCAGCATGGAAATATTGTCAAATTTTCGCAGATTATCATAATCTGCAATAATATTCTCCGCTCCAATATCAAGCCCCAGATTATGCTGTTTAATAATTAAGTCTGCCAGAACTGATACATCGCGAAATCCAAGATTTACACCCTGACCGGCGATAGGATGCATTCCATGTGCTGCATCACCAATAACCGCCACCCGTCCGGTTGTATATTTCTTCGCATGCAATAAGGATAATGGATAAGAAAAGCGTCCGTGAGCAGAGTAAATATCACCTAGATAACCACCTATACGCTCACTTATTTCCTGGATGAATTCATCTTCAGGCAACTCCAGATACAGATTTACCCGGTCATCAGGTTCAACCCAAACTAATGATGACCTATTGCCAGTCATTGGCAGGACAGCAAAAGGTCCAATCGGGAAGAAACGTTCCTGCGCCAGACCATTATGCGGTAAGCTGTGTTCTATTGTTGTAACAATTGCGGTTTGTCCATAACTCCATGTGGTTATGCCTATGCCAGCCAGGGCACGTGCTTGCGAAATACGACCATCGGCTGCTATGACTAATCTTGCTTGCAGCGTTTTATCATCTGTTCCGGTTATAGCTGCGTTATAATCAGTTTGCGTAAGACCTGCTATTGTGAAGTTCTCAATCAGTTCAATATTATTATGGGAGGAAGCTGCGAGGTGCAAAGCATGGCGAGTATAGCGGTTCTCAACTATATAGCCAAAAGGATCGCTGCTAACATCATTATGATCGAAATGCAGGAAAAAAGGAGTTGCGCCATCGGTGACGCGAATGTCCAGAATTGGCTCGGCGTGGGCTTCCATAAATTCCCACACACCAATATTATCAAGTATATGCTTTGAACCAAGGGCAATAGCACTGACGCGCCCATCAAACTTCTCTTCAAATTGTGTACTTATATTATGTTTTTCGATTACCGCTATACTTAACCCGGCGCGTGCGAGAGCAATTGCCATGCTCATTCCTACCATGCCAGCACCAACTATTATAACATCGTAGCTTTTGATATTTGGCATGAAGCAAGACCTTCAGTAGTGTTGGGCGACCATATTACAGAGATATATCAGATTTATTCAATTTTTCCTGCAGTGACAATATAATATAAATAAGGATAGTAATTTAGAACATAGCCATGCATATATCATCGACAGGAATCTGTTTAATTCCAAGTTTTTCTAGCAGATCTGCCAAATTCCTGTGACCAGGTTTGCTTTGTGCTTTCTCTGAAATTACTTTACCTATTCCGTCTTCAATGGCACTTGCGACTGATGATTCAGAAACTGGCATCTTATTACGGAATTTATTTCTCCAAAAATTAATGTCAGATGTTACTGTGGTTGGGATAGCTAAGAAGGTTTGATCACCGATAGTAGCATCAGCAACATGTTTGCCTAAGTCAGATTTATTTTCTATGATATTGCTTACATATTTATTTGGCAAAATATCTCTATTTTCCAATTCTTCAACCACCGAAGCTTGAAGTTGTTGAGAAACCATAACCTGATTATCCTAACATCTATTGAGAAATACTGTATTGATGCATCATTAGAGCGATACGGCTGTCACGGGCTTTGAGCGCGTCAATCTCTGCCTTATTCATTATATTCTGTAATGAAATCTGGGCAAATTCAAAGAATATGGCAACCACCTTATCCAGTTGGTCTTTGATTTTCTTCACTATGCTGTTCGTAAGGGTAACAGCTTCACTTCCAAGCTTCTTAGAGGTAAGCTTAGCATTTTCCTGATACTCATTTATCGTGATAAAAATCCTACGCAGTGCTGCCTCGATGCGTTTCTTGCTGAATTTATTGGAAGAACGCTTTTCTTTGTTTTCCGCAATCAATATAAATTCTTCGACCAGAACATCGGAAGAATCAGCGATTTCGTTGATTAACGGTTCGATCATGTCAAGATGAGCCTGCGGATCTTTTGCAGGAGAATTCTCAACGGTAGCAAGAAGCTCTTCTGCTGAGTCACACAGGGAGGTTATATCATTATATCTGGATTTATAATCATCCATTGAATAGTCCTTAGTTTTCATAATCAACCCATTCTGTACTATCTTTTTATATATGTATTATATTTATTGCTGCATTGATAATAAAGTATTTGTTATAAATTAGTATGACAATTTTATGACAATTTTATGATAGGTAAAAAAATAGCCCGACGGTTGTATCGACGGGCTATTTTATGTCATATAAAACAGAGTCTTAAGCGGCAACCCTATCTTCCTTCGTTGCATTTCTGGAGATAGGGCGGTTGCCGGTTACTGCCGCCGCACCACCAATTTTAATCTCTCCGGTAAGTTCTCCGCCACGTTCAATCTCAATTTCACCATATGAAATCTTACCGCGAACCTTGCCAGTTGCATAAATAACCAAACGACCACGTACAACCAAATCGCCTTCAAATAAGCCGCTTATTTCTGCATCTTCAATATGAGCAGAGCCTTTAAAAGAGCCACATTCAGAAATTTCTACGGTATGAACGTCATTAAGTGTTGCATCAACCTTGCCCTCAATTACCAGGCGGTCGCAGGTTGCTATTTCACCCTTAAGCAATATGTCGTTGCCGACAGTAAGCACGCGCTTCGCACCAGATTTTGATTTATCTGAAATAGGAAGTGGTGGTGCAAAAGTTGCCGGCGTAACTGGAGCAGCCTGTTTAGCTTCAGGAAGGCGGTTGCGTGTTAAATCAGCGGACAACGGTGCTGCAGAAGAAGATGCAGACGATGGACGGAAAGAATTAGCCGTTGGTGCTGGGCTCGGACGAGGGGTATGGGTAGATTGCTGACTGCTCTGTTGCGCAGTTGCTACTGGCGCAGAACTCGCGCTGCTGCTGCTGGCATTAAAACTCGAACTAGCTTGTTGAGCAGCAGGCTTTTCATCATGAACAGCCTCATCCTGCATTTCTTCTTGATCTGTATCGGAATCAAACAATCCTTCTTCTTTACGACGGAACATATCCATTCTCCTGACTATAGTTTGCGGTTATATCTGGTACACAAAGCACCAGCCCACATTTTTTTACGCTGGTACATTACTGTACAAAATCTATAAGAAAATATTACATCGCGCTACAACAATTTATAGTTTTTTAATATCTATTTTTAGCGCAATGTTTTTCTTCTGAAAAATACGTTGCTTGCAGAAAATTTAAACAACGGATTTGTAAGTGCAACATTGAGCAACCAATTTGGTGCTAGATGTTCGTAAATTTTTCTTAGTCCTTGCTTGAAATAAAAACGCGGATAAATTTTTGCCATCACTTCTGCCGGATGCTCGCCATTTTCCTTCAGGTTTTTTGCGATGGTTTCACCAAGTATTTTGCCATAATGCAGTGCGGTGTGAATCCCGCCAGCGGTAAGCGGAGAGACGATTCCAGCCGAATCACCAAGCAAAATTACGTTGCCGCGTGCAAATGGTGAAACCAATCCGCCGACTGGAATTAATCCGCCACGCCGCGCCACAATTTTTGCCCCAGAAAAATCCACAACATCTTTCATGCGCGCAGCGAATGCGTCAATATCTGGTTTGCTCGGCATACGGCAGGCAACACCAACCTGCGTCACTCCCACGCTTGGGATAACCCAGCCGAGATAGCCATAAGCAAGTGTTTGGTCGAGGAAACAATAAAAACTATTTTGTGGTAGGTTCAGCCCTTCATATTCAGCTTCCGCGCCGAGCAGGAATTTTGTGTTCTGCCCAAGGTTGAAATGATCGGCAACTTTTGAGCGTGGACCATCGGCTCCGATCAGAAATTTACAAGTAAACGCGCCATCATTTACAATGATATTTCCATCTTTCTCCACTGCATTTTCATAAGGTGTGTCATATAAAATAGTCGCGCCTGCTTTCTCTGCTTCATCTGACAAATGCTGCATTAAGGCAGGTGTATTAGTAGTCAGGAAGAAATAATCAGGTGCGTGCAGGTCTATATATTTAAGGTTAGGGGCAAACAGGCGCACATCGGTGACTTTGCGGGTCACACGCTCGGGAATAGCAAACTCTTCAGCACATTCACCAACGATTATGCCCGTAGTGTGCATCCCCACACCCGCCGCTTTTTTTCGCTCAAGGAGCGTTACAGAAATGCCAGCCGCCGCCAACGCGCGGGCGCACTCCAACCCTGCAAACCCACCACCAGCTATGAGAACGTCAGTTTTTGTCACAATTTTTCTAAGTTTCTTGGTCGGTGAGTTTGATTATAACCAATAGCAGGGTCATTAGATTTGAAGAAAAGTATAAAATACCCTTCTTTTTTCCCGACTTCTTTCTTATCATTGGATTCAAATAAAATCTCTTTACGTAATGTAAAGTCGATAATTTGCTCCTTGGAAAAGTCCTGTTTAACTAATTCATTGTTCCAAGAGCCAAAATAGCGCAAAGAATGCCCAGATCCGCCAATATCTTTGCCTATATATATTTTCCCGTTGGGAAAAGTTATTTTATATACGACATATTCAAAGCTCATATTTGCTCTATTATTATATACTAAACAATTCAACTAACCTTCTGGTAAATCTCTCCGCCAGATTCCTTGAATTTTACTGGTTAGCTGAATCGCTAATAAATTTATGCACTACAGAAGTAGCTAAATCTGTGGAAGAAACACCATCTCTTTGCGCTATATTATGCAGAGATTCTATATCATTAGGTGAAAGGTGCAGCACGATAATCTCATTACCATCAACTACTATCTTAGCTTTTCGTATCTCGCTGGCTGGTGGCAATACCCCATGCACCACATTAAAATCATCAGCGGTTAAACCAGCTACATCATCCCAAGGATTTTCTTCATATATTATTTTTTTTGGCATAAATTTTAGTTCCTTCTCTCCAGTAAGCAGCACCGAATATTCTAACTTTTTCATTACGATAGGTAAAGCGCACCGTCATAACTACACCATCTACTTTACCATAGCAAAAAAAGCGTAATTCTTCAAGGC
>JBEBHV010000149.1:0-5127 GCA_040080715.1 Rickettsiales bacterium | reverse complement strand
AATGATCTAAAAATAATAATGCCATAAGCAACCTCCTGTCACCTATGGCTTATCCCATCTACGTTAATACTTTATTATCAATTTACGCGGTTGCCCTGATGAATCACCAGCTACTATTTACAAAACACTAACTACAAGCTACTATCTTTGCACCCGCAAACAATAGTAAGGATTATAACTTGCAACAAAACATATCAGATATCGAAGAAAAATGCACAGAAAAAGGCTTGAAGATGACCGGGCAACGCCGTGTTATTGCGAGGGTCGTTTCTGAATCTGATGATCATCCTGATGTCGAGATGCTTTATCAGCGGGCTGTAGCTATTGACCCGCATATCAGTATTGCGACCGTCTATCGCACGGTTAAGCTGTTTGAAGAATCAGGAATTACCCAGAGGCATGATTTTGGTGATGGCCGCTCTCGCTATGAGCCGGTAAGTGACGAGCATCATGACCATTTGATTGATCTTAAATCTGGTAAGGTTATTGAATTTTCCAGTAGCGAGATTGAGACTTTACAGCGTTCGATTGCAAATAAACTTGGCTATAAACTGGTGGATCACAGGTTGGAGCTTTATGCTGTTCCTTTGGATTCTGATTCCAAGAAATAATAAGAACCAATGCTAGTATCATCCGTATCACAAGACAACATTATGCACCCAAATAAATTACTCGATAAGATAGAAGCTTGCTATGACCTTGGCGAAATACGTGCTGGCAATCTTGAAGTGTTTGTGACCAGAAAAATTACGGATATTGAAGCAGCGCAGGGTCTACGCTATCGGGTGTTTTTTGAGGAAATGGGTGCGAAGGCAAATCCCAAAATCTTAGCAAGCAGGCTGGATGTTGATGAGTTTGATGAGATCTGCGATCATTTACTGGTGGTAGAACATAACCAGTCCGGAGGTTACAGGGTGGTGGGAACATATCGTTTGCTGCGTCGTGAACATATGAAAAAAATAGGGCATTTTTATACTGATAGCGAATTTGATATTAGCCCGATAAAACAATATAAGGGGCAAATTTTGGAGGTTGGACGCTCCTGCGTGCATGCGGATTTTCGCAATCGTGCGGTAATGCAGTTATTATGGCGGGGAATTGGGGCGTATGTGTCGAAGTTCAATATCGGGTTGATGTTTGGCTGCGCCAGTTTTAATGGTGTCGATCCGAAAGAACATGCGATGGCACTTTCTTACCTGCACCACTATCATCTTGCGCCGAAGGAACTTTGTCCAACAGCACTTAAGGATCGTTATGTAGAGATGAATCTGATGGAAAAGGAAGCTATTGATGTCAAAGAGGCGTTTTCCGGATTGCCACCGCTGATTAAAGGTTATCTGCGCCTTAGTGGTTATATTGGTGCTGGAGCGGTGATTGATTATGAATATAACACCATAGATGTAAGCATAGTGGTTAAAACAGATTTAGTTACCGAGAAATATGCTACGCGTTATGGTAGCGGTAAAGAACAGATTGATGATTAAAGCTGCAATTAAAATCTTATTTTTAGTGGTTTGGCTTGCGCTATCTATCGCTTTGTTATGGTTGGTAAATAAAACCGGCAAGAAAAAATGGCATGAAGGTTTTTGCCGTTTTTCTTTTGCAGTTGTGTGCCTGATTGTGGGACTTAGGGTTCGCACTGAAGGCGAAATGGAAACTGGTCGCCCGCTCCTTCTGGTGTCCAACCATATATCTTATCTCGATATACTGGTTCTCGGCGCGAAAACACCGGCGATATTCACCCCTAAAAGTGACATGGCGCGCTGGCCGGTTATTTCCACAATCTGCCGCCTGCTAAACTCTGTTTTTATTGAACGTTCCAAAGATAAAATAAAAATAGCGCAGGCAAAAATATATCAGACACTGGCAAAAAATGAGGTGGTTTCCTTATTTCCCGAAGGAACAACCGGTAATGGAAGGCATGTTCTGCCCTTTAAATCCAGTCTTTTCAGCATTGCTGAAGAGGAAATAAATATGGAGAATGGGGTTAGGGAATTATTGATCCAGCCGGCAATTATCAGCTATATCGGTGTAAGCGCGCTGCCTATTGACAGTACCCAGTGGCCGAATATAGCCTGGTATGGGGATATGGTTCTGGCTCCACATGTGTGGAAATTGCTGCAATTGGGGAAAATCGATGCCAAGCTTACCTTCCTTCCGGCCGTGACTATGAGCCAGATTGGCGGGCGCAAACAGCTTGCCGCTTATTGTCAGGACCAGACGATAGAGGTGTTGCAGAGGCGGCATGAGGCTAATAGTTAACAATTAATAAAAATTTATTGAAAATTGACGATATATTAATTATCATTAGTTATGATACACCCATTCCAACTGAAGAGTTGGGATGGGTATATGAAAATCGAGACCGAAAGTCCGATTTTTCGCCGCGTAGCGAGCGTACGCACTTCAAGAATTCCTAATTCTTGGGGTGCAAAAGGTATAGATATATTTTAAAGGAGTAGAGTATATTATGTTACGGGTATTACGTTATTCTTTAGTGCTTTTGTTGGCAGTAACCTGCCAATTAGCTGGCAATAATGTTTCTTATGCGGCAGAAGTGGAAAATTCTGAGCTGCGTGAGGAGAGGGTGGCGTTTGCCAATAGTTTTGCCAATATTGTTCTTGCGGTTATCAGCGACCAGAAAAAGACTGAAGAACAGCGCAAGGATAATCTAGCGCAGGCTTTCAGCAAATCAGTTGATATTGAATGGATAGCAAAATTTGTGATCGGCAGGAACTGGAATAATGCCACTGAAGAGCAGCGCGTGAAATATACCGAGCTATACCGTGAATTTTTAACAAAAACCTATGTTGAAAATTTTGCAGAAAATCCTGAAAGGCGTATCAGCGCGATTAAAATCGTAGATGTAAGTGATAGCAATTCCAGTGATTTTAACGTGGCTACGCAAATCCACCTCAGCAATCAGGACAGGCTGAATGTGAATTATTTGGTTCGTGAAAAAGAAAAGCGTTATAAGGTTCTGGATATTGCCATAGAGAATGTCAGTCTGATCAATACTCACCGGGCTGAATTTGCTGCCCTTGCTGCTTCTCGCGGTGTTGAAGGGGTGATAGAGAAACTTGCCAAGCTGGTAAGCGGCAATCCAACAATTGCCATGGTGGCGCAGTAGTTACCAGTGTCGTATCGGTTTGCGCGCTATAATGCAGCAATAAAGTGATAGACTTTTTCCTGACGCTGGAAAATAGATAAGTTTTACACTCTTAAAAAAATGCTTATGCAGGGCGATTATTTCATCGTGATTATTCACATGTTCGTGGCGCATCAGGGTTTTATAGGAAAAACCGGTGCGTAGCTTATAGGAAAGCCCGGTGGAAAGCCGCCAGCTCAGTCCCCACAGGAATCCGCCTTCGCAGGGAATAGCGTTAACGCACACCCCGCCATCTGCGAGTAATGCCCCCATCTTGGCAATAACATCGGGCAAGTTGGTTACATGCTCTAAAGCAGCGATGGAATAAATGGAATCATAGCTGCCGTTACACTGCGAAATATCACTGTAAAAATTTCGGATTCGCGGTTTAAAAATAGAATCCTGATATAGGAATGTGGCTGGCTCAATTGCATCATAATATTCGATATTACCTTCCATGTAGGGAACATGGTTGAGTGTTCCTGCACCAATTTCTAAAAACCTGCTGCCTACTACATTCTGTGCTACTTGCCTATGCATCCATGCTTCCAGTTTCTGTGCCAGCGATGATGCCAGGTTTTTCCCTTCACGGTTAGCCAGATATTCCTGCTCGTAAATCTTCTGCTGCGCCTCAGGAAGCGGCGGACGCTGCTTGGGAAACCGTGCTAAAATTTTCTCTATTTCTGGCATTGGGATAATCCCCTAATCAATGATTCTGCTGTTCCATCGAATACTTCAAGCAGTCTAGCCATTGTCATATCACCCGCCATTCCCCGTTTTTTAAGTCCTGCGATAATTCCTGGTTTGTCTTCGGGGGTCTGCTCTTGGCTAAGTTTTACGGTCATATCGAAAGATTCTATATTCACACGAAATCCAGTTATCAAGCCACACCATTTGCCAAACATATCATGGTCAATTTCCTCTATTTTCCAACCGTCGCTTGGCTCATGTGCTTTAACAAGGTCTTTGATTTGATTGATAAGGTGCTGTGCATCCATAATTTGAACAGAGCCGTTCAAGGTGGTGCTGATATAATTATAGGTTGGTGCTGTCTTACTGCGGTCGGGGTTGTCACCAGAAAAACGTGCTGTGTACCAGCTTGGTGATATATGCGCGCTCGAACCATTAAGAACAATAGTAATCTTTGCACCATTTGTCAGATATTGAGAAACTGGATTTTTTTGTGCCAGATGGAACTCCACCGCTCCATTTTCACCATCTTGTTTAAAAATAAGTGGCGCATACGCTACCACAGGTGAATCAATCCCATTTGCTATGATTGTAGCAAATGGGAATGTTTCAATTAACGCCTTTAGTAGCAATGGATTATATTGTTTAAAATGTGCGTAGTGCATGAAAGGTTTTTTAATCCACAAGTGTGGCGATAGCAAATATAAAAATGGTTCAAGTCCTTATGCCACTCGCAGTTGGGAGAAGAACCAATCAGAATAATCGTTTATTGGCAAATGCTCTGCCAGAACCAGTTTTCAAATAATATTCAAATTCACGTGCCTTTTGTTCACTTGCAAATGCGTGATAGCTGATAAGCTTCCACGGCAAATATTTAGCAGTATGTTTTGATTTCCCGGCGTTGTGGTCTTTCAAACGCGTTTTTAGATCTTCTGTATAACCACTATAGGTTTGTTCAGGAAATTTTATGCTGCGTAGCAAATAAACATAATACATAAACAGCCCTCCTTCGCCATGTTTAGCTAAAGCTACGCATGGCTTCGTAGCGCATCCAACGCCTAAGATCGCCTTCGTATGGCGTAAGCCATCCGAAGCCGAAGGCGTAGGATGGTGCTCGCGGCCGGACTTGAACCGGCACAACCTTGCGATCGAGGGATTTTAAGTCCCTTGCGTCTACCGATTCCGCCACGCGAGCCTAGAATGTAGCATATATAGCCTAAGCTTCAGCTTATCCAGTGCTTTTTTAGCTATAATTAAAAAATATAGTAATTCTGTATAATTATTATACA
>JBEBHV010000148.1:0-5202 GCA_040080715.1 Rickettsiales bacterium | reverse complement strand
GAAGTTGCCGTCTGGTGCTTATAATTTGATTGATTATAAAACCGGAATTGTGCCTAAGACCGGACTTTCCAACCAATTGCCGCTGGAGGCGTTGATTGTGCGCTATGGGAAATTGTCAGGCGATGTACCGCCGGGGATGGCGGAGCAGATGGAATATTGGAAACTTTCCGGCAGTGAAGGCAAATGCGAAATTACATACTCAAAGGCTGATATAGAAGAAACCAGGAAAATGCTGGAAGAATTAATCACAAAATTTGATGATGAAACCACACCCTACAACGCGCAATCGGAAGGACTGCCCGCGCGTTATAATGATTATGAACACCTGACCCGCCGGAAGGAATGGGAGGGTGGTTAGCTGCCGGGCGTAGCCCGAGATGTTTGTTGTGATTTTGAAGATATATGCTGGTTTGCTACAACATCAGAAGTTGGTGCAGGGATGCCAAAATTATCAAATTGTTTTGCTATTTCCGCTGCCATACGCTTATCAGCCTCACTGAGGACAGATCCAACTTCTTTTTTTGAAGAGTCTTTTGATCCGGAAATAGCCTTAGCAGTTTCATTTAATGCGTAACCAATCGGGCCCATAATTCCTACCATGCGGTCAGCACCTTTTGGAGGTTCTTTAGGAGCTTTGCCTATAGCTGCCTCTGCTAATTGCGGAGCTAAAATACCTATACCAGCTCCAATACCAAGCTTGATTTTAGGGATTTTATCCCCTAGTTCCCTTATTTCGGAAACAGTAAATACTTTGCCTTCAATTTGTTTTGCAGGTGCAGGAGGTTTTGCTGCTTCGGCAACATTCTTTAACACGGTATCTATGTCGTTTACACCAGCACCGGGAATTTTAACTTTTCCACCTTCTTGCAAAGCATGCATTTTAGCTTTACTTCCACCATGATTAATCTCGATTTCTGTATAAACCCCATCTCCAGTGCCAGCCTTTACATTGTAAATAAGTGTACCAGCTTGCTGATTAATGGCATTCAATCCCTTAACCAATTTTTGATTAGATACTAAATCCCTAAAATCCTTAACAGATTGTCTTGGGTCATGAGTAACCCCAAGAGCATCACTGGATAACAAATTACCACTCTTAGAAACCCATTCTGATTGTTCAAAAACGGTTGTTTTTCCACTGGTGGAAACAGTTTGTTCTATCCCGCCGTCTGCGGTCAAAGATTTTCCCATAAACTGTGATTTGGGATCAGCTTTGTAAAATTCAGCAGAACCGTTTGTTTTTAACAATATGGTTAGTCTTTTATCGCCTTCTACTGGAAGAGTAGTGTCTATTCTTGTAGTGGCAGCACCACCTTTGTTTACCTGAAACTTGAAATTAGGATCGTTCAATCCTTGTGCTTTGATAGCCTCTATCAACTCACTGTGTATTGATCGAGTTGGATCGTTATTTGGTATAACCGCACGTGATGGTTGATTTGATACCTGTATATCTTTCGGTTCGCTCATAAAGTTCCTATGTATTTATATTCTTTACTTATTAACCGTAATTATTATGGAAATTTGATAATCAATCAACCTGACAATTATGAAGAATTTGTGACAAAACCAATGAGTTTGGCTGAATTTCTACTTTGTCCGCCATTCTGCTGAAGAGCGGAATCTATATATTATCAAATGGATATGGATACCGCCCTGCGGCGGTATGACGTTTAATGAACCTGAGAGAGTTGTGAATTAAGGCGCAGGACGCGTTCATATAATTCAAAGGTGCTGTCGAGAAGGTAGCAGACATAAGGCGGCAGGACACCATGCAGGACTTTGTTGTCAACGCGGCAGATATTTTGAAATTCAAGACCATAATGCGCGGATTCCTCAATGGCGATTTGTCCGGCGACTACACCGCGCTGGGCAAGTATCCATGACATGACGCAGGAAAGGCGAAGGGTTATGCGCGACATTTCGCAGGCATAGATGGGTTTGGTGCTTATATCCAGTTTTTTCTGATCTTCTGCGCCGAATTCGGAAAAATATTCTTGTGCTTCACACAGCAGCGTCATAGCATCATTGTACACGCTAGGCATAAATAATATATTTTGCGAAATTTTCTCTTTAGGTGTATCTGAGTTTAGTTCCATTTATGTCCTACTTATTTATTAAATACAGCTCATTATAACATTAATTTTACTTATTTAATATTAATCTTTTATGACATTTTATTTATTTTGTTAATTATTTAATATTATATGCTTAATAAAAAAGTTAATGTTATTAGCGATGAAAAG
The DNA here is from genome assembly GCA_040080715.1 of Rickettsiales bacterium. GTDB lineage: Bacteria > Pseudomonadota > Alphaproteobacteria > Rickettsiales > SXRF01 > SXRF01. The sequence continues at coordinate 2,959 of JBEBHV010000148.1, read as the reverse complement.
GCAAATATTGCTTTTAATACAGAAGCTTGTGTATTTGTTACCGCAAATGCCGGTTCCGGAAAGACCAGTTTACTAACTAATCGTGTTCTTAGCTTATTGCTGCATGGGGTCGAGCCAGGCAAAATTTTATGCCTGACCTTTACTAATGCGGCGGCGGCGGAAATGTCTAACCGTATCTTGCAAGCTCTGGGTTCATGGGTGATGGCGGATGAAGAAAAGTTATCAGCGCAGCTTGCTAAGCTAACTTCTGGGAATGTTACTAATTCTTTACTGGATAATGCCCGCAGTTTATTTGCCCGGGTTCTGGAGTCGCCACAGGGCATAAATATCCAGACGATTCATGGGTTTTCGCAATCATTGCTCAGGCGTTTTCCTTTAGAGGCGGGAATCAGTCCGCATTTTAAAGTGATGGATAGCAGGAGTGAACAGGAAGTTCTGACAGAGGCGCGCCTGCGCTTATTTAACAATGCTCGAAAATCCGATTCCACTATCCAGAAATCTCTCGATAATCTGGCGCGAGAGGTCAGTGAATATGGTTTCCATAAATTAATGAGTGAGATTGTAGAAAATAAGGATAAATTTCGTCATATATTGCAGGAAATGGAAGCGTTATCTGCGATCCGGCACAGGCTATATAAACTTTTTAAAATTGAAGAAGGCATCAGTATTGAATTGCTCTTAAACCAATTTTTTAACTATAGCGAAGAACGGTCTGAAAACTTACGAAAAATAGTTGAGGCATTACAAAAATCAGACAAAGACACAGACAAAAAAACTGTGCAGTCACTTGAAAAATGGATGGCAAATCCGCAGGCAAAGATGGATTTATATGAAGAATATATAGATTGTTTTATCACGGAAAAAGGCTCTGCTCGAAAAAAGATTTTTACTAAGGAAGCTTTAACTGATGTAGAACTGATAGATGAGCTTCTGTCTGAACAACAGCTTGTTTGTGAGTTTGCTGATAAATTATGCGCGTTTTCGGTGGTTCAGCACAGCATGGATGTTATGCAGGTGGCGGAAGGCTTGCTTGCTGAGTATGAGGCTATCAAGCGCGGTCATGCGTGGATGGATTATGATGATTTGATTGCAACCGCCTGTGAATTGCTAACGCGCGCGGGAATGTCGCCATGGGTTTTGTTTAAACTTGATGGCGGAATAGACCATATTTTGGTGGATGAAGCACAGGACACCAGCCCGCAGCAATGGATGATCATTGACGCGCTCACGCAGGAATTTTTTGCCGGGCAGGGAGCTAAAGAGATTGATCGTTCATTGTTTATTGTTGGTGATGAAAAACAATCAATATTCAGTTTTCAAGGTGCTAATGTCAAAGAGCTGGCACGGATGCAGAAACATTTTGCCGAGTTAATCACAGCTTCGCAAAAACCGATGCATTTTTTGTCACTGACCAAATCATACCGCTCAACCAATCAGGTTTTAAGGGTTGTGGATGCGGTTTTCGCAAGGCAGGAAACGCGTGCCGGCGTTACGTCGGAAGATGCTGAATTTACCCATATCCTCACCCGAATAGGACATGAAGGATTGGTGGAGCTATGGCCACTCATACAGCCTCAAGATTCTCCGTCATTGCGAGGAGGCATAGCCGACGTGGCAATCCAGAAATCTAATTCTATTGAAACTGCTGGAGTGCTTCGTCCAGAAAGTTTCTGGACTCGCAATGACGAAACTGCCACGCCAGCGACAAAGTTAGTACGCCACATTGCCGATAAAATTCAAAGTTGGATTGAGACTGGTGAGGCTCAGGCCGGTGATATAATGATTTTGCTGCGTAGCCGTACGTTATTTGCCGATAAATTGGTGCGGGCGTTGAAGAGGCGTGGAGTTCCGGTGGCGGGAAGTGACCGTATGGCTCTTAATGATAATCTTGCCGTACAGGATTTAATAGCTCTCGGGCAGGTTATGTTATTGCCCGATGATGATCTGACTCTGGCAGCCTGTCTAAAAAGCCCGATATTTGATTTCAATGAAGAAGATTTATTTGCACTTGCCTATAATCGAGGCGAAAAAACATTATGGCAATGTTTATCACAGTCGCCGAAATTTGCAGATAGCTATGAATTGCTCACAGAAATGCGCGCTAAAGCCGATTTCGTTCCGCCATTTGAATTCTACTCACACCTGCTCGATACTAAAGGGATGCGCAGGAGATTTATTGGCAGGATGGGTGAGGAATATGCTGATCCTATTGATGAATTTATGCAGCAGGCCTTGCTTTATGAGCGTTCACATCCGCCATCTTTGCAAGGTTTTATACATTGGCTTGTTGCCAGCAATAGTGAAATAAAGCGCGATATGGAACAGGCAAAAAACGCAGTACGGATTATGACAGTGCATGGTTCTAAAGGCTTGCAGTCAAAAATTGTGATTTTGCCGGATACTGTAGAAATTCCAAGGGAAAGTGGCAGTTTGTTGTATCTGGATAATATTCCGCTACGCTCATTATCTTCCAAAAAAGATGATAAAATATGCCGTGAATTGCGACACTATGAGCGGGAGGAAATGCTCAGCGAATATCGTCGCTTGTTGTATGTTGCGCTAACTCGTGCCGAGGATAGGTTGTATATTTGCGGGGCGACCGGAAAAGATAAAATCAATGAGCAGAGTTGGTATCAGCATATCAAAACAGGAATTGAGCAAATTGCAGAGAGTTTTGAAACGCCATGGGGGCAGGGGTTGCGGGTGGGGAATCCTCCAACCTGTCACCCCGCACTTGCCCAGGGGTCTAGAATAAAAGTTGATATCAGTGCTTATAACACTAGATCCCCGCGCAAGGAGGGGATAACGGAGTATTCTTTTCTGCAAATGCCAGTGCCAGTTGAGCCTTCGCCGAGTAAACCTTTGACTCCATCGCGGATTTTATCTGAAGTGCCTGCCAGTGTTTCGCCACTTTCTAAGAAACATGTATATGCTACCGGAAAATTTATTCATCGTTTGC
>JBEBHV010000147.1:0-5220 GCA_040080715.1 Rickettsiales bacterium | reverse complement strand
ACCTGTTCCCGAAAGTAATTTTGGTGCATCTGACCCAGCAGTTACTGAGCTAGCAAGAGAAGATAATAAGCGTTCCATTCCTTCAGCATAAGGACGGGTAGCTTCCGCCTGTTCACGCGCACGGCGCAGCTTCGCCGCCGCCACCATTTTCATGGCTTTGGTTATTTTCTGCGTCGATTTTACCGATTTTATACGGTTTTTAAGGTCTTTCAATGATGGCATTTGTTAGAACTCCAGAAAACGAGAAGGCGAGAAGACGAGAATGTTAAGCATCAGTTTTCTCTCGCAGTTTATGAAGCATTTTCGAAATTTCTGTTAATTCTTGCTGCCAAATATAACTTTGGGTAGACTCAACATATCCAAGGTCACGCGCAAAATCCATCCACATAATAGTTTCTTCAGCAGAACCAAGTGACATTATCAAAAATCTTTTCCATTCGGCTTTGGAACCACATTGGCGCATAAATCCTTCGGCAATATTTGCGCAAATAGAGCGCGATGAACGCCTTATCTGGTCTCCTAATACATATTGTTCCATTTTAGGAAATAACAGTGAGGCTTTATGTAATTCCAGAGCAAGTTTATAGGAGCGTTGAAACACTTTCAAATCGCGATAGCTGGTTATAAATTCACCCTTCAAAACCTTTTCCATTCTCATCTTCTCAATTTCTAGACTTCTTGACTTTCTAATACTACGCAAACCTCTTCACCAGTTGTTCAATAACATTTTTCAGTTTTGCTTCATTCTCTGGGGAAAGTGCTGATTTTGCAGTAATATCATCAAGGATATCTTTCTGGGTGTTGCGCAGTTCCAGAAGCAATGCCTGCTCGAATTTGCCAACGTCACGAGTGCCGATTTTATCGAGATGCCCTTTCACGCCGGCATAAATTACGCAAACTTGCTCAGCAGTGGAAAGCGGTGAATATTGTGGTTGTTTTAGAAGCTCGGTGAGGCGTTGACCGCGTGCCAAAAGTTTTTGTGTTGCAGGGTCTAAATCCGAGCCGAACTGGGCAAAAGATTCCATTTCACGATATTGCGCTAACTCAAGTTTAATAGAACCAGCAACCTGTTTCATCGCTTTGATTTGCGCCGCTGAACCCACGCGCGACACTGATAGACCAACGTTTACGGCTGGACGCACACCCTTGTAGAACAAGTCTGTTTCCAAGAAAATCTGACCGTCGGTAATTGAAATTACGTTGGTTGGAATATATGCAGAAACGTCACCCGCTTGAGTTTCAATAATCGGCAAAGCAGTCATTGAACCAGCACCCATAGCATCTGACATTTTAGCGGAACGCTCCAGCAGGCGCGAGTGAATATAAAATACGTCACCCGGATATGCTTCACGACCCGGTGGGCGACGCAGTAGCAAGGACATCTGGCGGTAAGCCACAGCTTGCTTGGATAAATCATCATAAATAATCAGCGCGTGCATGCCGTTATCGCGGAAATATTCACCCATCGCCGAACCAGTGTAAGGCGCGAGGAATTGAAGAGGAGCAGGCTCAGAAGCTGTTGCAGCAACCACGATGGTGTAAGCCAGCGCGCCAGTTTCTTCGAGCTTTTTAACTACCTGCGCAACGGTTGAGCGTTTCTGCCCGATACAAACATAAATGCAATATAGTTTTTTGCTCTCGTCAGTTCCAGCATTGATGGCTTTTTGATTGAGGATTGCATCCACTGCGATTGCAGTTTTACCAGTCTGACGGTCACCAATGATAAGCTCACGCTGCCCACGACCGATCGGAATCAATGTGTCGATAGCTTTGATGCCCGTTGACATTGGCTCATGCACTGACTTACGGGCGATAATTCCCGGAGCTTTAACTTCCACGCGGGAGCGAGTGACGTTGGTTAGTGGTCCTTTTCCGTCAATCGGGTTGCCCAGACCGTCAACTACGCGACCAAGCAAACCTTTGCCAACTGGAGTGTCCATAATGGTTGCGGTGCGTTTTACAATATCGCCTTCTTTTACTGTTCTATCATCGCCAAAAATTACCACGCCGACATTGTCAGAAGCAAGGTTCAGAGCCATTCCTTTGATGCCACCGTTAAATTCCACCATCTCACCAGCCTGAACATTTTCAAGGCCATAAACAGTCGCAATACCGTCACCAACGGCAACAACCTGACCGGTTTCAGAGAGTTCAGCTCCTGCGCTGAATTCGGTGATTTGCTTTTTAAGAATGTCCGAAATTTCAGACGGGCGGATGTTCATAAGTTTAGTCTCCTTTTTGTCAATCCTGTGGGACGCATAGCGTCAGCGCAGGATCTGTTCATTGTTAATTCATCATATATCCTGCGCAGTTGCTATGCAACTCGCAGGATTGTAGCTAAGCGGTTTAATTTACCAGCCAGAGAGCCATCAAGCTGCAGGCTGCCGACATTTATAATAGTTCCACCAAGCAATGCAGGATCCTCACGCACGCTCAGATTGATTTTTTTGCCCACTGCTTTGCTGAGTGATTGCTCGATTTTACTTGATTCTTTGTCGGATATGCCCCCCGCTACTACCAGCTCGGCAGCCAGCTCACCACGCGAAGATGCTGCTTTTTCTAGGAAAATCTTAATAATTTCAGGAAGAATATCCAAGCGTTTATGACGAGCAAGCAGAGCAATAAACTGTGCGGTAAGCTCATTAACGCCTATTTTCTGCATTAAGTTGCCAGATATTATTGCTTGCGCCTCGCGAGTTAGTAAAGGGTTGTGTAAAAACTCACGAAAATCAGCATTTTCCTTAATTAAATCAGCTAGTTCTAACAAATCTTTCTCAACAGGTGAAAGTGCGCCAGCAGCCAGCGCAACATCAAAGAGCGCGCTAACGTAGCGTTCAGAAATTTTTCTAAAACCAGAGTTTTTCACATCTACACTTCAAAATAAGTTATCAATTTGATTTTTCGGTGCAGAAACTAGGCAATTATGTTCGTAAAGGCAAGCAATAATTTAATAGTTTTGAGTATAGAGTGCTGAGTGCCGAGTTTATAGAATTAAGATATAGAAAAAAATCAATTTACTCAGCACTCTATACTCAAAACTCAATACTCATAAAAAGCTCTGCGGGTCGATGTCCAGCTTTATCCGCACGGAGGAGGGGGCTTTTATGGAATCAACCCAACCACGCATCATATCGGGCAGGTTTATATTCCTATCAGCTTTGACCAGCAGGCGGTAGCGGAATTTACCGCGCAGCAGGGCAAGTGGGGCGGGGGCGGGACCGTAGAGGTGGATGGCGGATGACGGATGACGGATGACGGAAGCAAGGTGGTTGGCGGTTTTTATTACCGCGTCTTCCTTTTCGCCTTCGACTATAACCGCAGCGAGGCGGGAGAAGGGCGGCATGTTGGCGTTTTTGCGAGCGGTAAGCTCGGCGGTAAGGAATGCGTCGCGGTCGCCAGAAACCAGAGCTTTTATAACGGGATGTTCAGGCAGAAAACTTTGCAGAAACACCTGTCCGCGCACGATTTCACGCCCCGCCCGCCCAGAAAGCTGGTGCAGAAGTTGATAGGTGCGCTCACTGGCGCGCAGGTCGCCTCCTGCCAGCCCCAAATCGGCATCAACTACGCCAACCACTGCTAAATCAGCAAAATGATGACCTTTAGCGATCATCTGCGTGCCAATCAACAAATCAATATTTTTTTCAGTCATGTCGGTGATGGTTTGCGACATGTCGTTGTAACTACCCATGCTGTCGCTCGCCATAACTGCCACTCTCGCTCGTGGCATGAATTCTGTGACTTCTTCCAGCAGCCTTTCTACGCCTGGCCCGCAGGGGTGCAGAGTATCTTCGGCAGCGCAGCTTGGGCAGGTGTTAGGGGTAGGGATGTTGTATCCACAATGGTGACAGGCAAGATGTGGCTTAAGGCTTAAGGCTTGAGGCTTATGATTTTCACTTAAGCCATAAGTCCTACGCCCTAAGCCTTTATGGCTAACCAGCCACGCCGAGCAATCAGGACATTGGAAACGATGCCCGCATTTGCGGCAGAGCATCAGCGGAGCGTAGCCACGGCGGTTGAGAAAGAGCATCGCCTGATGACCGTGTGATATTGCCGTTGCCAGTTTTTCGCGTAGCAAACTAGAAATAAAATGCCCAGCGGTTAGGGTTTCTTTTCGCATATCTATAACATTTATGTCGGGCATAACCGCCTCGGCATGGCGCAATGGCAGTGATATCTCGCTATATTTGCCTTCCTTACTGTTGTGGTAACTCTCCAATGACGGGGTTGCCGAAACTAGAACTATCGGGAATTTTTCAAAGCGGGCGCGGGCAACCGCCATATCGCGGGCGTGATACATCACACCGTCTTCCTGTTTATATGAGCCGTCATGCTCTTCATCGACAATAATCAGTGACAGGTTTTTATAGGGCAGGAAAAGTGCGCTGCGTGCGCCAACAATTACTCGCGCTTCGCCACTGGAAATTGCTTGCCAGCTTGCTCGTTTTTTTGCTGGAGTTATACCAGAATGCCAGACTACAGGCGCGCAGCCAAAGCGTGATTCAAAACGTTCCAGCCATTGTACTGATAGACCGATTTCGGGGAGCAAGATAAGGAGTTGTGAGTTGTGAGTTGTGAGTGCTGAGTGCTGAGATTCTTGCTTACTCTGCACTCTTAACTCTAAACTCAGCACTTTAGCTATAGAGTCAAAATATACTTCGGTTTTTCCTGATCCAGTTACGCCATCGAGCAAGGTTACAGAAAATTCTTTACCCAGTTTCGCGCCTAAAATATCGGCTGCGTTTTGTTGAACTTCAGAAAGCGGCGTGAGGTTTATTTTATTGATATCTATTTTTGTATTTACATGTACTCGCCCAGTTTTTTCTATCTCATTAATTGGTAATAACATTTTGAGCATAGAACCTTTTGCTGTGCAATTATACCACGCTGCCCAATCAATAAATTTACGAACATTTTCGGATATTGCTGGAAAGTTATTGTGATGGGTTATGACATTCTTTATTTTTCCTGCGGGCAGGTTGGCTGTGCCTTTGCCCCAGACCACGCCTAGTGATTCGCTCCTGCCAAACGGCACGGTTACTATATCGCCAGCCACAAGCGGCATGCCCTCGGGCGCGAGATAATCAAACGCCTGATTTACCGCAGTCGGCAGGAGTATTTCAAATTGGTTAGGTTTCATACTTGCAAAAAAAATGGATGGTAGCTACTGTGTTGAAAGTTTATTCATACACCATTGAAAGAAAATAAAATGAAATTTTTTGT
>JBEBHV010000146.1:0-5224 GCA_040080715.1 Rickettsiales bacterium | reverse complement strand
CCATCGGCTGGATCACGATTGAGGGATTTGAGATTACGAAAGGGACGGTAGCTTTTCATTTTATCAATGCCCATGACATTGTAATCCGGCGAAACTGGATTCATAATCATTTTTTCTCGGGAATAGTGGGATTTGGGAAAAATGTTCTGGTTGACCGCAATGTCGTCAACCGCAATGGGGATTTTGCAGGCTGCTCGGTAGGAAAGCTCCATGCGCCCAATAGTGGCGGCAGTGGCACCGTATGTACCCATGATCAAGGCATCTACACGACAGGAACGAACTGGACGATCACTAATAACCTGATCTACCAAAATCTTGCCTATGGCATTCAGGTGGCGGCCTATCCGTACAATCCGGACAAATACGGACACGCTGATCCCAGCTACTCCGGCGCATCGGGTTGGCTGATCGCCAACAATACCATTGCCTATAACAATCACCGTGCTGGTATTGTTGTGTGGATGGGCGTCGCCAATATCAGGATAATCAACAATATTTTATATGAAAACGCTCAGGTTGATGGCGGCGTACAAGGGATCGATTTTGAAGGTGGTGGTAGCGGTCATGTCTTTGAAAACAATCTTTGTTACGCAACAGCACCAGGGAACACTACTTGCATCGATAAAGACGGTGCAGGAAAATACACTGAATCAGGAAATATTGTGAATACGGTCAACCCGCAATTCGTTAATCCTGAGTCAGGAACATTCGTAGAAGGCGTGGAGGATCTATTCGTGCTTAACGGCACGCCGAATTTCCAGCTTCAGCCTAGCTCCCCCGCCATTGACAAGGGGAAGGGTGTTTCTGAAGTTACATGGGATCATGCCGGTGGCGCGCGTCCGTTTGGCGCTGCGTTTGACATCGGGGCATATGAATTTGGTTCGCCGCCTGATTCCGGTAGTCCTCCACCAAACCCAACCGGTGGTGGTGGCTTTATTTCGAGTGGTGGCGGTGGTGGCGGGGTTGGCAGTTGCTACCAATGATACGTGATATGAGCTATACGTTTGCGGTGAGATTTGCCAAGCGGATGTAGGAAGAAAACAATAAATCCTCTTCCTTGGTCTCTATTCTCCTTTTAGTTCTCTATTTTTGTATTAGGGGAGAGGAGGCTGTCGATATAGCGACCCTGGAAGAGTGAGATTCCCAGAGCCTGCCCATATTGCACGGACTCTTTATTATCGCAGCGGCAAAGTATCACGCGGTTGCTGCCGAAATCGCTGACGGCTTTCACTATGTTTTTATTTTCCTTGCTGTCTAAATCCGATTCAATATCGGCGTTCCACTGCACTTTCACTAAATCCACACCAAGTTTTTCGCGGTCTATCATCAGGAAGCTTTCAGTGCTTAACCCATCGATGCAAACCCGGTAGCCGCGCTTCTGCACATCACGTCTTGCCATATGGAAAGCATGAATGTCGGCGAATACGTCCATTACCGGAACTTCAATAACAATAGAGACTTTGGAAGATGGTTTAATCAATGCATCAAACTCGGCGAAGCGGTTGGAAATTAGCGTTTCAACGTTAAGGTTGAGGCTGATGGGAGAATCAGTGTAACGCGTCATGTTCTGCTTTATCAAATCCAGCATGCGGTTATCAAGCAGTTGCGTCATATATTTAAACAGCCAGCGATTGCTGAATAAATCCACGTCCATTTTCAGGAACTGGCGCAGATGGGCAATGTGGATATACATCTCATCAAAAACCCGTCTGGTGGTCATTGCCGGCGATACTACGCAAACCGGCTGGCGACGGATAACGCGCTGGATGTCGGAACGCTCCAGATCGCGCTCTATACTTGCCATTCTATGCACGTTAAAATCACCACTGCCAGCAGTTATATTACGCTGGCTAACCGTATTATCTGCTGCGTTAGACACTTCGCGGTCATGGCGTTCCGGAGCAGAATTCTTGCGAACAAGCAGTGCCATCCTGCTCCCGCACATATCCATAAATTCCTGCCACTGTACGCGCAGATCATATACTGTGCAGAAGTTTCTGTTTTCCCCGCCATCTTCCGAGTAGCTCAGCGGATCATCCATATACAGATAGCGTAACTGGAAAATCAGTTTATTCAGAACATTTTTATCCAGCTCGGCACAAATGACGACAATGCTGTTGTCAACCATCTGGTAGATGCCACCTTCATAACCTTTCAACAGGTCATGAATCAGGTTTACGGCAATTTTAAACTGGTATTCGCTTTTATATTGTTCGAGCAGCTCATTCAGGTGGAAATGCACGACCTGCCAGCCGGCGGGATCGCGTATGACCCCAAGCAATTCCATCAATTTAACTTCCGCAGATTTCTGCACTATATTCATTAGCTAATCCTATTTGGTGACGTTGCGTCTTGCAACATAATCTTCTAAAGATGCAGTATCAACTTTTATGTCAGGCTTATCTACTTTTCCTGAAAGCTGGATAATCATAGTAGGAGTGACATCGGACAGCAGGTTACCAAAGTGGAATAATATGGAGAATTGACCTTCAAGGGTTTCAAGTTTTGTGCCGCCTACAATCGAGCCGGTGACAAGGCCAGAGCGGATGTTCAGATTAGGAGAACGGAGCTCACCATCTTTGATATTTAAAGAACCGTCTACTAAAAATTCTGTAGTGCCATTAGTCAGGACATTGTTAACGTTGTTGAACACGTCGGCAGAAGTTCTGGCAACCTCTATTACATTGCTTACGCCTGCCAGATTGATTCCCTTAACTTTAACGCCTCTGGCAGCTATCAAAAGCTTTGCGTCCATGTGATTAAGCCATTCATAAAAGCTCCAGCCATTAGTGGTGATAACGCCACTGAGGCTTGCAAAGCCGTTGATGTTACGAATAGTTGTCAGTGGATAAAGCATTTCATAAATATCAGCGTTGCTCATGGTGAAGCTGACATTGATTCCTGGTATTTTTCCGCCGTAAAGAATACCGGTTACGTTGCTTTGAGCCTGCGAATAGACAAAAGATAATCTCTGGATATCAAGCTGTTTACTGTCAACCTTGCCACGGAATTTGATTTTTTCGATCAAAATATTATCATGGATAAGTTTGCGTAAAGTAATATCGAATACGCCGTTAAAACTGTCCATCCATCCCACCGGAATAGCGGTATCTTCTGACATATCACGCAATTCTGAGAATTTACCAGCCGATTTTTTATGGATTTTATTATTGGCGTTACCGGTGGTTTTGGTATCGGTGTTATGGTCAAGATTAAAATAACTGGTATTTATCTGGTCGGCATTTAACATCAGGCTGATGTTCGGTATTGAATTTTTTACATTGATAGTGGCATTCAATTCAGAAATACCATCGGAATAGGTGAGCTGCATATTTGATATGCGCAGATCGCCATTGTAAGCATAAAGCGAGAAAGATACGCGGTCGCCTTCACGCTCCATGAACTGAAAATTGTCAATATATACGGTGGCATCTAATCTGGTGCTTAAATTTTTCAGCCAATCAAAACCAGCTACTTTGGGCTGTATTTCATCGCGCTCACCGCTTCTGCGCTTTTTTTCCGCTTCGACATTCTTTTCGCGCAGCATATCACGGATTCTGTCAAAATTAATATCTTTAAGCCTGATTTTTGCTTCAAGACGAAGTTCCGGTTCCAGATAAGCGGTCATTGTTCCGAGAATCGGAGTTCCGTTCACAACTGCATCCGCTTCAAACAGGCGAATCTGACTTTTATTTATATATAGGTTGGCACTAATGGTAAACTCTCCAGTTCCAACTTCGGGAAGGTCGGTTGCTGACGGATAGAGCATGGTAATGGCATCGCGCAGTGATTTGCCTTTGGCTTCGATATTTCCTTCAAAACGCAAATCGCCATTACCACCTTGAGAAATTACGCCAAACAAGGTAAGCATTCCTTCACCGTTCAGATATATATCACACTGGTTGATGGTTAATGCGCCTTTATCCAGCACTGCGTTCAAGTTCAGATTTTTCCATTCTTCACTTCCTGATACGATTTTCTCTGCGCGAACATTGAGTTTTAACTCGATATTTTCAGGAAGCGGGTTGTCTTTATAAATGTCAATATCCTGATTATATTCAGGCAAGAATAAATCCGGTTTTTTTATTGTTTTTTTAGTAATCTTAACTTGAGACAGGGTTCTTAGCATCAGATAATCAATAGAATCAAAATCCATATTTACCGATACGGTAGGATACCAGTTGTCCCAGCTAATGCTTGCTTCTCCTTTTCCTTCGGAATTCAAGCCTTTCACGGTTACATCATGCATCTGCAGTATACCTTGCTGCAACTCCCATTTGCCATTAATAGTGACGGACATGACAATATGATTGGCATCATCATCATCTTCACCATCCACACCTTGCAGGAAATTTTCCAGGTCATTGGAATTGGCATCAAATTTTCCGGTAACTATTGGTAAATCAGCGGAGGCATCAATTACACTCTGGACGGAAAGGGTATTATTATTAGAATCGCTGACACTGATATTAAGCGGGAATTGATTTGCGCCGATATTCAGATCCATCGCTTTGCTGTCAATAACAAAATTATAAGGGTTGCCATTGCTTTCCATACTTCCGTTTAATGATATTTTTGTGCCGTAGTTGGTGGCGGCATCGATATCCTCGATAATAATATTTTTTCTATTTATCGCGTCAGTATAACTGAAGGTTCCATCAACTATAGACATAGGCAAAGATACGCCTTTTCCCGAATCCAGCAGTTTGAGAAGTTTCAGGTTCAACCAATCCCAATGCACGATGTTATCGCTGGCACGCTCCACCGATAAAACTGGATTTATCAGAGAAACATGCGAGATGCGCATCTGGCGGGATAGTATCGACGCTGTCTCAATATGAATTTCAACTGATTTGATAGAGAAAGTAGGAGATGATGGAGTGGTGCTGGCAGTAACATCAACTTCCAGATCAGAAAATACCAGCCTTGGAGATGGAAGCAGAGAAAAACGCGAACCACCATTAATTTTTATGGTTTGACCTGTTTGTTTCTTTATGGCCTCTAAAACCTGTTCCTGATAATATTCCGGTTTTATTAAATTGCTTACATAAAAAAATGTAGCTTCAAATATTCCTGTAATAATCAAAAGGATTATTGCCAGTACTTTTATTTTATTTTTGTGTTTCAGAGCCATTGACTTAACCTAATAAAAATTTCAAAGCCTAATATACAGATAATTGTATAACATTTTACTAATTTATAGTAATAAATGCTATATATTTAT
>JBEBHV010000145.1:0-5234 GCA_040080715.1 Rickettsiales bacterium | reverse complement strand
CTTCATTACTAGCAGCTAGCATAGCTTTTTCGGTATTACCTAAAGCAGGTTCTGCCTTTGCTGATTTTTCTCTGTTTAGTCTTATCCTTTCGCCAAACATAGATTGTTTTACGGTTCCATTATCGGCTAATTCTTCAATCTTTTTAAGGCTAGATGCCTCCAATTCAAGCCTCCCTGATTTGCTAATTTTAATCTCAACTTTAAGCTCTGGTTCTAGATTATATTTATTACCATCAACTTCAATTGACTTAATTTTTCCTTCTGACATTGACATCCTATCAGGAATATTACCTTTAATAGTAAAAGGCCTTGCATTAGGTTGTGAGGTATTTCCAGTTACTTCAAGAATTTTATCTTCAAGATCTTTTGGCCTTAATTGGCTAGTATTTCTTCTTATATCTGCAGCAATTTCATCTGCGCTTGATGAATCAGTTATAAATTTTTCTGACCTATACGAAACTTGTAAAGTTCCTTTGTCAATCTTGAAACCATTAATAAAATTAGCCATAATGCTCTCCCTAATATTGCTTAATAACCATAACAATATCACAAGCCTTTGGGCAATAATGTTAAAGTTTTATTACAAATGAAATTCCGCGCCCGTGCGGGTATATCAAAAGCAGTAAGTTATTGTATATACTTCTTTTTTATTCGCACTGCGCCGGCACTTATCATAAAAAACAGGATACCTAATATGATAAGGGATAGCGGCCAGCCCACAGAATTGACAAAATGCTCGGCGGTGAAATAGCCAATATAGGAAAGCATAGCCAGTACGCTAACCACCAGTAAGGTCGTGCTGTGTGCCATGACGCTCATGTAAATCATAAAACAGGTGATGGCGAGGTACAATATCTCAAACGGGGTATTATTCAGAACATCAAACATCCCGAATAAAAATGAAATTGAACCAACCAGATAGGCAAGTTGCAGAGTGCGGTGATATATGGTTGCGCGCAAACCGTACGCTATTAACAGCAGTGAAAGACCTATAAAAATAGCGTTCCATCTTTCAAGCACACCGAGCATATCAAATGCTATCCAGAAGAACGAGCCACCAAACCATAGCGTTGTGAAAAGCAGAATCGGAATCCGTATGGAGATGAAAGTGAGGAGTTGCTGCAACAACATCAGCCCGAACACTATAAGGCAAGCCAACCGCCAATTGTTGGTGTTGTTATTAAAATACTCATCAATCATCACGAACAAGCCACCACATTCCATAAATGCTGCAACCAGCATTATGGGCGCAACCGCTGACGGATAACGGGAATTTCGGAAAAATGTTACGCCAATCAGGTAAGCAACAAAACCGCTGCCCAGCGTTATGATAACGCGCATTGCACTGTTCATTTCATCCCAGAACATGCCGATGTAAGATGAGATGCCGGCAAAAATAAAAATACCGCCAAGGATAGAAAAAATCTTCATGGCGATGCCACCGGATTTTTCTAATTTCTTTTCGGTGTTATTTCCAAGAATAGCCGCTTCAATTTCGCTTACAGAAATCCCATTTTGTATGGCGAGCGAGGCTATCTGCGCCAAAGCATCCTGCTTGCTCATTTTTTATCTCCTTCGGACTCGGAAACCACCCAGCCAAGGAAATTGATATTATTATATGAATAATATCCTTCTCGGTTTATCGGCGATAAATCTATTGCCCGCCCATTTTTATTGATACTAATTCCGTTATAGGAACGATAGCTGCCAAAGGGAAAAATACCGCCAGAGTAATAGCCGTCTTTACCGCTGAATTTATATCCATCGGGAGAAATTGGATTGTTATCAATTTTTAAATTCTGCAATTCTACAATTTCAAATTGCTGCCAATCGTGAAAACCTTCTTTTTTCGCAGGAAGCTCAAAAGTTATTTCCCTGCTGGTAAGGTGCTTGGAGTTAAAACGATAGATGCGCTGATTTTCACTGCAATTAACGTAATTATTTTCTTTTTTCGGATAGATATATTTTGCTTTGATCTTTCCGCCTGAAAAATCGAAATTTGCTTTCGCTTCACCACCGATGCATTGATAATCCTGAACTGTAAAAACAGCGTCATATTTTGGCGGTTCAACTGTCCACTGCGGAATCACGGTTGCCAGAGTAAAAAATATAATAAGTAAAACCGGAAGACCAATACCAGCAGCTAGTGCAGGATTTTCTTTTATGAAGCGCATAACCTTCTCCTTGTTTTATTCATTGTCATCCCGCACTTGTTGCGGGATCTATAGCCACAAATGTTGTCAGTGGTTTTTGCCCTAGATCCCCGCCTTCGCGGGGATGACAAATCCCCTAATATTAATTCAGTTTCTTCGGTGCTAACCCGTAATTATTTATCAGTTCTTCAGCTATTTGGATAGTGTTAAGTGCTGCCCCTTTGCGCAAATTATCAGAGACAATCCACATTGCCAGCCCATGTTTTACTGTTGGGTCAGCGCGCAGGCGTGATACAAAAACCGCATCTTCACCGGCACATTCCAGCGGCGTGCAATATCCACCATCACGTAGCTCGTCATAAACTACTACCCCTTCGGCATTTTCTAAAAGTTCCCGCGCTTCATCAACACTGATAGGATTCTCAAACTCGACAACCACTGCTTCAGAATGTCCGACAAATACCGGAACACGCACGCAGGTGGCGATAACATCGATGTTGGGATCAAGAATTTTCTTGGTTTCATTCACCATTTTCTGCTCTTCCTTGGTCGAACCATTATCAATAAACGAGTCAATATGGGGAATGACGTTAAAGGCAATCGGCTTAGTAAAAAACTGTGCTTCTTTTTTATCATTTATGAATAGAGCTTTAGTCTGATCAAAAAGCTCGTCCATAGCCGGTTTTCCTGCACCACTAACTGATTGATAGGTGGAAACCACAATGCGCTTGATTTTTGCGGCTTTATGTAACGGTTTCAGTGCCACCAGCATCTGCATTGTCGAGCAATTCGGATTGGAAATGATATTGGTCTTACGGTAGTCTTTAAGTGCATCTGAATTAACCTCAGGAATCACCAGGGCAATATCAGGATCCATGCGGAAATGTGATGTGTTATCAATCACCACGCAACCAGCTTTAGCGGCAATCGGCGCGTAAATTTTGGAAACTGCTGAACCTGGTGAGAAAAAACCTATATCAGTATCGGAAAAATCATAATCTTCCAAGGCGCGAACCTTTAAAATATCGCTTTCTCCATAGCTCACCTCTTTGCCTATGGATCTCTTTGAGGCAAGTGCTACTACTTCTCTTGCAGGAAAACGACGCTCAGATAGGATCTGCAGCATAGCCCTGCCAACATTACCGGTTGCACCAACAACAGCTACTTTGTAACTCATACTCATACTCATTATTTTATAAATTTAAGGGTTAAGGGGCGCAAAATTACACTATTTTTTGCATATTGTCATCTGTTGTTAATTGCGGATAGTAAAAAATATGTGTATTCTATATCAAATAGCTAACAAAACCATAGAAAGTGATGCATGACAAAACCGATGATAATTGAACCAACATCCTTTGAGACTCCTGATAAATTAATATCTGCTGAAAAGGTTTTTGGTGTAAAATGGCATGGCGAAATTCCTGCTTTTTCTCATAAAACCGAGCATGTACCGGACATTGATCCGGACTATTATTTTGAACCAACCGCCACGCGGGCGATTCTTGCTGGCTTTGTTTATAACCGCCGGGTTCTGGTGCAAGGTTATCACGGCACCGGAAAATCAACCCATATTGAGCAGATTGCCGCGCGCCTGAATTGGCCGTGTATCCGCATTAACCTCGATAGCCATATCAGTCGCACGGATTTAATTGGGCGTGACATGATAACACTGAAAGAAGGAAAGCAAATAACTGAATTCAGGGAGGGAATGCTCCCATGGTCGCTTACCAGACCAGTGGCACTTGTTTTTGATGAATATGATGCGGGACGGCCGGATGTTATGTTTGTTATCCAGCGTATTCTGGAAGCGCAAGGGAAGCTAACCCTGCTTGATCAGAACCGCGTTATCACCCCACATAATTATTTCCGGGTATTTGCGACTGCCAACACCATTGGGCTTGGCGATTCAACCGGGCTTTACCATGGAACACAGCCGATAAACCAGGGGCAGATGGATCGCTGGAATATCGTTGCTAACCTTGGTTATCTGCATAAAGATATTGAATATAAGATTGTAAATTCACGGGTAAAAGATTTGTCATTAAAACAGAAGGAAAATCTGGGGCCGATAATAGCAATGGCGAATCTGACCCGCGAAGGATTCATGAATGGCGATTTATCAACAGTCATGTCCCCGCGCACAGTTATCAACTGGGTAGAAAATATGGTGATTTTTGATGATGTCCATCTGGCGTTTAAACTGACATTCTTTAATAAATGTGACGAAACCGAACGTCCTGTTATTGCTGAATATTATCAGCGTTGTTTTAATAAAAACCTGATGGAAATAGTTTGAGCCAGCAAGTTGCAGATAGCATAAAAAACTCCATAAGTGCAGCCACGCGCGCGCTTTCCGGCAAGCGTGATTTACAGATAGAGTTTACTAATGGAAATTCGGCAGCGGATGTGGTTCTGCCTGCGATATTGGATAGCAGGTTGCCTAACTCCCTTGATTCTATCAGAGGACATGCAGACCAGGCCGCTCTTTTCATCCGTCATCATGACCCAGTAATTCACCAGCAGTTTCGACCAACGCAGGCAGCTAGTGCCGAACTGTTTGACAGTCTTGAAGAAATACGTATCGAAACGCTGGGCAGCGCGGATATGGAAGGGGTAAAATATAATCTGTTCCGGCGTTTTGAGCTTGAATCCATACAGCAAGCCCTCAATCCTGATAAAATATCATTTTTAGAAAAAATCCAGTTACAGGCACGCAGGCATATCCAAAATCTGGAGATCCCATCTTTTTTTTATGCCGCACTTGCAAAGCAAGCTAACGAAATAAAAACTGTTCTGCCACTGCTTGAACAGATGCGCTTTCATGTGGGTAACCAGAGTGATTTTTCCAGCCTGTCGCTTAATCTCATAGAGATGCTTACCCATTCAGCGAACAATAATGGCAAAAAACATAAATCGGAAAATGAGCATAGCAAAACATTAGAAAATGAACAAAGTCAGGAAAATTCTTCAGGGCAGACGGCTGAGCAGAACTCAAGCTATAGTGAAAATTCAGAGAGCATGTCGCAGTCAGCGCAAGCTGCTTCTATGCTGGTTCAGCAGGCGGTAATGCAAAAAGGA
>JBEBHV010000144.1:0-5268 GCA_040080715.1 Rickettsiales bacterium | reverse complement strand
CTATTATACTGTATCGATAATTCTTTATTAAGATATTTTTGTAATAATTGCTAACATATGGCAGCAAATGACCCACCAATTGTAATAAAGCGTATCAAGAAAGTAGCTGGCGGACATCACGGCGGTGCGTGGAAGGTTGCTTATGCCGATTTCGTGACCGCGATGATGGCGTTTTTTTTGTTAATGTGGTTGTTAAGTTCTACTACTACAGAACAAAAAATGGGTCTGGCAGAATATTTTACGCCAACGATTGGTATTAAGGATTCCATGGGTATTGGGATGAAGGGTGGTTTAAGTGCTTCGGAGGCTGGAAAATCTAAAAATGATTTGACGGCAGTTGGTCTGGTCGTTGGACAGGTTAAGCAGGGTGATGTTAGTGGTCCTCCTAATCCGGAAAAAGGTGAAAGTGATCCAGAAGCTGAATCAACCAGTGAGAGTGCGAAGCCTGTAGAAAATACGGAAGATGCGGAACATATGCAGTCTGCTGCAGAAGATATTAAGCAGGCATTGGAAAATCAGGAAGATTTAAAAGATTACAAAAGTAACGTCCTGATTAAAGACACACCTGAAGGTCTTAAAATCGACATGATTGACGATGCAAAAAAACCAATGTTTGTGCCAGGCGGAGCAATACTTACGGAAACTGGAAAAAAGGTTCTTGATAGTATGGCAAGGATGGTGGCAAAAACACCAAATAATATTTCAATCAAAGGTCATACGGATTCTCCGTCTTCAACTCAGAATCCGCAATATACTATCTGGGAATTATCGGCGGACAGGGCAAATTCTGCACGTCGGATGCTTTCAACAACTCAGCTTGAGATGGAGCGAGTAGTGAAAGTAGAGGCAATGGCTGATAAGGAATTGCTGGTACCGACTGAGCCTAGCAGCCCGCGCAACCGGCGTATTACTATTATTATTCTTCGTGGTTCGTATTTTAAAGACCCAAAAGCCGTCCCAACTACTCGTTCATTGCTCTCAGTTCCAGATGCAAAAATTAAAAAGGAAGAACCTAAGAAAACAGAAAAAGGTGCTGATGGCTCTTCTAAGGAATCAAGTCCATCAGGAGATTCTATTTTTAATCCGGTTACAGAAAAAAAATAAAATTTATGTTTTTAAAAAACTGTGTACATGTATTTCTGTTCTTATTGATTCTGGTTTCAACTCCGTCAGTTGTAAGGGCGCAGGGAGCTAAGCTGATCGCCTATACGTCTGGAACCGGATTTTTTGTTACCCGTGACGGGCATATACTCACCAATGATCATATTATAAATAATTGCGATAAGATTAGTGTGCATGGTGATGGTATATCTACTAAAGCTGCACTGGTAGCACGCGACAAAGAGCATGATCTGGCTTTGCTTAAAGCTTCGTTTACCAGTGTGAACATGGCTTATTTTAACTCCATGAAACAGCCGCTGGAAGCTGGTAATCCCGTAATTGTCATTGGGTATCCAGGCGAGTCATGGCGCGGTCATGAACCGATTGTAAGGGTGTCTACTATTATTGACGTAAAAGGACCAACTGGTGAGGAAAAATGGCTGCAGTTTAATGATTCCATACAGCATGGCAACTCAGGCGGACCACTTCTTGATAGTACCGGAAATGTTGTTGGTGTTGTTGTTGCCAAGTCTGAATTGCATATTAGAAAAGTTGGCTATGAGTCGGAAGAAATTGTCAGGAAATCTGATATTGCTATAAGTCTGCCGGTGGTGAAGAATTTTCTTGAAACAAATAATGTGCAATATCAAACAGCAGATTCTGGTCTTTATCTGGCAGCGGATAGGGTTAATGACAGGGCGCGACCATTTATTGTTAATGTGCATTGCCGTGTTGCTGGACAATAATCTAGTTAGCAGCCACTTTTTCCCCTTATATAGTTTTAAAAATAGTAATTTCTGTTATAACGGTTAAGTTGTAATAATTTCAGACAGAATTAATTTTTATGCAGATTTTACACGGAACCTATATAATTGCTGAGGCTGGCGTTAATCATAACGGCAGCGAAGAAAAAGCGATTGAGCTAGTGGATATTGCTGTTGCTGCCGGTGCGAACGCGGTTAAGTTTCAGGCATTTGCACCGGAAGCATTAGTAACTAAATCAGCAGCTACTGCTCATTATCAAGCAAAAAATCTTAGTGATGATTCAATATCGCAATATGAAATGTTGGAAAGGCTTAAGCTTCCTGAAGGTGCATTGGTTAGGATTAATAAATATTGTAAAAAGCAAAACATAGATTTTCTTTGCACTCCTTTTGATAATGGCAGCCTTGATTATCTGGTAAAAAATACCTCAATGCCATATCTTAAATTATCCTCCGGTGAAATAACCAATGGTCATTTCTTACTCGCTGCTGCTCGCACCGGAGTGCCTATTATACTTTCCACCGGAATGTCTAATATTTATGAAATAGGCGAAGCACTGAGTGTGTTATATTATGGGTATAATTACCCGATTGGTTATCCAAGGAATTCATATAGTATTACACCTTTGATGCTCACCTATCTGCGCAGTAAGGTGACGCTGCTGCATTGTGTAAGCCAATATCCGGCATCGATAACTGCTACTAACCTGAAAGCGATAGATACACTGCGCGATATTTTTGGGTTACGTGTGGGGCTTTCTGATCACAGCCTTGGAATCAATATGGCAATTGCCGCTGTTGCCCGTGGTGCTTCAGTTATCGAAAAGCATTTCACCTATGATTTAAACGCTGTTGGGCCGGATCATGCTGCATCACTTTCTCCTTCGGCACTTAAGGATATGGTTTCCTGTATTCGTGAGGTAGAGCTTGGAATAGGAAACGGAGAAAAAACCTGTCAGCCCGAAGAAGAAGATACAAGGATTGCTGCACGCAGAAGTGTTGTCGCTTCTGTGGCTATTAACAAAGGGACTGTTTTTTCAGAAAAAAATATTGCCTGCAAGCGACCATCAACTGGCGGCATTTCGCCCAATCGTTTCTGGGATTTACTTGGCAAAGAAGCAAAGTTTGATTATGCTGCCGATGATTTCATTGGAGTAGTAGAATTACAATGAGTAGTAATAGAGTTTCTTTTCCTCTTATTCCCGCAGCTGAGGTGCAGGTCAGGGAGGACTTACCAGTTCTTAAGGCACTGCAGATTATTGAAAGCAGTATAGCAAAAATAGCTTTGGTTATAGATAGTTCCAACAAACTTCTTGGCTCTATCACCGATGGCGATATACGCCGGGCTTTCCTTAAAGGATGTACAGGGCAGTCTCCAGTTAGTGAAGTTATGCATTCATCACCTAAAACAATGCTGTCCTCAAGCACAAAGAATCAAATAATAGAAGTAATGCTTGTCGAAAAAATAAAGCAGATTCCGCTGCTGGAAGCAGATGGGACTCTGCTTGGCATAGCAATATACGATATGCTCACCGGTTTTGAGAGGGTGCCAAGAGATAATCCTATCGTGATTATGGCTGGTGGAAAAGGTAAACGCCTGTTGCCGCTTACTGCCGATATACCCAAGCCGATGATTGAAGTTGGTGGCAAGCCGATACTGGAAAAAATATTACAGCATTTTATTACCCAAGGTTTTAGCAATTTTTATTTCGCAGTTAATTATCTTGGCAATGTTATTGAAGATTATTTCGCTGATGGCAGTAAGTGGAATTGCAATATAAAATATGTGCGTGAAAAAGATTTTCTGGGAACGGCCGGTGCTTTGTCATTGCTCAAATCAGAGATAAAAAAAACTTTCATAGTTATCAACGGCGATATTATAACCTCCTTAGATTTTTGTGATTTGCTTGATTATCATGACAGCAGCAAGGCAATTGCCACCGTCTGCGCCCGTCAACATCTGACCTCTGTGCCTTATGGCGTGATTAAACTGAAGGATGGCAAGCTGGAAGCTATCGTTGAGAAACCGGTATATGAAGATTTAATCAGTGCCGGGATTTATGCGTTTACACCAGAAGTATTAGATTTTATCACTGATAGTACAGTTATTGATATGCCGGATGTGCTTTTGTCTCTGGCAAAAGAGAATCAGAAGGTTGATATATTTCCCATGAAGGAAGATTGGGTTGATGTGGGAAGGCATGATGATCTGGAACATGTTAAATCATCATTTGTTTAAGGCATAAAAAAAGCCCTGAATGTTTCCATTCAGGGCTTTCTTATTTATTAGAACCGGCTGTGATTAAGCAGCAGATTTCTTTTTAGAAGAAGCAGCTGTCGCAGAAGCTGAGCTGATTTCTTCCAGGCTTTCAGCAGTACGACGGTTTAAAACGTCAAAAGCTTCAAAGCTTGATTTGGTAACCAGTTCGCTAACTTCGCGAAGGTTGGTAAGGGTGTTTTCAAAAAAAGCTTTCATCAGGTCGGATTGTTTGCTGATAGCGTTTTCTGGTGTGCCACTGGTCATAAGGTCTTTTGAAACTTTAAGCGCGTTATCGATGTTAGCGCGGGCAACTTCAGCCTGACGGCGGGTAATCGCTTGCGCGCTTTCAACTACTACCTGGTTGGCAGCAGAAAGAGCTTCCATATTACGACGACCAGTTGAGAAAATCTGGTTGAAATCCATAGTGTTTTTGAACATATCTGCAAATGCTTGGTTGTAAGACATAATAATTCTCCTAGAATAAGTTGTTTAATATATACTTCTAATAACCCCGAATTAGGGAAGCACCATACAGTATATATAATAGTAAGTCAACCAAAAATGTTGCACTGCACAATTTTTTATTATTCCAGTTCTTTCGCACGTTTTATCGCCGCCTGCACGGCTTTGTTTAGCAATTTTTCTAAAGCGTCTTTATCCATAAGAACACCCAGCGCAGCTTCGGTTGTACCACCTTTGCTGGTAACATTTTGTCGTAATTTTTCAAATGTTTCTGGTGACTTTGCGGCAAGGTGCAAACTGCCATGTGTCATTTCCAGTGCCAACTCACGAGCGATTACTGCTTCCAGTCCTGCATCGATTCCAGCCTTGGTCAGGGCTTCCAGGAAAAGGAATACATAAGCCGGACCACTTCCAGAAATAGCAGTTACAGCGTCCATTTTATTTTCATCAATCCATAAAGTTTTGCCGAATGCTTCCATCAAAGCTGTTGCCGATGCCTTATCTATATCTGAAGCATTAGCACTGGCACATAATGCGGTAATAGCCTTGCCAACAAGGGCAGGGGTGTTAGGCATCGCGCGAATAATCTTTGCTTCGGCTCCAAGATGTTGAGAAAAAAAGCTGACGGATTTGCCGGCGGCAATAGAGATGTAAAGAGGCGAAGAAGCAAAACGTTTATGA
>JBEBHV010000143.1:0-5277 GCA_040080715.1 Rickettsiales bacterium | reverse complement strand
GATAATAGTGAAATCCATCGATTTTATCATCAATGCTCGCATATTTTGAATAAGTGCCTTCATTGCGCTCTGGGTTAGGCTTGAAGCCATTATGCTCCACGCAATAATAAAAATTCTCCTGCGGATCCCACATTTTATAATAACCTAGGAAATGCATCTCTATTCCAGCACGGCGCACCTCATCTCCAGAAGGTCCTATATACGGCTCAAGGTCGCGCTCGCTGATACCGTACCCGCTCCACTGCTCAGGCGGAATACCAGAAAAATAATGCTTATTATAATCGGTAATGTCGCGCGTTGGTTTATAGGCGTTTTTCATGTCACCGCCATATTCCACCTCGCCGTTTTCACCATACATAATCAGCTGCACATTATTCTGCAAAGCAGCGCGCAGTGGGAAATTTGCTTGTCCGTAAATAAACCCCTGAAATGGGTCGCCCATATGTTCAAAAGCCAGACGCACCAGCTTACGGTTCACCTTCCCACTCGGGCGACCAAGCACATTATCAAACCCGCCGACGGAAATAAAATTCTCCAGATTTTCCCAACCGATAGCGGTGTAAAGATTCGCGCCCCAGGTACAGGTCAGTGGCTTCATCCCGTGCCGTTCTTTCAGATAATGTGCAGTAAATCCGCCATCTTTTCCACCACTACAAGGAACTAAAACATCATAGCCAGATTTCCTGCGGAACCGCTCGCAAAGTGTCGCCAGTTCATCCTCGCGTTTTTGCCAATCGAGCGTATGTTTAAACACCGCATAATTACACGCCGAACAAACACCATGCTCATCAAAACTAATGCGCGGACGTTGGTTAGACATCGTGCATTTTTTGCAGAACACCACTTTTTCTGGCAGATTATATAATTTCCTAATATCGCGTTGCATATTTATTTTCCCTTGCCATCCTGAGCGTAGCTCTATCCCTTGTCATCCTGAGCGTAGCCGAAGGATCTTATCATTATTCTGCAAAGATTTCTCGTTTCACTCGAAATGACAATATCCCCACTACTAATTGCACCCTCTTTCGCCTCTCCCCCTGCGGGAGAGGCAAGATTTTATTAGCTCATGTGAATGAGCTTAGAAAATCTGGTGAGGGGTATTTCTTAATCACGAATCACTAGACACGAATCACTCTATACCCCCCACCCTGACCCTCCCCCGCAAGTGGGGAGGGAAAAGAACAGAGTCCCTTAATGCCTAATCCCCTATGCCCATCCTTTAAGCATATTAATCCCAACCAGACCACTTTTTTCTGGATGGAATTGAACTCCAGTCAAATTATTTTTAGAAACCGCCGCAGTTATGTTTATTCCATCATATTCATACTGGGCAAGAACAGAAGACTTATCATCAGGATTAGCCTCAAAAGAATGGACAAAATACACTGAGCTTCCCTCAGCAGTTCCACTCAAGATAGTTCCCTGCCAATTCCCCGTTCTCTTAAGTTCCATCCAACCAATAACTGGAAGTATTATCTTATCGTCATTGCGAGGAGTCGTAGACGACGTGGCAATCCAGTTTTTCCTGAGTGACAAATTCTGCACCCGCCCCGCCATCAACCCCAGCCCTTTATGTTCACCAAATTCTTCACCTATCTCAAGCATAATCTGCATCCCGACACAGATGCCTAAAAACGGTCTATCACTTTCCGCGAATTTCAAAATTGCTTCGGTGAGTCCACGTTTCTCCAGCTCCTCCATGCAATGTCCGAATGCGCCAACACCGGGTAAAACCAAACGTTCCGCCTGCGTAATTTTCCTTACGTCAGAAGTAACCTCTACCCCAGCCCCGACATGCTCAAAAGCCCGCGCCACACTGTGCAGATTGCCCACACCATAATCAACAATAGTCACCACGCTAGACATTAGTTTCCTTCTCCAACGTACGCACCTTGATTCCAGCCTTGCTCGCTTCAGCGCGAATATCAGCAAGAGTTGCACGGCGATAATGCAGTATATCCGCCATAGCAACCGCGCTCGCTTTTCCCTGCTGCACCACCTCCACCAAATGTTGCACTTTCCCCATTCCTCCCGAAGCAATAACTGGAACCGAAACAGTATCGGTCACAGCTTTAACCAGCTCAACATCAAAGCCCCGCCTTGTTCCTTCGCGGTCAACGGAAGTCAGGAGAATTTCACCCGCGCCCATTTCCACCACCTGTTTTGCCCACTCCACCACAGATTTTCCGCTAGGCTCACGTCCATTATCACTATATGCTTCCCACTGCCCCGCGCCTCGTGATTTTGCCTCAATAGAAAGCACCATGCACTGCGCGCCGAAAGTTTTTGCCACTTCTGAAATAAGTTTCGGGTTGCTGATTGCAGCGGTATTAATCGCCACTTTATCCGCCCCTGCCCTAAGCATTTTTTCAACATCTTGCAAGCTGCGGATTCCACCTCCCACAGTCAGCGGCACAAAAATATTTTCAGAAGTATATTCCACAATTCTGGCAAGATTATTACGCCCGTAAAGGCTCGCCACTGTATCCATAAAAATCAGCTCATCAATGCCGTCATTATAATATCCGGTCGCGTATTCCTGCGGGTTGCCGATAACTCTGAGCCCTTCCATCTGGATGCCTTTAATCAGGTTTTCACCCTTAATATCAAGACGGGCAATAAGTCGCACTGGGTTCATTCTTTATTCCTATTAATCAAACTCGTAAATCGTAAATGCGTAGTTCGTATATGCGTAAATTAATAATAACGAACTACGAATTACGAACTACGAATTACGCAATAACAACTCCGCCACCCGAAAATCATACTCCGTATCAATATCCAGCGAGCGTTCTTGCGGAACTTCCACAGTTTTCACCCGCCCCTGCCACATGCCTTGTGCATGCAAAACAAATCCTGGTTTTGCTGCGTAAGCAACACCGACAATATCCATAATTTTCGGCGCATCCTGACGGCGGGCAATTGGAAATGGCGGCTTGGCGGCAAGCGTTGCATAGCCTAGTTCATCATGCGTAATCATGGTGAAATAAGGGTTGCTGTGCGAGATAGTAACGGTAATAGCAATATGGGCATTAGCATCAGAAATAAGTGCTTCAATGCAGCTATCAATATCCTCGGTTTTGCGTAGCGGACAAGTCGCCGGAACACTGACAAAAATCGGGCAGGATTCTTCACCATACAAGCTTCGCACCTGCCTGATAGCGTGTTGCCACGTCAGCCATTCCGGGCTGTCATCAGTCGCAAGTTCCGCAGGACGCATAAACGGCACATCCGCGCCAAACTCACGCGCCACCGATGCTATTTCCTCGCTATCAGTTGAGACAACAACCCGACTTATATATTTGCTGTTTTTCGCTGCCTCGATTGCATAAGCAATCATTGGCTTTCCCGCAAGCATGCGGATATTTTTCCCCGGCACACCCTTAGATCCGCCACGGGCAAAAATAAAAGCACAAGTTTTATTATTGGAATTTAACATACTAATTATCCGTAAATAGCGTAATTCGTATTTCGTAAATTACGTAACTACGCATCTACGAACTACGTTATTACGACCTACAAGAAAACACTGGTAAATAATCACCACATTATGTAAAAGTCCATTATATTCACAAACTATAGGATTTAATATGCTCAATCCATTCGTAAATCTCTTAAGTGCTATATTACAAATATATCTTGTTATAATTATTGCGTGGACAATTCTAAGCACTTTAATCTCCTTCAAGATAGTAAATTCCTACCAGCCAATTGTGCAGAGGCTGATGATTATACTTGATAAATTATGCCTACCCATTCTTCGCCCAATACAAAAAAGGATGCCTGATTTAGGTGGTTTTGATATTTCGCCAATTGTAGTTATTTTACTCATACAGTTCCTGCAACACGCGCTTTATCAGTATTTTTATAATTGGTAAATAATGTTTCAGTCCCTATCCTCAAAACTTACTGGTATTTTCAGTAACCTGCGCAAGCGTGGCGTTCTGTCCGAGGCGGATATTGATTCGGCAATGCGTGAAATCCGCATCGCCCTACTCGAGGCTGACGTTGCCTTGCCCGTGGTCAAAGATTTCATAGCATCGCTAAAAACCAAAGCCGTTGGCGCGGAAGTTGTTGCCAGTGTTTCTCCGGCGCAGATGGTGATAAAGCTGGTAAATGACCATCTCGCCGAGCTCCTCGGCAGTGAGCATCAGGCAATAAACCTCGCTGCCACTCCTCCGGTTGTCATGATGATGGTGGGTTTGCAAGGTTCGGGGAAAACCACCAGCACCGGCAAGCTCGCCCTGCGCCTTAAAAACAAGCATAACAAAAAAGTTCTGGTTGCCTCGCTGGATATTTACCGCCCGGCAGCGCAGCAGCAATTAGAACAGGTAGCAAAACAGGCACAAATAGCATCGCTTCCAATTATAGCAGGTGAAAAACCTCTGCAAATAACCGAGCGCGCCCTTAAAGCCGCCCGCCTTGAAGGTTATGACGTACTGCTCCTCGACACCGCCGGTCGCCTGCATATTGATAGCGAGCTGATGGACGAATTAAAAGCCGTAAAAAAGCTTTCAAACCCACTGGAAACTTTGCTGGTTGCCGATTCCCTGACTGGTCAGGATGCAGTCAATATCGCCAAAACCTTCCATGAACAGATTGGCGTAACCGGAATTATTTTAACCCGTGTGGATGGCGATGGTCGCGGTGGTGCAGCTCTTTCCATGCGTGCAGTCACCGGACAGCCGATAAAATTCCTAGGTGTCGGCGAAAAAATTGACGAGTTTGAAGAGTTCCATCCCGCCCGCATTGCCTCGCGCATCCTCGATATGGGTGACATCGTTTCGCTAGTGGAAAGAGCCGCCGAAAATGTAAGCACCGCCGAGATGGAAAAAATGGCAGGACGCATGATGGAGGGGCAGTTTGATTTCAACGATCTGCTCGACCAACTGCGTAAAATGAACAAAATGGGCGGCATCGGCAGCATGATGAAAATGCTACCCGGCATGGGGCAACTCAAAGAAAAAATGGCTGATGCGAAAATTGACCCGAAAATCCTCGCTCGTCAGGAAGCTATTATCCTGTCCATGACCACCAAAGAGCGCGCCCACCCCAAGCTCATCAACGCTTCCCGCCGTGTCCGTATCGCCAAAGGCTGCGGGCTTACCGTACAGGATGTAAATAAACTCCTGAAACAGCAGCAGCAAATGCAGGATATGATGAAAAAACTCAAAAAAATGGGCGCAAAAGGCATGATGCGTGGCGGCATGGGCAAGCTGTTCGGGATGTAAGTCAGATAACGGATGACAGATGACGGTAAAACGTTATAGTTCAGTA
>JBEBHV010000011.1:0-22076 GCA_040080715.1 Rickettsiales bacterium | reverse complement strand
GTTTTCGTCTTAGTTGCTTTCATCAATAGTCCTATCTTGAGAGGAGCATTATAGTGCTTTTTGGAAAAACTTTCAAGGGCAATAGGAATTATTCGCGTCGCCAGTCAGTCGTCCCATCGGGCTTGTCCTCCAGCATAATTCCTTGATCGGCAAGAGTTTTTCGGATTTCATCGGCACGCGCCCAGTTTTTAGATTTTTTTGCGGTAATGCGTTCGTTGATGAGGTTTTGGATTTCTAAATTATCATCTCCAGAATCACCTTTAAACCATTTTTCTGGTGACATCTGCAAAAATCCCAGCATATTGCCCATTTTCAATAACTCATTTGGTTGTGCTTCATGCATAATACTTATGGCTTTTTGAATATTCAGATCATCACTTAAAGACACTAAAAATTCTTCTTCCTGACCACTGACCACCGACCACTGACCACCAATGCTGCGATACCATTTATCCAGCGTCAATTTCGCATCATGCAACAATTTATCATTCCAATCTAACGGGCTACGGTAATGGGCGGAAAGCAATGCGAAACGTATCACCTCACCTCTTACGCCTTTATCCAACACATCCTTCACCGTAGTAAAATTCCCCAGCGACTTACTCATCTTCTCGCCATTCACGGTGAGAAAGCCATTATGCACCCATGTTTTGGCGAAGCTGGATTTTGGCGCAGCGCAGCAGCTTTGCGCGATTTCATTTTCATGATGCGGGAACATAAGATCCGCTCCACCGCCATGAATGTCAAAATTATCACCGAGATATTTGCTGCTCATAGCTGAGCATTCAATATGCCAACCGGGGCGACCTTTTCCCCAAGGAGAATCAAACACACTGCTTGGGTCATCCTCTGCGTCTGCTGGTTTCCACAGCACAAAATCGCCAGCATGTTCTTTATAGCTTTCCACTTCTACGCGTGCGCCTGCAATTAAATCTTCCAATTTGCGCCCAGAAAGTTTGCCATATTCCTTATAGCTCGCCACCCGAAATAGCACATGCCCCTGCGAAACATAAGCATGCCCGCCCGCAATCAGCTTTTCAATTATCGCGACCATTTCTTTGATATGGTCAGTAGCGTGCGGTTCATGGGTAGGAGACAAACAATTTAAGGCCGCCATATCCTCATGAAACCAGCCCTCTACCCGTTTGGTGAGGGCAGAAATTGGCTCATTATTCGCCCTCGCCGCAGCATTTATTTTATCATCCACATCGGTGATATTACGGACATAATTCACATGATTTTCACCATAAATATGACGTAATAAACGATATAAAACATCATACACCACCACGCTGCGGGCATTGCCGAGATGCGGGCGATCATAAACCGTCGGCCCACAGACATACATCCGCACGTTTTTAGGATCAGCAGGATTAAATTCCTCTTTTTTGCGGGTCAGGGTGTTGTAGAGACTAAGCATTAGGATGTTTTTCCACCCATTCTTTAAGCACAGAATTGATGCGTGACTGCCAGCCTTTGCCCATAGCGCGGAAATAGCTTTCTACCTTTGGATCAAGACGGATTGATATATTATTAGCGTGAACCACACTCTTAGGACGACCGCGTTTTACCAATTTTCCACCAACATATAAATCCGCTTTTTCAAACATTTCATCAGTCCATTCAGGAAGTTCATCATACTCCTCTGGCTGAATTACATGAGCATCAACTTTAGCTAAGTCGCTGCCTAAATCTTTTTTGTTCTTTTTCATTTGCTTTCCTCAGAGAAAATATGTGACGAGAATTCCCACGCTGTACATAGCCAACAACTACCATTCTGCCCTTTAACAAACCAAAGCACATTATACGTTTTTCACCATAATTTTTGCGCGTATCTTCCAATTCATAAACAGCACCAGTAAAAACTTCTATGCTCTCTTCAAAATCAAGATTTCGCTCTTTTAGAGTAATTTCCCGTTTGTTTTCATCGTAGGTTATTTTCATATTTATTGTATATGCAAAAAATCAAGCGGTCAAGCGGTGTTTTACCCTGTCATATCCCAGCAACGGCAGTAATTTCTTAAATTCAGGACCATGATCCAAACCTGTAAGGGCTTTGCGGATAGGCATGAATAACTCTTTGCCTTTGCGCTCAGTTGTCGGTTTTATTGCTGAAAACCATGCATCCCAAGTGGATTCATTCCACGGTTCAAGAGGCAGGAAAGCGAGGGTTTTGTGCAGGAAACCGCGATCTTCTGTGCTTAAATCCACCGCTCGCACCTCACCATGCAGTATATCCCACCAAACTTTTGCTTCAGAGATATTTTTTAAGTTTGCTTTTACTGATTCCCAGAATTTTTCATCAGCAAAAGGAATTAATGAATCAACCTCTTTAAATGGCAATCTATGCAATAATTTTTCATTAAGTTTTTCCAGTTCGGCAAAATCATAATTAGCGGGAGCGCGCCCAAATTTTTTAAAATCAAACTGCGTCATCAACTCCTGCAAATCTATAAATGGCTCAACCGCATCCGATGTGCCGATATGCGCCAGCAGCGAGTTAATCGCCATCGGCATGATGCCATTTTCGCGGAGAGTGCGAATATCATTGCCACCCACGCGCTTGGACATTTCGCCTTCTTTGGTTTTAAGCAGTGCCAAATGCCCAAATACTGGCATTTTGTAGCCAAGGGCTTCAAAAATCTGCACCTGCACAGCTGTATTGGAAACATGGTCTTCACCACGCACAATATGAGTTATTTCCATCTCTCCGTCATCAACTACAGAAGCAAAAGTGTAAAGTGGCACATCATCTTCACGCACCAGCACCGGGTCACTCATATGGGTTGCTTGGAATTTAGCTTCGCCACGAATTAAATCCTGCCAGATAATCGGCTTATCTTCGAGCAAAAAGCGGTAATGGGGACTCCGCCCTTCACTCTCATATTTGGCTTTTTGTTCATCAGAAAGCTTCAGGCTAGCGCGGTTATAAATCGGCGGCAGGCTGCGTGAAGCCTGCATTTTACGCTGCACATCCAATTCTTCCTGCGTTTCATAACACGGATATAACCTGCCGGACGCGATGAGTTTTTGTTTAGCTATTTCATACCGCGCAAAACGCTCAGACTGTTTGAACGTGCCGTTCCATTCGATTCCCAGCCACAACAAATCTTCGCGTAAAGCGTCTTCATATTCAGCTTTAGAACGATCCGTATCCGTATCATCTATCCTAAGCCAGAATTCACCGCCGGTTTTGCGTGCAAATAACCAGTTGACCAGTGCCGTACGCACATTGCCAAGATGCAAATAACCAGTAGGTGAGGGAGCAAAACGGACTTTAATCATCATCCAATAGCAAAATAATCATGTTAAAAACTTTTTCTATAACATCTTTAGAAACCTTGCCAGCAAAGGTTGCCTTTCTACTCTTCCAGTCTTGATTTTTAATATGGTCGGCAAGAACCACACCTTTAATCGTTTGAGAATCAACAGAAACTTCAAAAATTCTATTTTTTCTAACACTGGTTATAGGGCAAGCTAACATCAACCCAAATTTGTTATAGGAAGATGGTGACATCACTAAAGCTGGTCTGTGTCCAGCCTGTTCACTACCAGCCTGAGGAGAGAAATCCATCCACACAATATCACCACGCTCTGGTATATATAATGTTTTCAATGACACCTTCTGCTACCAGAACTCTTTGCCAACTGGCAGTTCGTTGCGCCATGCAACCAATTCTTCATCAGCAAGAGGATCATAATCTTTTGGCATTTTGGCGAGCAAATCCTTAAGTGTAACTTTGTTTTTTGCACTTTTTTTCTTCATCGGTTTTACAAACAACGCGCCACCCTCAACCCCTATATCAACTGGTGAATTTTCCTTGAATCCAAGCTCCTTAGCTAAGGATTTAGGAATCCTAACCGCAAGGCTGTTGCCCCAACTATTTATATGTGTTTCCATATTTTCCTGTTCAATACATATTGGATATACAAAGTATATACATTATCTATAAAAATGCAAGCCGTTTATTCTACAACGCCGCCTGCGCTGCTGCAAGTCTTGCGACAGGAACGCGGTAAGGCGAGCAGGAAATATATGTCAGCCCAGCTTTCTGGCAAAAGGCGATGGAAGCAGGATCACCGCCATGTTCACCGCAAATGCCAAGCTTCAAATCGGGGTTGGTTTTACGTCCGCGCTGCGCAGCCATTTCAATAAGCTCGCCAACACCAGTCTGGTCTAATGATACAAACGGATCTTGTTCAACAATTCCCTGTTTCTTATAAGCTTCAATAAAGGATGCGGAATCATCGCGGGAAATACCCAGCGTAGTTTGCGTAAGATCATTAGTGCCGAAGCTGAAAAACTCTGCTGACTGCGCGATTTCAGCAGCGCGCAATGCAGCGCGTGGCAATTCAATCATCGTGCCAACCATATATTCAATTTTGACATTTTTTTCTTTCATTACTTCGCTTGCGGTTTTATCTACCAGCACTTTCAGAATCTCCAATTCTTTCGGCATCATCACCAGCGGAATCATAATTTCAGGAATAACATTTTCCTTGCCTTCTTTTATAATGGTTGCAGCAGCTTCAAAAATCGCCCGTGCCTGCATCTCATAAATTTCTGGATAGGTTATGCCAAGACGGCAACCGCGATGCCCAAGCATTGGGTTTTGTTCTTTCAGCTCATGGGCGCGGTGACGCACAGTTTCCACGCTAACACCAGCAGCAATTGCTACCTGTTTTATATCTTCTTCAGTGTGTGGCAAGAATTCATGCAGTGGTGGGTCAAGCAAACGGATAGTTACCGGCAGACCGCTCATAATGCGGAATAATTCTACAAAATCATTGCGCTGCATCGGAAGTAGTTTAGCGAGCGCAGTTTTACGTCCTTCAACATTCTGCGCCACGATCATTTCACGCATAGCGATGATACGCTGTGCGTCAAAAAACATATGTTCAGTACGGCATAGCCCAATACCTTCCGCGCCAAAACGACGGGCAACTTCCGCGTCATGTGGTGTTTCAGCATTGGTTCTAACCTTAAGCGTGCGAACTTCATCCGCCCAGCCCATCAGCGTGTTAAAATCTCCTGATAGCTGTGGCTGCACGGTAGCAATTTGCCCAAGCATCACCTCGCCAGTGCCGCCATTGATGGTGATAATATCACCTTCTTTAATGGTCACGCTGCCGGCTTTCAGTTCCTTCTTCGCGTAATCAATCCGAAGCTCTCCAGCACCAGAAACACAAGGCTTGCCCATGCCACGCGCTACAACCGCAGCGTGGCTGGTCATGCCACCACGAGCAGTTAAAATTCCCTGTGCTGCGTGCATTCCGTGAATATCTTCCGGCGAGGTTTCGATGCGCACCAGAATAACTTTTTCTTTATGCTCCAGTGCCATTGCCTCAGCATCTTCAGCAGTAAACACCACCTTACCAGAAGCCGCCCCCGGTGAAGCGGGAAGCCCAGTAGCTATCACAGTTTTTTTGGCTTTAGGATCAAGAGTTGGGTGTAATAATTGGTCAAGCGATAAAGGATCTATACGCTTAATTGCTTCCGCCTTCGTAATGACTTTTTCAGCCACCATATCAACAGCGATTTTCACCGCAGCAGCAGCCGTGCGCTTACCATTCCGGGTTTGCAGCATCCACAGTTTATTATTCTGGATGGTGAATTCAATATCCTGCATATCGCGGTAATGCGCTTCCAGCTTGTCAAAAACTGCGGTGAGCTGCTTGTAAACATCGGGCATTACGGCTGGCATTTCATCAAGAGGTTGCGGCGTACGAATCCCCGCAACCACATCTTCACCCTGCGCGTTTACCAGAAACTCGCCGTAATATTTGCGCTCGCCAGTTGATGGATTGCGGGTAAAAGCAACACCTGTTGCACAATCATTTCCCATATTGCCGAAGACCATGGACTGCACAGTAACCGCCGTTCCCCAGCTTTCAGGAATATCATGCAAACGACGATAGGTATTGGCACGTGGATTCATCCATGAATTAAATACCGCCTGAATTGCGCCCCATAATTGCGCGTTCACATCATCAGGAAATGGCGAGCCTAATTCCTCCGCAACTTTAGCTTTATATTCACTCACCAACTCTTTCAAATCTTCGGCGGTAAGCTCAGTGTCCAGCTCAATATCACGATCGCGTTTTTTCTGCTCCAGCATTTCCTCAAAATGGTAATGATCAACTTCCAAAACCACATCGCTGTACATCTGGATAAAACGGCGATAACTGTCATACGCAAAGCGTTCATTGCCAGTTTTTTTGGCAAGTGCTTTTGCCGTCACATCGTTAAGACCAAGATTAAGCACCGTGTCCATCATCCCCGGCATGGAAGCGCGCGCACCAGAACGCACGGAAAGCAGCAAGGGATTTTCAGAATCGCCAAACTTAGTGCCAACGTCTTTTTCCACTTTCGCCAAGGCAACAGAAACCTGATTTCTCAGGTCAGCAGGAAGTTTTTTTTCATTCGCATAGTAACCAACACATACCTCAGTGGTGATAGTAAAGCCAGGAGGAACAGGAAGTCCCAGCGAACACATCTCCGCCAGATTGGCTCCCTTGCCACCAAGCAGATTTTTCATGCTGCCATTGCCGTCTGATGCCCCACCAGCAAAGCTGTAAACCAATTTCTCTGCCATATCATCTTTCCCCAAAGGAATTCTATTTGTGTTTGTTTGCGCGTTCATGTTTTTACCCTTCAATTTTACTAAAGTCAGCGATGCCATCAATTAATACTCTAATGCGGTCGAGCAAGCGCAATCTGTTACTGCGTAGCAATTCATTATCTTTAACGTTTACCATGATTTTTTCAAAAAACAAATCAACAGGTGCGCGTAGTGTCGCAAGCATAGTCATAGCTTGTTTATATTGTTCTTTTTCCAGAAGTTCTGCTATCTGCGCGACACTATTCAAAGACGCTACTAAGGATTTTTCTGCATCCTCTGTAAGAGCTGATTCTGATAGTTCTTGACCAGAATATTTGTGTGAATCTTTTTTCTCTTCAATATTCAAAATATTCACAGCGCGCTTATATGCTGCAAGCAAGTTTGCTCCGTCATCAGTTGTTATGAATTCCTGCACTGCTTTAGCTCTCGTTACTATCCTAACTAAATCATCATCACCTGCAATCACCGCATCTATCACATCATGGCGAACACCAGAATCTTTCAGCTGAACCTTGAGGCGATCATGGAAAAATTCAAGCAGGGAGGCTGATAGTTTATCAGCCGCGCCTTCGGGTATATCTTCATAGGCAGTTTCACTAACTGAAAGATATTTGCCGATTTTATGCGGTTCGTGCAGTTTTTCCTCAGTTTTTTTCACCAGCTTTTCATGCGCCTTATGCGTGGCAACAGCAGCAAGCGGTGGACAGGAAAAAATTGGCTTAAGCGGCAGGCGGATATTATTTTCCAGCAATATGCGGATAACGCCAAGAGCGGCACGGCGCAAGGCAAATGGGTCTTTGCTACCGGTCGGTTTTTCACCAATGGCAAACATGGAAATCAGCGTGTCGAGTTTATCGGCAAGCGCGACACAAATTGAAACTGGCGCAGTTGGCACATTATCCCCTGCCCCCTGCGGTTTATAATGATCACGGATGGCATCAGCAACTTGCTGCGGTTCTTTTTGTGCCGTGGCATAATACCGCCCCATAATCCCCTGCAGCTCGGCAAATTCACCAACCATGCCCGTAACCAGATCGGCTTTGCAAAGTTCAGCAGCGCGGGCGACTAATTGGTCATGAGTCATGAGTCCCGAGTCATGGGTAATAGACGTTTCATGACCCATGACCCATGACCCATGACTAGATATAGAAGCTGCAAGACTACCAATACGTTTTACCTTATCCGCTACCGTTCCCAGCTTGGCGTGATAGGTGACAGTTTCCAAACCTTCCGCCCATTCAGAAAGTGGTTTTTTACGGTCAGTATCCCAGAAGAACCGCCCATCGGCAAAGCGCGCGCGCAGCACTCGTTCATTGCCAGCGATTATCGCTTTTCCCTTATCATCCGTTGTCATGTTGGAAGTGATGAGGAAATTAGATGACAGGCTTCCATCCTGATTTTTCAGGGCAAAATATTTCTGGTGGGAGCGCATCACCATAGTGAGAACTTCTGGCGGCAGATCCATGAATTTATCGTCAATCTTGCCTACTAAAACTTGCGGATATTCGACCAGACCCACTACTTCTTCAAGCAAAGCAAGATCGGGTTTCGTGATTAGGGATTCGTGTTTCGCAATGGATTCTATTTGTGACTCTATAAGAGTTTTACGCTTATCACGATCGGCTATTACGAAGGCTTTTGTAAGCGCGTTTTCATATTCTTCTGGCTTATTTATAGTGATTGCCTGTGGTGCTAGGAAGCGATGACCATAAGTAACATTTCCAGCTTTCACGCCAGCAAATTCCACAGGCACAATTTTACCGTCAAAAATGCACAAAATACTATGCAGCGGACGTACCCATGTTGAACTACCACTGCCCCAACGCATGGATTTTGGCCATGGGAATTTTTCCAGTATTTCTTCAATAATAGTTTTTAGAATTTCGGCAGTTGGTTTGCCTTTCTGGAAAGTGGTTGCGAAATAAACGCCATCACGTTTTTCCAGTTGTTCTAACGTTAAATTGTTCTTTTTTAGGAAGCCATTCAGCGCAGCTTCTGGCGCATCAATTTTCGGGCCTTTAAGTTCAGCGGTAATGTCGGATTGGGTGTCTGGAAGATTTTTGATTATCACTGCAAGACGGCGCGGTGTGACAAAGCCTGAGCTTGCAGAAACTGCTAATGATTTCTGCAAAGAATTTTGCAAATGCGCAATAGCGTCCTGCTGCATCCGCGCAGGGATTTCTTCCGAGAAAAGCTCAAGTAAAAAATCAGGCATTTTCTACCACATTATTTTTTTCATCTAAAATCAACACCACTGGCTTATAGGCTTTTGCTTCTTCCGGCGACATTTGCGCGTAGGCAATAATGATAACCAAATCATCAGGTTCAACCAGATGCGCTGCTGCACCATACACACCAATACGTTTGCTGCCAGCAGCTTCTTCAAGAACATAAGTTGTAAAACGCTCACCGTTATTTACATTTAAGACATCAACCTGTTGTCCAACAATGATGCCTGTGCGCGTAAGAAGCTCTTTGTCAATACCGATTGAGCCATTATAATGAAGTTCGCTATGCGTAACGCGGGCGCGGTGCAGTTTGCTATGGAGCATGGTAAGCATCATGCGGGAAGTTCCTTTTTCGATTTATTTTTTGGTAAATTCACTGTGCCACTTAAAGTGATAACTGAGTTTCCTGAGATTAAAGTCCGGTCACCGGCAAGAGCTATGTCCAAAACACCACGAGCGCGCGATGCTTGAAACGCATGAAAATTATTCCTGCCTAGCTTCTTTGCCCAGTAAGGAGCAAGGAAACAGTGTGATGAACCAGTCACCGGATCTTCATCAATGCCTATGGCAGGGGCAAAAAAACGCGAGGCAAAATCATAACCATCAACACCAGTTGCAGTGGTTACTATAACACCGTTTATATCAAGCTTAGCAAGTTTCTTAAAATCAGGACGAACTGCAAGAAGTGTATTAAAATCTTTGACTTCCACCAGATATTTATCTGCATTTTTTTCGCAGGCGATAATTTCAACACGGAGAGCCTTAAGCTCTTTCGGCGGAGTTACAGGAACACCGGCTTGTGTCGGGAAATTAAGCTCTATGGTTTTTTTTAAAATACTTGCTCTAAGCTCACCAGAAAGCGTGTAAAAATTGACGACATCGCCCACTTTCAGATCACCGATATGCAATAGAGCTTGCGCTGCAGCAAGAGTAGCATGACCACATAATGGGACTTCCATCTCAGGAGTAAACCAGCGCAGATCATAATTCAGAGCAGAACCTTTAACTATAAAAGCCGTCTCAGATAAATTGGCCTGAGCAGCGAGTAACTGCAATTCTTTATCATCAGGAAATTCAGGCAGCAGATATACTGCAGCAGGATTGCCACGAAAGGCAACCGGCGTAAAAGTATCTACTATCCAGAAATTATTCATGCCTATTCCCTTTTGCATAAGCCTCGCAACAGCCTTTTGCCAATGCCCGCACACGAGCAATATAAGACGCACGCTGCGTCACTGAAATAACTCCACGTGCATCAAGCAGATTAAAACGATGCGAGGCTTTTATACATTGGTCATAAGCCGGAAGTGGCAGATTTTTTGCAAGCAATGAATTACATTCTTTCTCCGCATCCTCAAATTGACGCAGCAACTGCTCAGTGTCGGCATATTCAAGGTTATAGGCGGAAAATTCTTTCTCATTTTGCAAAAACACATCGCCGTAACTTACACCCGCACCATTGAAATCAAGATCATAAACATTTTCCTTACCCTGAATATACATCGCCAAGCGTTCCAAACCGTAAGTTATCTCACCAGAAACTGGTTTGCATTCAATACCGCCAACCTGCTGGAAATAGGTGAACTGCGTAACTTCCATCCCATCACACCAGACTTCCCAACCCAGCCCCCATGCACCAAGCGTTGGTGATTCCCAGTCATCTTCCACAAAACGTATGTCGTGTTTAAGCGGGTCAATTCCCAGCATCTTCAAGCTCTCCAGATATAATTCCTGAATATTATCGGGCGAAGGTTTTAAGATAACCTGATATTGATAATAATGCTGCAGTCGGTTCGGGTTTTCACCATAACGCCCATCTTTCGGGCGGCGCGATGGCTGCACGTAAGCCGCCTTCCAATCCTTAGTTCCGAGCGCACGTAGAGCCGTCGCCGGGTGGAATGTTCCAGCGCCAACTTCCATATCGTAAGGCTGCAAAATAACACAGCCCTGTTTTGCCCAGAACTGGTGTAAATCCAAAATCATCTGTTGAAAAGGTAACGTCACAAAATGCCTTAATT
Source organism: Rickettsiales bacterium (assembly GCA_040080715.1). Classification (GTDB taxonomy): domain Bacteria; phylum Pseudomonadota; class Alphaproteobacteria; order Rickettsiales; family SXRF01; genus SXRF01. The sequence continues at coordinate 11,207 of JBEBHV010000011.1, read as the reverse complement.
CTTTAAACGAAGGCTACTTTTAAGGCGTTTTCATTAAAAACTCAAGGTTTTTCCAGAAATTTAAGACTTTTTCTGCCAACCGCCCTGTTCATTCTGGCTGAAATAAGTAAGCTCATGACCTATATCCTTATATTCCGTCCAGCGGGCGCGCGCTAACTTAGTCATTTCTGCATCATTTCCATCAAAAATATCGAGTATTCTTTCAAAGTCCGAATCTTTCACACTGCGCCCATCGGTTACTACTAATAAATTGGCAGAATTCACTGGCTCTATATTGGTGGAAATCAGGATCGGCTGTTGTTCTGACTGCGCTTCTTTATCACTGCCATGCGCGAGAAAACTATCAGGATCATATGTCCATAACAGTTGGTTAATCTGCTCGCCACGCTCATCTGATTCTACCGCAAGTAAAACACGATACCCACCGGAGACAGCACGCTCCAGAAGCTTAGGCAATGCCCGCTCAAGCGGCGTGGTAGTCAGGTGGTAGAATTGGATGGCAGGAAGTGATGAGTTATGAGTGCTGAGTGCTGAGAAAGTTCCATTATCCATATAATCTACTCTCAACTCAGAACTCTAAACTCTTTACTCATAGTAGTCCTCAATCAACTGGTTAAGCAGGCGCACACCATAACCAGTGCCACCTTTAGGTGTTATGTCGTTGGCTTTTTTCGACCAAGCAACCCCGGCAATATCCAAATGCGCCCACGGCACGTTATTTACAAAACGCTGCAGGAACTGAGCGGCGGTAATTGACCCGGCTTCACGATCCTTGCCGATATTCTGCATATCGGCTATATCAGAATTGATCTGTTTGTCATACACTTCGCCAAGCGGCAAACGCCATACTTCTTCGCCAATTTTCGCGCCGGTTTTGAAAAGCTGCTCAGCAAGCTTGTCATCATTAGAGAATAATCCTGCTCGGCTTGTTCCAAGAGCAACGATAATCGCGCCTGTCAGAGTTGCCAGATCAACAATAAATTTTGGTTTAAAATGTTTTTGTGTATACCACAGCGCATCCGCCAGCACGAGCCGTCCTTCCGCGTCAGTATTCAGCACCTCGATGGTCTGTCCTGAATAAGAAGTCACCACATCACCCGGACGCTGCGCGTTACCACCTGGCATATTTTCCACCAGCCCAACTACGCCCACAACATTTACTTTGGCTTTGCGCGAGGCTAGAGCTTTCATCAGCCCGATAACCACACCAGCACCGCCCATATCCCACTTCATTTCCTCCATGCCACCAGCCGGTTTTATGCTGATACCGCCAGTGTCAAAAGTCACGCCTTTGCCAACAAAAGCAAGCGGAGCAGTTTTGGAACTTTTGCCAAGCCCATTCCATTTCATAATAACCAGCTGCGATTCAATCGCTGAACCCTGACCAACGCCAAGGAGCGCGCCGAAACCCAGTTTATACATTTCTTCTTCGCCAAGTATTTCCACATCAACGCCAAATTTTTCCAGCGTCTTGCATTGCTCTGCCAAAGTTTCAGGATTAATAATATTCGCAGGTTCGCTCACCAGATCACGGGTGAATAGAACGCCATCGCTAACTGCAGAAAGATGGGCATAAGGTTTTGCAGCTGCTTTTGAGCCAGTAAGAGCAACAATAAAGCCTTTTAAAGTCGGTTTTTCATCAGCGGTTTTTTTGGTAAAATATTTGCTGAAATCATAGCTGCGTAGCCTTACCCCATTAGCAATCCGTGCTGCTGCATCTGCTGCGTTCAAGCTTCCGATTTTCGCGTTTTCCAGAACGATGGTCGCAGATGTCACCCGCAAATTGTTAAGCTGAGGAACAACACCACCACCGATATTTTCCAGAGCCGTTGCATCCAGAGTTTTTGCAGCTCCAGTGCCGGCAAGTATAGCATAATCCGCCCTTGCACCTTGCGCTAAATTAACCGCCAGATATTTCCCGCGCTTGCCGGAAAAATTGCTGCTGGCAATAGCTTTGGTAAGCAGGCCATTCGCCTTTTTATCTATTGCCTGTGCCTCGTTCGAAAGTTTTTTATCCTCACCAACCAAAAAAATAACTGCTTTGTCAATTGTAGTTGCTGTGCGTTCGGAGAAATTTATTTTCATAGTAAAAACCTTTGGTTTTGATTATTAGATGATTAGATTATTGGATGACTAAGTTATTTATACCTTATATTATCCAATCATCAAGTCATCTGATAATCTGATAATCAAAATATGTACCGTTACAACAAATATATAATCAAGCATCTTGTCCATTCGACCCTGCTTATTACCTTCAGTCTTACCGGTATCGTGTGGCTGACGCAAGCGTTGCGCTTTGTTGAATTCATTGTCAACCAGGGCGTATCCATCACTGTGTTCATGGAGCTTACTTTACTCCTGGTTCCGTCCCTGCTGATGATGATTTTCCCACCGGCCGTATTTTGTGCGGTACTCTTCACTTATAACAAACTAACCATGGATAGTGAGCTGGTGGTATTGCAGGGAGTGGGATTGAGCCGCTGGCGACTGGCAGAACCGGCTATTATAGTCGCGGCCATTGTCACGTTATTTACTTATATAATTGCAGCATACCTGCAGCCAGCCAGCTATAAGCAATTTAAAGATATGCAGTATGTCCTGCGCGATAAATATGTTTCCCTGCTGGTGCAGGAAGGCGTGTTCAGCAACCCGGTAAATGGTCTTACCGTATTCATCCGCGAGCGTGACTCTGCTGGCAAGCTGCACGGAATTTTAGTGCATGACAACAGGCAGGAAGATAAATCCATAACCATGATGGCGGAATCGGGCAAGCTGGTGGAAACCCCTGGAGGTCCTAGATTCCTGCTGGAAAATGGCAACAGGCAGGAAATGAATGACGGCAAGCTGTCATTCCTGAATTTTGAAAGCTACACGCTGGATATAAGTTTTTATACCAACTCCATGAACACCAGAAAACCTGACGTGCAGGAATTATACCTGCCGGAATTGCTGGGATATAACGACGAAAGCCACCTGACCCCTTCAGAAATAGCCAAACGCCGCGCTGAAGCGCATCAGCGCATGGTATGGCCGGCATATAGTTTAGTTCTGGCTATACTTGCGGTTGCCACTTTATTTTCCGGACAATTTAATCGCCGTGGTCAGTGGCAGCGCATTGCGATTGCGGTTGCAGCAACCACATTTATATTATTTTCAGCAGTTGCCATACGCGGCACGATGTCGGTCAAACCGGCGATGATTCCAATTGCTTACCTTAATTTATTGCTGCCGTTGCTTATCGCAAGCTGGATGATTAGTGATCATATACCGGCAAGAAAGAGGGCAGCATGAAACTGCCGTGGACGTTATCACGCTATATTGGCAAGCATTTTCTGCTGGCTGTTATCATTGCTTTATTCGGTCTACTTGCCATAACTTCCCTGGTTGACGTTGTAGAAATGATCCGTCGCGCTTCCGGCAGGGATGGCGTGCCATTCCATATAATAATATCGCTTACCTTGCTTAAACTTCCCAATTTTGCAATCAAGCTGATTCCCTACGCTGTGCTGATTGGCAGCATGATGGCACTTACCCGCCTGACAAAAACCCAGGAGCTGGTAATCGCCAGAGCAGCAGGTATATCAGCGTGGCAATTCCTTGCTCCAGCTATGATACTGGTATTTGTTATCGGGACTTTTATGACCAGCCTGTTTAATCCCTTTGCCGCCGCGCTGATGATGCGCCATGAGCAGGTTGAAGGAAAATATATTTCCGGCAGAGCCAGCCTGCTTGCCGTTTCTTCATCCGGCCTGTGGCTGCGACAGATAGAAAATAGTGGCGAGGCAGGCGGGAATATAAGCGAACATATTATCCATTCGGCAAAATTGGTGCAAAGTGATACGTCTTTTGCCAAGGTGATTATTTTCGCCTTCGATAAGGACAAAAAATTTGTAGAAAGACTGGACGCAGAGCGCGCAGTATTACAAGATAAAATCCTGTATCTGACTGATGTAACCCGCTCCATACCGGGCAAACCAGCTGAAACCATCAAAGATTACGCGCTGCCAACCACCTTGACTCTTGAGCATATTCAGGACAGCTTCGCCTCGCCGGAAACTATTTCTTTCTGGCAGTTGCCGGGCTTTATAAATACTCTGGAAAGTGCAGGATTTTCCGCACTTAAACACAAGCTTTACTGGCATACACTGCTTGCCAACCCATTTCTGATGATTGGCACAATGCTGATTGCCGCCGTGTTTTCCCTGCGCCTGCCCCGCCGTGGGAAAATAGGAATACTGATAGTTTCCGGCATAATCACCGGTTTCCTGATGCATTTCTTCACCGATATTATTTTTGCCTTCGGCGCAGCGGGAACAATACCGACAATACTTGCCGCATGGACACCGGCACTGGTAACTAACATGATCGGCGCGGCGTTATTACTACATCTTGAGGATGGTTAAATTGCCGTGAGTTTAACTCCTCAGAAACTTGCTTTAAACATTAGAGAACATGTTTTATCCGAACTACTTGTATCATATTGAGCTGTACTTGCTACTGTACTTGTCGCGCAAGTTGGCACAAAGGGGCTAAACGCATGCCTAAGATGAGTTATAACTCTACCAGTGCCCGCCTTCCCATCATCTATCTTGGTATCAATTCCCAGTGCTTCCATAGCGGTAAAGGCTGGATAAAAAGGAAAGTCTACCCAATTGCCGTTTTCAGTCGCAGATTGTGTTCCATAAAAAAAATAATGGTTGCAAGATGCCGGAAAGAAATAAGCAGTCGGATTACATATATATTCCAGAATAAAACCTTCCTTTTCATTGTGTCTTGAAGAGGGGATGTTTCCACCCTTCCCTCTTACCCAAACAGGACTGAAGCTTAACGTAATGCTGCCATAATAAGCTGGTATATAACTTCCACTCACCAAGTTGGCGTTGGCAAGATGTTGCCATATAGACACACTTTCTTCATTGCAGACAAGAGTAAAAGAAATACCATTATTTGAGCAAGCTGAACTTCCTGCAATCATACCGTTTCCATCACCATTACAAGTCAATTGACTCCCTATAGGGATGCTCTTAGAATTCGTAAAACAAGTGGTTGTGTAATTGTCTGATGAATTTCCCCAAGCAATACCCCAATAGTCAATAGCGTTAGTCATATCTCCCGGTAAGGCATTATATTTACTTCTGAAAGTTGCAATGGCAGTGTTATATCTATCGTAGTCACTCAAAATACCCCGTATCTCTGAAGCCCTTATCAAATCCCTGCCTATCATAATACCGCCGACCAGCAGCCCAATGATCACTATCACGATGGAAAGCTCCATAAGGGTAAAGGCAGAATTATGGCACTGGTGATTTGGTGATTTGGTGATTTGGTGATTTGGTGATTTGGTGATTTGGTGATTTGGTGATTTTTTGGCATATCGCGTACTATGTCAATATTAATTCGCACCTAACGTATCAGATATTTTTTATATTATACAATAAAAAAGAAATATTCCAAAGAATCCGGCACAGCCAAGGAATAGCAATTACGCTTCTTTCGCCTCAGCCACCGGCTTAATGCTGGCTACAGCCGCATCGAGGTGGGTTTGGCTGCAGAGACCGAGCAGAACCGGGTCACGCGGGCGGATATTGCTGCTGTTCCAATGGGTTTTGCCACGCACCGCTTCAATGGTGTTTTTAGTGGTTCCCACCAGTTTGGAAATCTGCCCGTCAGTCATGCCCGGGAAATTCTTGACCAGCCAGGCGATTGCATCCGGCTTATCCTGACGGCGCGCCACCGGCGTATAGCGACTACCTTTGGTTTTCTGCACAATATATTGCTTAGCTGTGCCGAGCATTTCAAGACGTTTATCGCCATCTTTTTCACACTCAGCAATGCTTTCCTTGGAAAGCTGACCGCTGGCAACAGGATCATTACCACGAATTCCTGACGCTACTTCGCCATCAGCAATACCCTGAACTTCCAGCGGGTGCATTCCACAGAAATCACCAATCTGTTCAAAGGTAAGGGCAGTATTCTCAACCAGCCACACAGCGGTTGCTTTCGGCATTAAAGGTAACGTCATAATTTTAATCTCTGTGTTAATTCTCTGAATAAAAAATAATAAAAAACTCCGCAGTACATATGTATGCAGAATTTACTTTCCTGCCCACTTATTTAGTGGTTTTTTGCGAATATTCAAGTATTTTAAGCAATATGAGTTCAGAACCAACAGTCAAATTCTTAGCTAATGACGATAATATAGCGATAGTGACGCTTTCGCGCCCTAAGGTCGCCAACGCCTTAAATTCGAAAATGGCACTGGAATTAAAGGATATTTTTTCTAAATTATCTAATAAGAACCATAGGATAAGAGTAGTTATCCTGACTGGTGAGGGGCAAAAGGCTTTCTGTGCAGGAGCGGATTTAAAAGAACGCCACAATATGGATTTCCACGCATGGCAAATCCAGCACCAGCTATTTAAGGTTACTTTGCAGACCATAATGGAATGCCCGATTCCGGTAATTGCTGCAGTTAACGGTGCGGCCTATGGCGGTGGTCTGGAGCTGGCACTTGCCTGCGATTTCATTTATGCTGCAAAATCTGCCCATTTCGCCCTTCCCGAAGCTACACTTGGGATAATGCCCGGCATGGGTGGAACTCAGAATCTGCCGCGTGCAGTGGGACTGCGCCGTGCTAAGGAAATTTTATTTACCGGCAGCAGTTTTTCAGCAAAAGAGGCATATAGCTGGGGTATAATCAACAAGCTCTGCGAACCAGATAATTTAATTGAAGAGACACTGGATTGTGCAAAAATCATAACAAAAGCTGCACCAGCTTCGGTAACCGCTATTAAACGGGTAGCAAGCAGCAGCATTCACCTTCCGGTAAATGAAGCGATGGTAGCAGAATCCAATCATTACAATTTACTGCTTAACACTAAAGATCGCAGCGAGGGAATTAATGCCTTTAACGAAAAGCGCGCACCTGTTTTTACTGGAAAATAAACTTGTATCATAAAAATACAAGTCATTGGATAACAATTGTAAAGTTCCTGAAAAATCAATATCTTTACCTCGCTAACGATTTATTAACCTTTATCGTGTAAATTCACGTAATCTATGGTTATTTTGTTATGCATTATATAATGAGTAGCGGGATAATGGGTTTTTACTGCAAACAACTAATTGAAGCCGGAAAACTGAATTTTTGCTGATTTTATACCGAATATATTATAGTTTAACTAATTTAAGGGAGTACCAAATGAAAGTCGTAACAATAGAAGCCATACAGAATAAGGAGTCAAACCCTGGCTTGATTAAGCAGGTTGGCTTTACGCTCATCGAATTATCCATCGTGCTTGTTATCATCGGTCTTATTGTCGGCGGTGTACTTGTCGGACAGGATCTAATTAAAGCGGCGGAAATTCGCTCGACCATCGGTCAGTATGAAAAATACAATGCGGCTATGAACACTTTCCGTACAAAATATAACGCTATGCCAGGCGACATTTCCGGTGGTACTGGTGGTCAAGCGACTGCTTTTGGTTTATTCGCCTATACAGGTGCTGCTACAGCCGGCACTGGTCTTGGTGATGGCAATGGTATGATCACTGATACCGCTGCTACCAACCTCAATGCTCCAGTTGGCGAAACCCTGATAATCTGGCGTCATCTTTCTGATGCGAGCTTGCTTGAAGGTTCATTCGGAACCAGTCTTGCGGCTGCAACCGGTCAGACTGCAGCTTCACCAACCGCAGCCCTGTATCTTCCTCCGGCTAAACTCGGTCGTGGTAACTCCTGGTTGGCTGGTTCAAGTGCTGGTCAGAACTATTACGCTCTTGCTTCAGTAACCGGTATGACTGCCGGTGCCGCTGCTACTGCTACCTATGCAACGACAGTTGGTGGTGGTCTAACTCCAGTTGAAGCTTTTAACATTGACAGCAAGCTTGATGATGGTATGCCGAACACTGGTATTATTCAGGCTCGCGGTCATGCTACCATGGGTGCTGCTGCCGATACTATTTTCGCCGCTCTTGGATCTGGTGCTAGACCAGTTTGGACAACTGCTACTGCAGCTAGTGCTGCGGCTGGCGACTGCGTAACCACCGGTGCTACTGCTACTGACACCGCAAACACTTACGCTCGTGGAACAACCCCAGGTGGAACACCTGCTTGTACATTGCGTCTGCGCTTTAACTAAAACCCCGCTTTGACCATCCAAATGGGTGGCAAAATGGAAATAACTTTAAACCACCCCTTGTAATTAAGGGGTGGTTTTTTTATTTAATAAATCTGTATATACTCATTCCAACTGAAGAGTTGGGATGGGTATATAAGACCTCTGCATAATGCGTCATTGCGAGTGAAACGAAGCAATCCATTTTTCTATGATGCTTGATTTTACTGGATTGCCGCGAAGGCTACGCCTTCTCGCAATGACGAAAAACGCATTATGCAGAGGTCTTTAAATGAAAATCGCAAGCCGAAAGCGCGATTTTTCGCGCCGTAGGCAGCGTCAAAATGATGCGATCATTTTGTTGGTTAACTATAACGTGATTTTTTTAGAGTTTGTGCTATAATCCCCGGACATAAAGTAACTACCAAGGCAAGAAAAATAGATGGCTATTAATAATAACGAAGGTCCAAAGCTACAGGATATAAATGCGCTGATGCACCAAATGGCAGCAGGCAGTCAGAGTAGTGGTGGTGACGACAGCAATAAAAATCAGTTTGAAACCATCGCCGATGGTCTTGCCACTCACTTGACACGCCTGCTTGGCAAACTGAGTTTTGGACTTATAAAAATCAGGCTAAGAACTCTGGGTTCAACAGGGTTATTCAAGCAGTTCACCCCTGCCCAGGAATGGAGTGGTAAGCTGGTCAATGAGGCAGCTCCAACAGCATCAGGAAAAGGTGGAGTACTGGCAAACACCGCGCAGAAAATCGGCTTAACCAGACCGGATTTCGGCTCTATTGCCAAACCGCCTATAGAAGGTTTCCCTGTTCAGAGCATGTCCTACGCATCACTTGGCAACCTCACCCCGATGGATACTGGCGGCAGTAGTGGCAGAGGCGGAATCGGGCTTGCCTAGCTTTTTATCCTTTGCAGTCTTACAAAAAATCTATTAGATAGTGGCTGAAATAATGGCGGGTTAATTATGAAAATTGCTATATTGCGCGAACAGATAGAAGGTGAACGCCGGGTTGCAGCCACACCGGATACGGTGAAAAAATATATAGCACTAGGTGCTTCTGTTAGCATTGAGAGCAATGCCGGCTCCGGCATATCTGTTTCTGATTCGGATTATGAAGCAGCAGGAGCTGCCATATCCGGTGACATAAGCGATGCTGATATAATTTTATGCGTACGTGCGCCTTCTGCGCAAATTTTAGCATCTGCAAAAGAAAATGTTGTGCTGGTTGGAATGCTTGATCCCTACGCTGAAAGTGAAAAAATTACTATTTATAAACAGCAAAAAATTTCTGCTTTTTCTCTGGAACTACTACCGAGAATATCACGCGCACAATCAATGGATGTTCTGTCTTCACAAAGCAACTTAGCTGGATACCGCGCGGTTATTGACGCTGTGTCAACACTGGGTAAAGCCGTGCCGATGATGATGACCGCAGCCGGAACAATTGCCCCGGCTAAAATTCTGGTGCTTGGCGCAGGTGTTGCCGGTCTTCAGGCAATCGCCACAGCTAAACGTCTTGGAGCTGTAGTTTCCGCTTTCGATGTACGTCCTGTGGCAAAGGAACAGGTGGAAAGCTTAGGTGCTAAATTCATTGCAGTTGCGGCGCAAGAATCTGGCGAAGGCAGCGGTGGCTACGCCAAAGAAATGAGCGAAGATTACAAACGCAAGCAGAGTGAATTAATCGCCGAAACAATCATCAAACAGGATATAGTAATTTCTACGGCACTTATTCCCGGTCGTCCGGCACCGATTTTAATCACCGAAGAAATGGTAAAAAACATGAAGCAAGGTTCAGTTATTGTTGATCTGGCAGCAGCAAGCGGTGGTAATTGTCCGCTTACCGAACTGGACAAGACCGTAGTGAAACATGGGGTGATGCTGATCGGTTACAGCAATATGCCGAGTCGCGTGGCAATTGATGCCAGCCAGCTTTATGCCCGTAACCTTTATAACTTTATTTCCACTTTACTCATTGAAAAAAACTCCATAAATGTTCGGTGGGACGATGAACTGGTAAAAGGTACGCTGCTTACCCATAATGGTGAAACTGTTCACTCTATGTTTGCAAAACAGGCTTAAAAACTATATAAGAGCAAAATCCTACATGTGGATTTTGTATAATGAGGAATTATGTTTGACGGTGAAATTATAACCCAAAAAGCAGATAATCTTGCACAGCAAGCTGCCGAACTTGCTGAAGACATTAACGCAATGAATTTGCAGTTGCAGCAGCAAGGAGCAATCGACCCGTTTATTTTCGGTCTTACAGTTTTTGTGCTAGCATGTTTTGTTGGATATTACGTGGTCTGGAAAGTGACCCCTGCCCTGCACACTCCACTTATGGCAGTAACCAATGCTATTTCCGGAATTATCGTAGTTGGTGCAATCATCGCGCTGGGACCAGATGGATATGGATTTTCACACCTGTACGGTTTTATCGCAGTGGTGATAGCCTCTATTAATATATTCGGCGGGTTTGTGGTAACTCACCGTATGCTCTCCATGTTCCAGAAAAAGCCGGTTAAAGAGAAGCACTAAGTTTATAATAATTGTGGCTAATTATTCTATTATTTCGTCAGGGTATACTCCCCATATTCCGCTTTTTTCGATCCATCCCTTGTGACCGTTAATATGGATACGACACCAGCTTCTGGTACACTCAACTAGCCTGCAAATCACTGTTGGCTCAACCTTAAGCAGAGGCTTAGCCTCTTTTTCATGATCCTTCCTCACAATTTGCGACTTTTTACCTTTAATAATAACATTCCTTTTCCCATCCAGCATGGTCTTATGCACCCAACCGCTTGTTCCTTCAGAATCGTTGATTTTTCTCCACATATCAAACTCTTCGATAACTTCTACCGGCATCCCCTCTCTTCTATAAACCCAGGAAATAGGATAGCGCGTACCTGGACCAGTGCGGACATTAACCTCATCAGATTTAAGGGAAACAAAGCGAGGAATAGGCAAGCCACTATTACCCGCGGCCACAGCAGAAAAAGGTGGCGCCGAGCACAAAATCAAGGCGCAGACAAAAATTAATCTATAAAACATAATATGTTATAATAC
>JBEBHV010000010.1:0-22078 GCA_040080715.1 Rickettsiales bacterium | reverse complement strand
GCCTGATGGCGTTGAAATGATCATGCCTGGCGATAACGTGAGCATCGAAGCGACTCTAATCTCACCAATCGCGATGGAAGAAGGCTTGCGCTTCGCTATCCGTGAAGGTGGCCGCACCATCGGTGCCGGTGTCGTTGCTAAGATATTGGAGTAGATTAAGTAAGTTGTCAGTTGTCGGCGGTCAGCGGTTAGTTTTTTCTGATCGCTGACAACTGATTTCTGGCAACTGCTATAGGGGTGTAGCTCAGTTGGTAGAGCGGCGGTCTCCAAAACCGCAGGTCGCAAGTTCGAATCTTGTCGCCCCTGCCATTAAAATGTAGGGGAATACCCCTATATTTTAATGGTATTGTCCTGCTGTTTAACATCAATTCAAAAAATGTCGCATTCATGGAATATCTCATTACTTTAGCATCTGATCCTGTAATATGGGTGGCACTTGCCACTCTGATCGTCATGGAGGTGGTGCTTGGTATCGACAATTTGATCTTTATCTCTATCCTCTCCAATAAATTACCCAAACATCAACGCTCCAAAGCCCGGCGCATTGGTATAGGGCTGGCACTGGGGTTGCGCCTGTTGCTGCTGGGGTCGGTGGCGTGGATAGTGCAACTGACTGAGCCAATATTTTCAGTATTTGACCATGAATTTTCATGGCGTGACCTGATTCTTATCGCCGGAGGATTGTTTCTGGTGTGGAAGGCTACTAAGGAAATCCATCATAGTGTGGATCCGTCGCCAGGAGCGGATATGTTCGATAACGCCAAGGCTACCATAGGTTTTTCTGCCGCTATCGGACAGATATTGGTGCTGGATCTGGTATTTTCTATTGATAGCATTATTACTGCGGTGGGAATGACAGAACACATTCCGGTGATGGTGATAGCCGTACTGGTAGCTGTAGGGACAATGATGCTGGCTGCCAACCCGCTTGCTAATTTCATTAGTGCCAATCCTACAGTGGTTATGCTGGCACTTGGCTTTCTACTGATGATCGGTATGACGCTTATCGCCGAGGGATTTGGCGCGCACGTGCCAAAAGGGTATATTTACGCGGCAATGGCTTTTTCCGGGTTTGTTGAGGGGCTTAACATATTTGCCCGCCGCAAAAAGTCAAAACTCCCGAACAAGAAGGATTAGTCATTCCAAAATAAAGCTTGCAATTATCCCAATTTATTCTACAAATCCATGCTTCCCCTTTATTATTAATGCTTAAACGTAAGAATCGATAAAACCGATGACATCTCTAAATCCAGCTAAATTTGTCCGTGAAGTACGTCAGGAAATGAAAAGGGTTACCTGGCCAACTCGTAAGGAAACCACGGTTTCTACGATTACCGTGCTGGTAGTTGTGGCAATCGCCTCAGTGTTTTTCCTGCTTGTTGATTTGTTCGCTGGTTCGGTTATTAAGCTCATTATTGGTGTATAGGCAGTTGCTTAGAAATTAGAAAAAAGAAAGTTAAAACATGGCGTTTCGTTGGTATATTGTGCATGCCCATTCCGGGTTTGAAAAGAAAATCGCAGAATCAATAAAAGAGCAGGCGGTTAAAAAGAATATTTCTCATCTTATTGAGGAAGTTGTTGTGCCTGTTGAAGAAGTGAGCGAAATCCGCCGTGGCAAAAAAATGACCTCTGAGCGCAAGTTCTTCCCTGGGTATGTTATGGTGAAGATGGAGCTTACCGATGAAACCTGGCATATGGTGAAAAATACGCCGAAAGTTACAGGATTTCTTGGTGGCGGTGGCAAAGGTCGTCCAGTGGCCATCACCGAGAAGGAAGCAGAATCTATCTTTGCACAGCTGCGCGATGGGATTGAGCATCCTAAATCTAAGCTCAGCTTTGAGATTGGCGAAAACGTCAAAATCGTTGAAGGACCGTTTGAGTCTTTCGTTGGCTTGGTTGAAGGGGTTGATGATGAGAAATCCAGAGTTAAGGTTTCGGTTTCAATTTTCGGCAGGGCAACTCCTGTAGACCTGGAATATAATCAGGTCGAGAAGGTTGCATAAGGTTGCGTAGATTTATTTAAAAAATTATTAAAAAACCGCTTGCATTAAGAAAAAACCATAACTATAAGTCTTCTCCCCATTGTTGAAATTTATTGCTGGAAATTTCGGCTAAGGGCTAGTTTTTGGGAGTTTGCCGCTGATTTGACTTGAAATTATCGGTGTGTGCAGGCGTTAAAACCACTTTGAAGGTAAAGATAATGGCTAAAAAAATTGTTGGTTATATAAAATTAGAAATTCCTGCCGGTAAGGCAAATCCATCGCCGCCAGTTGGTCCTGCTCTTGGTCAGCGCGGTTTGAATATCATGGAATTCTGCAAGGCATTTAATGCTGCAACTCAGAAAATGGAGCCAGGCGCACCAATACCGGTTGTTATCACAGCCTATCAGGATCGTACTTTTACGTTCATTACCAAGCTGTCACCGGTTTCCTATTACATCAAAAAAGCGATTGGTTTGCAAAAAGGTTCGCAAACTCCGGGTAAAGGTGCGACTGCTGGTAAGATTACCATGGCGCAGATTCGCAAGATTGCTGAAGAAAAAATGAAAGATTTGAATGCTAACGACATTGAAGGTGCTGCGCGTATGGTTCGCGGTTCAGCCCAGTCAATGGGTCTTGAAATAGTGGAGGCTTAAAGCTTATGCCAAGGATTGCAAAAAGAAGAAAAGCTTTAGTCACCAAGGTTGATATAACAAAGCGTTATACCCTTAAAGAAGCGGTTAAGCTGGTTAAATCAGGTGCAACAACAAAATTTGATGAAACCATCGATGTGGTAATCAATACCGGTCTTGATCCAAAACAGACTGATCAGCTGGTGCGTGGTATGGTTTCTATGCCAAACGGAACTGGTAAGAATGTACGCGTGGCGGTTTTTGCCCGTGGCGATAAAGCTGCTGACGCTCTTAAAGCTGGTGCAGATTTCGTAGGTGCTGAAGATCTGGCGGAAAAAATAGCTGCTGGTTTTACTGAATTTGACCGTGTTATCGCTTCTCCTGATATGATGGCGGTTGTTGGTAAGCTTGGTAAGGTGCTTGGTCCTAAAGGGCTTATGCCAAACCCCAAGCTTGGCACAGTTACGCCTAACGTTGTCGATGCGGTTAAAGCGGCGAAATCTGGTCAGGTTGAGTTCCGTCTGGATAAAGCAGCGATAATTCATGCCGGTGTTGGCAAGGCAAGCTTCAGCGAAGATGCTATTGCCCAGAACATAAAAGTTTTTGTTGACGCTGTTGTGAAGGCGAAGCCATCTGGCGCGAAAGCGAACTATATCAAAAAAGTGGGTATTTCTTCAACTATGGGTCTGGGCATCAAGCTTGATCTTTCTGACTTACTCGCAGCGTAGGGAGAAAAAATATGCCAATGACTCGTATACAGAAAAAAGCGTTGATTGAATCTACTAACGAGAAGCTTAATAAAGCTGGTATCGCTCTGGTTGTTCATAATAATGGTCTTACCGTTGCGCAAGTGTCTGAGCTTCGCCGTAAATTGCGTGATGTTGGGGCGGAATTTAAAGTCTCTAAAAACCGCCTTACCAAAATCGCAGCTAAGGATACTCCGCTGGAAGGAATTATTGATTTGCTTAAAGGCCCTTCCGCAATTGCTACCTCTGCGGATCCGGTATCGGTGGCTAAAGGTTTGGTGGATTTTGCGAAAACTAACGAAAAGTTAGTTATTATCGGTGGTGCTTACGGTTCACAGAAGCTTGATGCAAAAGCGATTGAATCATTAGCTAAACTACCTTCGCTTAATGAGTTGCGTGCTAAAATTGTTGGTATTATTCAAACTCCTGCTACACGGATTGCCGGCGTTCTGCAAGCTCCAGGTGGCGGTGTTGCGCGGGTAATAGCTGCTCACGCTAACAAAGAGTAGGTATGGGTTGGGAGTGGTTGTTATTTAGTTTGTAATTTTATTTTTATTAATTTTTTTTGTTTCTTGTTGGGAGTTTATTTATGTCTGCAAATCTTGCGCAAATAGTTGATACATTATCAGCTTTGACTGTTATCGAAGCTGCTGAGCTGTCTAAAATGCTTGAAGAAAAATGGGGTGTTTCTGCTGCTGCTCCTGTTGCTGTTGCCGCCGCCGCTGGTGCTGCTGCTGCGCCTGCTGCTGAAGCGCAAACCGAGTTTAACGTGATTCTTGCTTCTGCGCCTGCGGACAAGAAAATCGGTGTCATCAAAGTTGTTCGTGAAATAACCGGTCTTGGTCTAAAAGAGGCTAAAGATCTTGTTGAAGCGGCACCAAAAGCAGTTAAAGAAGCTGTTTCTAAAGATGAAGCTGAAAAAATCAAGAAATCCTTGGTTGAGGCAGGCGCAACAGTTGAAGTTAAATAATTTCGATTGATTGCGATTTGTTATGGAGTGGCGCGGTTTTTCGCGTCGCTCCTTTTCGCTGTTTGTACATTTGCTACTTATACGATTCACTAGTGTGACTTAGTATTTTAATATTATTCAGGTAAGGGGTCTCCTCATGGCGCAAGCTCAAAATTCGCAACTTTCGTTCACCGCTCGTAAG
Source organism: Rickettsiales bacterium (assembly GCA_040080715.1). GTDB lineage: Bacteria > Pseudomonadota > Alphaproteobacteria > Rickettsiales > SXRF01 > SXRF01. Next base: position 17,570 of record JBEBHV010000010.1, on the reverse strand, counting down.
CGCATCAGAAAAAGTTTTGGCAGAATTGAGACAATCACATCTATGCCGAACCTGATCGAGGTACAAAAAAATTCCTATGATCAGTTCCTGCAGATAAATATTCCCGCAGAAAAGCGCACCAATACTGGTCTTCATGCTGTATTTAAATCTGTGTTCCCGATTAAAGATTACACTGAAACTTCAACCCTTGAATTTGTGCGTTTTAATTTTGACGCGCCTAAATATGACGTTGATGAATGTCGTTCGCGCGGGATAAATTCTTCTGCTCCATTACGCGTTACTCTGCGCCTGATTGTGTGGATTGTTGATGAAGATACTGGTGCGCGTGAAATTAAAGACATTAAGGAACAAGATGTGTATATGGGCGATATTCCGCTCATGACTGATAATGGTACTTTTATCATCAATGGCACTGAGCGCGTAATTGTGTCGCAGATGCATCGCAGCCCTGGCGTATTTTTTGACCATGATAAAGGGAAAACCCATAGCTCCGGAAAGTTCCTCTATTCCTGCCGTATAATCCCTTATCGTGGTTCATGGCTGGATTTCGAATTTGATGCAAAAGATCTGGTGAATGCGCGTATTGACCGCCGTCGCAAAGTTCCGGTTACTACCTTCCTGCGCGCACTGGGCATGGATAATAGCAGTATCTTAGATACATTCTACACCCGCACTATTTATAAAAAGCTTAAAAAAGGTTGGGCTGCTAAATTCAACCCTGAGCAATATCGTGGTGTAAAACTCGCTTACGATCTTGTTGATGTAAAAACCGGAAAAGTTATTGCTGAAGCCGGCAAGAAAATGAATGTCCGCACTGCCAAGAAATTCGCAGAAGATGGTCTTAAGGAATATCTGGTTACCGACGAACAGTTTATCGGCAAATACATAGCAACTGACATAGTAAATCCACAGACTGGTGAGATTTATGTTGAAGGCGGTGAAGAAGTAACTGCTGCGTCTATTGCTGTTCTTGAAGAAGCAGGCGCGAAAGATGTTGCGGTGCTTGATATCGATCATATCAATGTTGGTGCGTATATCCGTAATACTTTGATTGCTGATAAGAATACTACGCGTGAAGACGCTCTTATCGATATTTACCGCGTGATGCGCCCAGGTGAACCGACTACTGTTGAAGCAGCTGAGGCTCTCTTTAACTCGTTATTCTTTGAAGCTGACCGTTATGATTTATCAGCAGTTGGTCGCGTGAAAATGAATGCGCGCCTGAATCTGAATATTGCTGAAGATGTTGGCATATTGACCAAGGAAGATATTATTGGCTCAGTGAAACTTCTGGTGGGCTTAAAAGATGGTATCGGTGAAATTGACGATATTGATCATCTTGGTAATCGCCGTGTGCGTTCAGTTGGTGAATTGATGGAAAACCAGTTCCGCATTGGTCTACTCCGTATGGAACGTTCGATTATCGAGCGTATGTCCAGTGTTGATATTGACACTGTAATGCCGCATGATCTGGTGAATGCTAAACCGGTTGCTGCTGCTATTCGTGAATTTTTTGGTTCAAGCCAGCTTTCGCAGTTTATGGATCAAACCAACCCGCTTTCGGAAATCACCCATAAACGCCGCTTGTCAGCACTTGGACCTGGTGGTCTTACCCGCGAACGCGCCGGCTTTGAAGTGCGTGACGTACATCCAACCCATTATGGTCGCATCTGCCCGATTGAAACTCCGGAAGGACCAAATATCGGTCTTATCAACTCAATGGCAACTTATGCCCGCGTCAATAAATACGGCTTTATCGAAAGCCCATACCGTAAAGTGGTAAATCAGCGTGTGACCGATGAGGTTATTTATTTATCAGCGATTGAAGAAGGTAAATACACCATCGCTCAGGCAAATTCAGCTATGGATGAGAAAAATAAATTTACTGGTGATTTGATTTCCTGCCGTCGTAATGGTGATTTCGTTTTGTCATCCGCTGACCAGATTGACTATATTGACGTTGCGCCGAAACAGTTGGTTTCGGTTGCCGCCGCGCTGATTCCATTCTTGGAAAATGACGATGCTAACCGCGCCCTCATGGGTTCAAACATGCAACGTCAGGCTGTACCTTTGCTTCGCTCCGAAGCACCTTTGGTTGGCACTGGTATGGAAGAAATCGTAGCGAAAGATTCTGGCGTTACTACTGTTGCCCGTCGCAGCGGTGTGGTGGATCAGGTTGATGCTACCCGTATCGTTATCCGCAGCTCGGAAAGCTCAGAAGATGGTTCTCCGGGTGTTGATATTTATAACCTTATTAAATTTACCCGTTCTAACCAGAATACCTGCCTCAATCAACGCCCACTTATTACGGTTGGTGACGTGGTAAAAGCTGGTGATATTATTGCTGACGGTCCGTCAACTGATTTAGGCGAACTCGCTCTTGGTCGTAACGTTCTGGTGGCGTTTATGCCGTGGAATGGGTATAACTTTGAGGATTCCATACTTATTTCAGAGCGCATTGTGTCGGAGGACGTATTTACCTCGATTCATATTGAAGAATTTGAAGTGATGGCTCGTGATACTAAGCTTGGTGCAGAAGAAATCACCCGTGATATTCCAAATATTGGTGAAGAAGCTCTCCGTAACCTTGACGAAATCGGGGTTGTGCATATCGGTGCCGAAGTAAAACCTGGCGATATTCTGGTGGGTAAAGTTACACCGAAATCAGAATCGCCGATGACCTCCGAAGAAAAATTGCTGCGTGCAATCTTTGGTGAAAAAGCTTCTGACGTGCGCGATTCTTCCCTGCGCCTGCCTCCGGGTGTAGCGGGAACAATTGTTGGTGTGCGGATTTTCAGCCGTCGTGGCATTGAAAAAGATGAGCGCGCCCTTTCTATTGAGAAAGCAGAAATTGAACGTCTGGCAAAAGATCGTGACGATGAACGCGGTATTATCGAACGTTTTGTTTATGGCCGTATGCATGAATTACTTATTGGTAAAAAAGCCACTTCTGGGCCTAAGAATTTCAAAGTTGGCGCAGAAATAACGCAGCAGACATTCGCTGAATACAGCAAAGGTCAGCTCTGGCAGTTTGCAGTTAAAGACGAAAAGGCGATGAATGAAATCGAACAGCTTAAAAAGCAGCTTGATTCTGCTCTTGCCCGCATCAACCACAAATTTGAAGAAAAAGTCGGCAAGGTGCAGGCTGGTGATGATCTGATGCCGGGTGTCCTTAAGATGGTGAAGGTGTTTGTGGCGGTTAAGCGCAAACTGCAGCCAGGGGACAAGATGGCAGGTCGTCATGGTAATAAAGGGGTGGTATCGAAGATCGTTCCGATTGAAGATATGCCATATCTTGAAGATGGTACGCATGCGGATATTATCCTGAATCCTCTGGGCGTTCCTTCGCGTATGAATGTTGGGCAGATTCTGGAAACCCATCTGGGTTGGGCATCTGCTGGTATCGGCAAGCAGATCCGCGCTATGCTCGAAGATGTGCAGGAGCAGAACAACAAAGCGGCAGAAGTGAAAAAACTCAGGGATTTCCTTGGTGAAATGTATGAGGATAAGGAGCTTCATAAAGCTATCGGCAAAATGTCGGATAAGGAAGTTGTTGAGCTCGCTGGTAATCTGAAAAAAGGTGTGCCGTTTGCGACCCCGGTATTTGATGGTGCGAAGGAAGAAGATATTGTGCATTGGCTGAAAAAAGCTGATCTTGATTCTTCCGGTCAGGTTCAGCTTTATGATGGGCGCACTGGTGAGCCGTTTGATCGCAAAACCACCGTTGGCTATCTGTATATCCTGAAGTTGCATCACTTAGTTGATGACAAGATCCATGCGCGTTCTATAGGGCCGTACTCACTTGTTACCCAGCAGCCACTTGGCGGTAAATCGCAATTTGGTGGACAACGTTTCGGGGAAATGGAGTGCTGGGCATTGCAGGCTTACGGTGCGGCTTATACCTTGCAGGAAATGCTCACCGTTAAATCGGATGACGTTGCCGGACGCAGCAAGATTTATGAATCCATCGTGCGTGGCGACAATAGTTTTGAATCGGGCATTCCTGAGTCGTTCCACGTTATGGTGAAGGAGTTGAGATCTCTTGGTCTGAATGTAGAGTTGATTGAGAAAGAAGCGTAGTAGGTGCTGGGGGCTAGGTACTAGGTGCTAGTATCTTGCTCCTCACTAGAACCAAGCACCTAGAACCTAGAACCTAATTAAGGGGCAAAGAATATGAATGAAGTAATGAGTTTTTTCGGGCAGCAACTTACTGCTACCAAACAATTTGATGAAATCAAAATTTCCATTGCGAGTCCGGAAAAGATTCGTTCATGGTCGTTTGGCGAAGTGAAAAAACCTGAAACTATCAATTACCGCACCTTCAAACCAGAGCGCGATGGTTTGTTCTGCGCCCGTATTTTTGGTCCGATTAAAGATTATGAATGCTTGTGCGGTAAATATAAGCGTATGAAATATCGCGGTATTGTCTGCGAAAAATGTGGTGTGGAAGTTACCACTTCTAAAGTTCGTCGCGAACGCATGGGGCATATCGACCTTGCTTCTCCGGTTGCGCATATCTGGTTCTTGAAATCCCTTCCTAGCCGTATTGGCATCTTGCTAGACATGACGCTGAAAGATCTGGAAAAGATTTTGTATTTTGAGTCTTATGTTGTGGTTGAGCCAGGGCTTACCCCGTTTTCCATGGGTGAACTGCTTTCGGAAGAACAGTTCTATGACGCTCAGGAAAAATATGGCGACAGTGCCTTTACCGCGCAAATTGGTGCGGAAGCTATCAAAACCATGCTTTGTGGCCTGCAGCTTGCTAAACAAAAACCGGAACTGCGCGCTGAGCTTGCTTCTACTAATTCTGAGGCCCGTCGTAAAAAACTGGTGAAACGCTTGAAGATGATCGAGGCTTTCCTTGAATCGGATAACAAACCGGAATGGATGATCATGGATGTTGTTCCGGTTATCCCGCCAGAACTGCGCCCGCTTGTACCGCTTGATGGCGGTCGTTTTGCAACGTCTGATCTCAACGATTTATACCGCCGTGTTATTAACCGTAACAATCGTCTGAAACGTCTTTTGGAATTACGTGCTCCTGATATTATCGTGCGTAATGAAAAGCGTATGTTGCAGGAATCTGTTGACGCGTTGTTCGATAATGGTCGTCGTGGTCGGGTGATTACCGGTGCTAATAAACGTCCGCTAAAATCACTTTCCGATATGCTTAAAGGTAAGCAGGGTCGTTTCCGCCAGAACCTACTTGGTAAACGCGTGGATTATTCTGGTCGTTCGGTAATCGTAGTTGGTCCTGAACTGAAATTGCATCAGTGCGGTCTACCAAAGAAAATGGCACTTGAGCTGTTCAAACCGTTTATTTATGCGAAACTGGAAATTTATGGTATCGCTACCACTATCAAAGCCGCAAAACGCATGGTGGAAACTGAGCGTCCGGAAGTTTGGGATATTCTTGAAGAAGTTATCCGCGAACATCCAGTATTGCTCAACCGCGCGCCAACCCTGCACCGCCTTGGGATTCAGGCGTTTGAACCGGTTCTGGTTGAAGGTAAGGCGATTAATTTACATCCGTTGGTCTGTACTGCTTTCAACGCCGATTTCGACGGCGATCAAATGGCTGTACACGTTCCGCTTTCAATCGAAGCGCAGATTGAATCACGCGTGTTGATGATGTCTACCAATAATATCCTTTCGCCTGCTAACGGTCGCCCGATTATCGTGCCGAGCCAGGATATTGTGCTTGGGCTTTATTATATTACGTTGGAATCTGATGGAGAAGCGGGCGAAGGAATGATTTTCGCTGATACTTCCGAAATGCAGCACGCGCTTGATAATGGCATGGTAACACTACATAGCAAAATCAAATGCCGTTATAAAACCGTTGATGAAAATGGTGCTGAAGTAACTCAGATAGTATCATCAACTCCAGGCAGAATGTTGATTTCAGAAATTTTGCCAAAACATGTGAAACTGCCTTTCTCAGTAGTGAATAAACTGCTGACCAAAAAAGAAGCTTCGAACCTGATTTACGAAGTATATCGCCATTGCGGTCAGAAAGAGACAGTTATTTTTGCTGACAGACTAATGGGAATTGGTTTTAAACATGCGGCGAAAGCTGGTATCTCTTTCGGTAAAGATGATATGATCGTTCCGACCACGAAACAGAAACATTTGAATGGAACTTTCGGCGAAGTGAAACAGTTTGAGCAGCAATATGCTGATGGTCTGATTACCCTTGGTGAAAAATACAACAAGGTAATCGATGCCTGGTCAAAATGTTCGGAGCTGGTTGCTGATGACATGATGAAGCAGATTTCTTCGGTTGGCAGAAATAAAGATGGTAAATTCAAAGCTCGTGAAATCAACTCGATTTACATGATGGCGAATTCCGGCGCGCGTGGCTCGGCAGCTCAGATTAAGCAGCTTGCCGGTATGCGCGGTCTTATGGCAAAACCTTCCGGTGAAATTATCGAAACTCCGATTATCTCTAACTTTAAAGAAGGTCTGTCGGTACTTGAGTATTTCAATTCATCACATGGCGCGCGTAAAGGTCTTGCCGATACCGCGCTTAAAACCGCTAACTCCGGTTATCTCACCCGCCGTCTTGTTGATGTTGCTCAGGATTGCATTGTTACTGAACGCGATTGTGGCACTAGCCGTGGTGTGGTGGCAAAGGCAGTTATCGAAGGCGGTGATATTATCGTTCCGCTGGCGGATCAGATTCTTGGTCGTACCAGTTCGCGTGATGTGCATCATCCGGTGGCAGGCACAAAAATTATGTCGGCCGGCGATTTGATTGACGAACAGGTAGTTGATAAGATTGATGAGGCAGGTATTGAAGAGCTTATGGTGCGTTCAGTGCTTACCTGTGAAACCGAAGTTGGTGTGTGCGCTCATTGCTATGGCCGTGACCTTGCACGGGGAACCGAAGTCAATATTGGTGAAGCGGTTGGCGTTATTGCGGCTCAGTCAATCGGTGAGCCAGGAACCCAGCTTACCATGCGTACTTTCCACATTGGTGGTGCAGCGCAGCGTGGTGCGGAAACTTCCAGTGTTGAATCATCGCATGACTCAACCCTTACGCTTTCCAATAAAAATATTGTGACTGATTCCAGCGGTCGTCTGGTGGTTATGAGCCGTACTTGTGAAATCATTCTGCGCGACGAAAATAACCGTGAGCGCGCGCGTTACAAAGTGCCTTATGGTGCGCGTCTTCTTGCCAAGGAAGATGAGAAGGTGAAAAAAGGTCAGAAGATAGCCGAATGGGATCCATATACCCTTCCGATTATCACTGAGCGTGCTGGTTTTGCCCATTACCGCGATCTGGTAGAAGGCGTTTCAATCCGTGAAGTTATGGACGAAGCAACCGGCATTTCCAACAAAATCGTGACTGACTGGAGGCAACAGACTCGTGGTGCTGATTTGAAGCCGCGTGTTGCTCTGCGTGATAAAAAAGGTGAGATAATTACCTTGGCGAATGGTCTGGAAGCGCGTTATTTTCTGCCGGTGGCAGCTATTCTTTCTGTTGCTGATGGTCAGGAAGTTCATGCTGGTGACGTTCTTGCCCGTATCCCGCGTGAATCTACCAAAACCCATGATATTACCGGCGGTCTGCCACGCGTTGCTGAACTTTTCGAAGCGCGCAAACCGAAAGACCATGCGATTATTTCTGAAACTGAAGGTGTGGTTGAGTTCGGCAAGGATTATAAAAATAAACGTCGCGTTATTGTCCGTTCTAAAGACGAGGCGATTGAGCCGGTTGAATATATGATCCCTAAGGGTAAGCATATAACCGTGCAGGAAGGTGACTATGTACAGAAGGGCGATCTGCTTATGGATGGTAACCCTGTGCCACATGACATTCTGAAAGTAATGGGCGTGGAAGCACTGGCGCGTTACATGGTTAAGGAAGTACAGCAGGTTTATCGCTTGCAGGGCGTTCTTATCAACGACAAGCATATCGAAGTTATTGTGCGCCAGATGTTGCAGAAAGTTGAGATTGATAATCCTAATGAAACCACTTTCCTTGCTGGCGAACAGGTTGATCGCGAAGAGTTTGATTTGGTTAATACTAAAACCATTAAAGAAGGTTACAAGCCAGCTACAGCTTCACCAGTTCTGCAGGGTATTACTAAAGCAAGCTTGCAGACCCACAGCTTTATCTCGGCGGCATCCTTCCAGGAAACCACCCGTGTTCTCACCGAAGCTGCGGTTGCCGGTAAAGTTGATAGTCTCACAGGTCTAAAAGAAAACGTTATCGTTGGTCGGTTGATTCCTGCGGGAACTGGTGCTGCGGTTATGCGCCTGCGTAAAATCGCAACTGAACGTGAGAAAGAAGCAATTGCTGCTGCCCAGAGTGGTGATGAGGGTGGTGAGTTGCTGGCGAGTTAGGTAGAAGAATATGAGAAGGTTAGAAGTCGAGAAGTCGAGAAATGTGGAGTTCTCTATTCTCGTCTTCTCGCCTTCTACTTTTCTTGATTTCTGATATGATAATCTACGGTAAACACGCTGCCTTGGCAGCTCTTGCCAATCCGATGCGCAAGATAAAACGTGTGCTGGTGACTAAAAACACCCGCGATGAGCTTACAGCTTCTGCTGGTGATAAGCTTCTTTCCGGAATAAAAAACCTGCAGATTGTTGACGGAAAAAAACTTGATGATTTATTGCCTAAGGAAGCTGTGCATCAGGGTATAGCCGTAGAATGCGAAACGCTTTTGCAGCCGAGCTTGCAAGAATTTCTGTCCTCGCCAGCTAGTAACAGCGGTCTGGTTATGCTTGATCAGGTCAGCGATCCGCATAATGTCGGTGCGATACTGCGTTCAGCAGCAGCATTTAATGCCGGTGCGGTGATAGTGACTGACCGTAATGCCCCATCGGAAAGCGGGGTTATGGCAAAAGCAGCCAGCGGGGCGTTGGAAATCGTTCCTCTTATAACTATAGGGAATCTATCGCAAGCAATTGAACTTCTTAAAAAGTCCGGGTACTGGGTTTATGGGCTGGATGGTGAGGCGAAACAATTAATTTCTGCTGCAAAATTTGACAGGAAAACTGTATTGGTTTTAGGAGCTGAGGGCAGGGGGCTGCGTCGGTTGACTAGCGAACGTTGTGACTCTCTGGTACGACTTCCTATATCAGATAAGATGGAAAGTCTCAATGTTTCTAATGCAGCTGCTATTTCCCTTTATGAATTAAATAGGCAAATCACGTAGTCTGAAAAATGTTTACATTTATAGTTTTGATGTTATCCTGACTTCTACTTTAATATTTTCTATTCTCAGATGGACAGTATGAAGGCTCAGGAAAGCGAAGTTAAATTCAGTAAGGTTACTCCTACTCGTAAAATGCTTCTGGCAGAACGGTTGATATCCCTTGGTATTCCTGAAGATGAAATGACCCCGAATGTGCGTCTGGTTATTTCCGCCTTGCTCGAAAAAATGGACGATGTAAACCGTGATTTGTCGCGCACCAAGGAAAATCTTTCAGAGATAGAACGACTGGTCGATGTTGATTGTGTAGCACCGATTGCCAACCGTCGTGCCTTTATGCGCCGTCTGTCATGGGCGATAACCATGCATGAACGCTACGGTCATCCGTCCACTATCCTCTATTTTGATTTGAATGATTTTAAAGCTATAAACGATACGCACGGTCACGCTGCCGGGGATCTTGCCATAATTCATGTTTCGCAGATACTATCGACCGTGATGCGTGAATCTGATTTTCTGGCACGTATTGGTGGCGATGAATTTGCCGTAATAATGTATTATGCTAATGAAGAATCAGCAAAGGCTAGAGGAAGAAAAATTGCTGAAAAACTTGACAATACTCCGTTTACTTTTAACGGTTCTCACCTCTATGTGTCCGCAGCGTATGGTTATTATCTGGTGCGTAGTGGCGATGATGCTGAATCTGCTCTGGCTTCGGCAGATATGTCTATGTATGTTGATAAGCGTCGCAATAAAGGCGAGTTGCTAAAGGCTTGAAGCTTTTTATCTCTGTTACGAGAGTAAATTTTTAAGATATCATTCAAATATTAGTTCTTATTTGAAGATACGCTCGCTTCGCAGCGTAAAATCGGTCTTTTGGACTCGATTTTCATAGTAATTCTGTATAGCTGATTAAGCATGTAATTGCTTGATCAGCTATGAAAATCGCAAGCCGAAAGCGCGATTTTACGCGCCGTAGGCAGCGTCAAAATGATGTAATCATTTTGTTGGTTAACTATATAATAAGTATACAGAATTACTATAAATTAAGATATATCGCATTAACCTATTGTGCTTACTCGTGTCTTTTGTTACTGTATTAGAATTGTTCAGTATAAGCAGGTGCTAATTATGGGTTCAATACGAAATATCTATACTATTCTGTTTGCATTTGTTGCTGTATTTTCAGCTGTTCCTTACACATCAGCAGCAGAAAAAAATGTTACCATAGGTACAGCTGGAGTCACCGGTGTTTACTATCCTGCCGGTGGATCGATCTGCCGTATGGTCAATCGTGGTCGTAAAGAGCACGGCATACATTGTGCAGTGGAATCAACTGGTGGTTCAATTGCTAATCTTGAATCCATACATAATAAAGAACTTGAGCTTGGAATAGTACAATCTGATTTGCTGTACTACGCTTATAATGGCAAAGAGATTTTTTCTGATGCGGGTATGGATAGAAAATTACGCGTTCTTCTTTCCTTGCATTTTGAGCCATTTACCATAGTGGCAAGAAAAAATGCCAGAATCAATGTGTTCGATGACCTGAAAGGTAAGCGTATCTACATTGGTCCTGCCGGTTCTGGTATGCGCGCAACTATGGAAGAATTAATCACACAAAAAGGTCTTAATAAAAAAACCTTTGCTAATATTGTTGATGTTAAATCAAGTGATCAGACTAAAGCATTATGCGAAGGTAAAATAGATGCTCTGGTCTATGCTGGTGGTCATCCTAATGGTGCTATTCAGCAGGTAACTTCTTCCTGTGCAACTACTCTGGTTAGCATAGCCAAGGCTGATATTGAAAAAATGGTTGCCACTCATCCTTTCTACGTCAAGGCAGCCATACCTGGTGGTATGTATAACGGTAATACGCAGGAAACCAGAACTTTTGGCGTACGCGCTTTACTAGTAGCTTCGGCGGATCTTGGTAACGATGTTGCTTATGAAACGGTAAAGGCAGTTTTTGAAAATCTTGATAATTTTAAAACACTGCATCCTGTGTTCTCAACCCTTGAAGCAGATTATATGGTGGCTAATGATACCATCGCCCCTATACATACAGGTGCGGAGAAATATTATCGTGAAAAGGGCATGTCTCCCGCTATTCCAAAATAACGGCCTAGGATTATTTTCCAGATTTCATAAGTAGGGCGTTATACTTGCAGAGGTCACTTAGCAGGCATTGGTCGCATAGTGGTGTGCGGGCTTTGCAGGTGTAGCGACCGTGTAAAATCAACCAGTGATGGGCATGTTTTTTCCATTTTTCCGGTATTATTTTTTCCAGTGCCATTTCTGTGGAGTCTGCTGTTTTTGTACTGCATAAACCCAGCCTGTTGGCTACACGAAATACATGTGTATCCACAGCTATGGTCGGTAATCCTCGCGCGCAGTTAAGCCAGACATTCGCGGTTTTTCTGCCGACACCAGCCAGACTCATTAGCGCATCACGCGACTCTGGTATTTTCCCGCCGAACTCGTCGAGCAGTTTTTTGCTGAGTGCAATAATATTTTTTGCTTTGCTGTTGAACAGCCCAATGGTTTTTACGTAACTCTTTAATTTGGCTTCGCCTAAGGCAAACATTTTTTCCGGCGTGTTGGCCACAGAAAATAAAGCTGGGGTGGCTTTGTTTACTCCGGCATCGGTTGCCTGTGCCGATAGCACTATTGCTACTAGCAAAGTAAAATCATTAGTATAAAATAACTCAGTTTTTGGCGTTGGTTCTTGCTTGCTTAAGCGGCGGAAGATTTCATCGACTTTTAGTTTATTCATATTGTCTGGTTGCTGATGAAGGTTGGGGTCTGGATGGTGCGTAGTTTAGGATGTGTTCTTGTTTGTGTCATCAGCATTATTACAATGATGCCTGCTCATGCAGCCGGAAGTGTTTATATAGAGGAACTGACTTCGCCGGAGATTCGCGGGAAGATAGATTCAGGAACTGTTATTGCCATAATCCCGACCGGCGGCAGCGAACAGAATGGCCCGCATATGGTTATCGGCAAGCACAACAGAATAGTACATTACACTGCCGGAGAAATTGCGAAGAAACTCAGAAATGCACTGGTTGCGCCGGTTATTTCTTATGTGCCGGAAGGTAATATAGAACCTCCGGAAGGACATATGAAATTTGCTGGAACAATTTCCCTCCGCGCCGAAACCTATGCTGCTTTACTGGAAGATGCAGCGGCGAGTTTAAAGCAGAATGGTTTTAAACTTATTTGCTTTTTGGGCGATTCTGGAGGCAATCAGGCAGTGCAGAAAAAATTGGCGGAAGAATTAACAGAGAAATGGGAAAAAGCCGGTGTGAAAGTATTACAAGTATCAGATTATTATGACAATAATGGTCAGGATGCTTGGGTTGCTTCATTAAAATTGCCACTTAAAATCCTGAACGAGCATGCTGGTTTTCAGGATACTTCGGAACTTATGGCGATTGATGAAAACTCAGTACGCAAGAATCTGCTAGGCGATCATTCCCGGGATAATTTATCAGTTAATGGCGTGTCCGGTGATTCTACGCTTGCTTCTGCTCGTTATGGCAGCTATTTACTTAACCTTAAAATAACCGCAGCCGTAAAGCAGATACAAGATGCAGTCAAACCTTAATCCTAAGCGAACCGCGAAGAAACAACCGCGCTTGCGCCATCATTTTATTGCGGCCTGGCTGCGTTCTCCCTTGAAAATTGGAGCGGCACTTCCCAGCTCGAGGAGCTTGGCGCGGGCTATGGCAGCGCAGGTTGATACCAGCATGGAAGGGGCTGTTATAGAACTTGGTGCTGGTACAGGTGTTGTAACTCAGGCTTTGCTTGAGGCAGAAATTGCTCATGATAAATTGCTGGTTATTGAGCGTGACAAAAAATTACATTCATTACTACATGCCATATTTCACGATTTAAAAATTTTATGTGCTGATGCCATGGAACTGGAATCTGTGCTTAAGAACGCCGGTATGGATAAAGTAAATGCTATCGTTTCCAGCTTGCCGTTTATTACTATGCCCGTTGCTGTTCGCCATGGGATTCAGGAACAAATGGCAAAGGTAATTGGTGATTCGGGAATAATAGTCCAGTTTACCTATGGCCCTAAATCACCGATTAACAGGAGCGAACTCAAGCGTTATGGACTTGTCGGCAAACGCGTAAAACTGGTTCTGGCAAATGTTCCGCCAGCGCATGTCTGGGTTTATCGCAAAGGATAATTTAAGCCAACTCAACGTTTCCTGGGATATTATAATCGCTGAGACGGGTAGTTGAATTATATGATTTACTTACCTGATTTGATATCCCAGATGGTTCATTCTGTTTTTCTGTAGTAACAGCTTCTTGTTCTGGTGCTATTATGTCTTTAGGTAAGGAAAATTCTTTTGTTGCTTGTGCAGGAAACGCATTCTGCACATAAGGGAGGTCTGCTGGAATATCTACCGGAAACTCATCTGGCAGGTTATGCGAACTTGGTTCTTTCTCCAGTTGCAGCAAGGTTTTGAACAAGCTCATAGGTTCAGTGGGTTTTCCTGCATTGCTTGGTTTGTATTTCACATTAGCGTAGCTCACCAGCTTATCATATTGCGCGAAAAGACCGCGTACTTCCGGGGAAATATCGCCAGCAGCGAGCTGCACTAGAAAACTGGTCTGGGCATTGGCAGTGTATGATGGTGAATTGCTTGATGAGTTGCTTACGGAAAAATTTTCTTGAGAAGGATTCGCGACTATAGTTTGCGGTATATTTTCTTTTGGCAAATAATTCCGGTTGCCACTTGCATTATTATCTAATTGTGCGCTAGAAACAGACGGGGACACATTGTCATACGGTGCGCGCAGAGCAATACTATTAGGCAATGGCGTAGCGACCAGTGTTACTGGTGCTGGAATGTTAATTGTGTTTCCTAAGTAAGCAAACATAGCATTAAACCGGCAATGTGAATTTATTGGTTCTTCTAAAGGAAATATTAACACATTTATGTTAGCCGCGCAAGTTATACTGCTGGTGATGCCACCTGAAATTATTATGTAATAGGTTGATTTATGATAAAATTTTGTAGTTTTTTAATATTTTTATTGTTGGTTGTTACAACAGTTATGTTAGTGGTTACTAAGAATAGAATTACTTCCGATTCTCCAGTTTTGACAGAAGCAAGCGAAGGCGAGGCTTTGGTTGGCGGAGATTTTACCCTTATAAATCAAGATAATAAGCAGGTTAATGATACTGATTTTCGTGGGAAAATAATGCTGGTTTTCTTTGGCTTTACCAGTTGCCCTGATATATGTCCGGTAACTTCCGCAATCTTTGCCAAAGCTCTGGAATTGCTTGGTGATAAGGCAGATGTGGTAGCTCCGGTTTTTATAAGTGTTGATCCTGAGACAGATACGCCGGAAGTTTTGAAGGAATATTTAGGCAATTTTGACAAACGCATTATTGGGCTTACCGGCACAAAGGAACAGGTAACCAAAGCAACATCAGCCTATAAAGCTTATTTTGCTAAGACCAAAAACTCGGAAGGTGATGAAACTGTAGACCATTCCGGCTTTATCTATATAATGGATAAAAACGGCAAGTATGTTAAACATTTCCCATATGATGCGAATGCACAGGATATTGCGAGTGCTGTTTCTGATTTGTTGAAGTGAAGGTTTCTTGATGTCATTGCAAGCTGAAGTCGAACTGCACCGTCGCGGGCTGTTATTTATTCTTTCATCACCGTCCGGTGCTGGGAAAACCACTTTGTCGCGCCAGTTGCTTGAACAATATAAAAACGCCGCGCAGCATGAAACCATCGTGATGTCAGTATCGGTTACTACTCGCTCTATGCGTGGCGGTGAGGTGCATGGCAAGGATTATTTTTTCATTGATGATACTGCTTACAAATTCATGGTAGAGCGCGGTGAACTTCTGGAGCATGCACAGGTATTTGACCATTATTATGGAACACCGGAAAAGTTTGTGCGCGAGCATATCGAAAAAGGCATAGATGTTTTGTTTGATATTGACTGGCAGGGAACCAAGCAGCTGACGCAGAAAATGCCCGATGATCTGGTAAGTATTTTTATCCTGCCGCCTTCTATGGATGAGCTGGAGCGTCGCCTGCGGGCAAGGGCGCAGGACTCAGAAGAGGTGGTGGGCAAGCGCATGAGCAAAGCGCGCGCCGAAATCAGCCACTGGCAGGAATATGATTATGTCCTCATCAATCAGGATCTCGATCAGACCCATGAAAAAATAAACGCCATCCTGAAGGCTGAACGCTTAAAACGCGTCCGTCAGGAGGGGCTTTCTAATTTTATAGAAAAATTGTGATTATATGCTTTACAATAAGACAATAATGTCGTATATTTGGTCGGTATGGAGTTCGCCATATGAAATATAGCGAGTTCAAAAAATGGCTTAAAGAGCATGGTTGTAGCTTTGAAGAAGCAAAAGGTAAGGGTGGTCATATAACTATCCATTATAAGGGAAGAAAGACAGTTATGCCCTTTCATGGTAGCAAGGAAATTGGTACTGGTTTGGTACATGCGATAAAAAGGCAGCTTGGTTTGAAATAGGGGTGTTATGCGTTATCCAATATTAATCGAAAAAATAGATGGTGAATATATTGCTACCATTAGTCATCCCAGTGGAAGATTTCAGGGTGTGTGTTCTGCTGCGAGTAAAGCAGAGGTCAAGTTAGAAGCGGAAAAAATGATAGAGGTTGTTATTGCTTCAGCACTGGCAGATGGTGAAGAAATACCAAATGCTAAAGATTGTGATAGTGGTAATGATTATATAATTTTGCCAGCACTTCTTTCAGCGAAGGTCGCCTTATTTATGGAAATGAGAAAACAGGGAAAACGTAAGGCTGACTTGGCTAAAATGTTGGGAGTTAATCAGAAACAAATTGATCGGATGTTTTCTCCAGCTCATGCTTCTGTGTTCGCGCAATTGCAGGCTGCCGCTGAGGCTTTAGGAAAAAAACTCGAAGTGCGCCTAGCGTGACCATTGACACACCATACATTCCCAAAAAACCAGCTGGCACAGTGGATGATCCTTACGATCCGCTGCAATATTTTATCGCCCTGTTTGAAGGGCGTAAAGGTGAAGCATCGTCGGTAAAGCAGCGGGCGGATACTATCGAAGGCGTGCTTAAAGATCGCATCATTGACGGTGACAAGAAAGGGCTGGAAGATGATCTTGCTATTGCCATGAAAACCCATGCGCCACTATTTATCATCAATGATATTTTGCTTGCCGGCATGAAAGTTGTTGGTGAGTTGTTTGGCTCTGGAAAAATGCAGTTGCCATTTGTTCTGCAAAGTGCCGAGACCATGAAAAAAGCCGTGGCTTATCTTGAGCAATTCATGGAAAAAGTCGAAGGGCAGGAAAAGGGAAAGATCGTTCTCGCCACAGTTAAAGGCGATGTGCATGATATTGGCAAAAACCTCGTGGATATTATCCTCACTAATAACGGTTTCAAAGTTTACAATCTCGGTATCAAACAGCCGATTGATTTGATTTTAAAAGCAGTTGATGAGGTAAAGCCGGATGCAATCGGGCTTTCGGGACTACTCGTAAAATCCACAGTGGTGATGCGTGAAAATCTTGCTGACTTAACCTCAAAAGGAATCAACATTCCGGTTCTGCTTGGTGGCGCAGCCCTTACCCGCGCTTATGTTGAAGAAGACTGCGTAGAGGCTTATGGGGCAGGGCGGGTGGCTTACGCGCAGGATGCTTTTGACGGTCTGGATCTGATGAATAAAATCGCGGGCGGTCAGTTTGACAGCCATCTGGAAGACATCAAAAAGCGCAAGCATAACCGCCCAAGCAGTTCCAAGGCAAAGCAACGCTGGTCGCAGAACGAAGAAGCCGGACAGAAGCTGATTAGCGTGGAGATGCGCCCAGTTGAATGGGAAGCAATTAAATTAAAACGCGCTGAGCTGGCCGCGCAGGTTGCAGTGCCGAACCCGCCATTCTGGGGCGCGAAAATTGTCGATAGTATTCCGGTGAAGGCTCTCATCCCGTACCTTAATGAACAGATGCTTTTTACTTTCCATTGGGGCTTTAAAAAAGCCGGTAAAACTCTGGATGAATATTGGAAATGGGTGGATACGGATGTTCGGCCGATTTTAAAAAAACTGCTTGCTGAATGTGAGAGCGAAAATATTTTGCAGCCAAAAGCGGCTTATGGTTTTTTCAAATGCGCGAGCAGTGGCAATAGCCTCCTGATATTTGATGAATCAGGAAAAAAACAGGTTGGGCAATTGGATTTACCGCGTCAGGATAAAGATGGCGGAATCTGTGTTGCCGATTTCTTCCGCGATGTTGATGCTTCCGAGCGCGATGTGCTGGCTATGCAGGTGGTAACTGCCGGGCAGACAGTTGCTGATGTGGCGCGGCAGTGGTTTGAAAATAACCGTTATCAGGATTATTTATAT
>JBEBHV010000142.1:0-5379 GCA_040080715.1 Rickettsiales bacterium | reverse complement strand
ATTTTAGACCACATCAAGCTCTGGACTACCTAACACCAAACCAATATACTCAACAAATCTTGAGGCAACAAAAAGTCTCATATCTATTGAACTAGTACATTATTTTTTAATTGATACAACATCTACATAATGCTAGTTTTTACTGGCATTAGCTGATAGTTGGGCATTATATTGCCATATGTCTCACGAAACCAGAAACTCCCCTTCTCTATGGCTTGAGCATTTTCCGCGACCATTGCCGGAACATAATAAATATGATCGTGGTCATGCAATTATAGGCGGTGGCGGCATTGCCAGCACGGGTGCTGCCAGGATTGCAGCCAGATGCGCGCTGCGTAGCGGTGCTGGTTTGGTATCAGTTGCCTGTGACGCGGAGTCATTGCCTGTATATGCTTCTTCTTTGCAAGCGATTATGACTAAGCTTGCAGGCAACACCGATGAGTTTGCAAAGCTTATTGAAGATAAGAAAGTAACTGCTGTTGCTCTTGGTTCTGGAGCAGGAATCACGGAAAGAACCAGGGAATTTGTTCTGGTATCATTGGCAAAAAATAAACCGACTGTTATTGATGCTGATGGTCTAAGCGTATTTTCTAAAAATCCACATTTGCTTTTTTCTTCTATAAAATCGCCGTGCATATTGACACCGCATGAAGGTGAGTTTGTGCGCCTTTTTGGTACATTGATTGATGAGCAGGAAAGTAAGGAGGCAAGGGCGCAGCAAGCAGCAAAATTAAGTGATGCGGTGATTGTTCTGAAAGGTGCAAATACGGTGATAGCTGCACAGGATGGCAGAATAGTTGTTAATCATGATGCGCCAGCATATCTTGCCAGTGCCGGAACAGGGGACGCGCTTGCTGGAATCTGTGCGGGACTGTTGGCACAGGGCATGCCAGCCTTTGAAGCCGGGTGTGCTGCCGTCTGGTTGCATACACAGGCTGCTCTAAAATTTGGTGTTGGGCTTATAGCTGAGGATATTGCTGATTTGTTGCCAGTTATATTGAAAGAAATTCATGCATTGAGGAAAATATGATTAATAATCACAATGATAACCAATTTTGGGAAAAAATAGCTGAGCGTTTAGAGTGGCATAAGCGTTGGGATAGCGTGAATGATTCTGATTTTCGCACTGGAATTATCCGTTGGTTTGACGGCGGAAAACTCAGCGTTTCTGAAAATTGTCTGGATAGGCACCTTAAAACCCAGCCCGATAAACTAGCTATTATCTGGGAAAGTGATGATGGTAAAGAAAACCGTAAAATTACTTATAAAGAATTACACCGCGAAGCTTGTAAAGCAGCCAATGCTCTTACGGCAATGGGCGTAAATGCGGGCGAGTGCGTAACTATATATTTGCCGATGATACCTGAGGCAGCAATTGCTATGCTTGCTTGCGCACGCGTTGGGGCGGTTCATAGTGTGGTGTTTGGTGGGTTTTCGGCGCAATCTTTACGGGGCAGAATTATTGATGCTGATAGCCATATTGTAATCACTGCTGATGAGGGACTTCGTGGGGGCAAGAAAATACCGTTAAAAGCAACGGTTGATGAGGCGATAGAAGGCACAAATGTCGATAAAGTTTTAGTGGTGAAGCGAACTGGAACTGATATTAAATTCAATCGTGGGCGTGATGTTTGGTGGCATGACGCCATCGCTATGGCGAGTGATGAATTTCCTGTGCAGTATTTTGATGCCGAGCATCCGTTGTTTATTCTCTACACTTCCGGTTCAACAGGAAAACCAAAAGGTTTGTTGCATACTTGCGGTGGCTATCTCACTTGGGCTTCTTACACTCACCTAGAAGTTTTTGATTTGAAGCCTGACGATATTTTCTGGTGTACCGCTGATATTGGCTGGGTGACGGGACACACCTATACTCTTTACGCACCGCTTTCCAATGGTGCGACCACGGTGATGTTTGAAGGTGTGCCGAACTATCCTGATTCATCACGTTTCTGGCAGATTGTTGATAAATATAAAGTGACGATTTTCTACACTGCGCCAACTGCCATTCGTGCGTTGATGCGTGATGGGCAGGAGTGGGTAAAAAAATCCAGCCGTAAGTCGCTGCGGATTTTAGGATCGGTGGGTGAGCCGATAAATCCTGAAGCATGGCGGTGGTATAATGAAGTGGTGGGCGAGAGTCGCTGCCCGATTGTGGACACGTGGTGGCAGACGGAAACTGGAGCAACTCTTATCAGTCCGCTAGCTGGAAAAACCAAAACCAAAGCAGGCTCAGCAACATTTCCTTTGCAGGGAATAAAACCAGTGTTGCTTGATGAAAAAGGTAAAGAAATAGAGGGTGAAGGTGAGGGCGCACTCTGTATTGCAGCACCATGGCCAAGTTTGGCACGCACTATTTATGGCGATCATGAACGCTATCGTCAAACTTATTTCGCGCCATATGAAGGTTATTATTTTACAGGTGATGGGGCAAGGCGTGATACTGATGGTTATTATTGGATAACCGGGCGGATGGATGATGTGCTTAATGTTTCTGGGCATCGCCTTGGTACTGCTGAAATAGAGTCAGCACTGGTTGCCCACGCCAAAGTTGCCGAAGCGGCGGTGGTTGGTGTGCCGCATGACATAAAAGGCGAAGGAATTTATGCTTACGTTACTTTGAACGGCGATGTTGAAACTGACGAGCAGGTAAAAACTGAATTAAAAGCGTGGGTGCGCACGCAGATTGGCGCAATAGCCATGCCTGATGTTATCCATTTCGCGCCGCAACTGCCTAAAACCCGCTCGGGCAAAATCATGCGCCGAATACTCCGCAAAATCGCAGTAGGGCAGCTTGACCAGTTGGGCGACACTTCGACATTACTAAATCCCGAAGCGGTAGAAATGTTGATTGCGGGGAGATGAGTTTAGAGTATAGAGTGCTGAGTTATGAGTTTAAGATAAACTATAGGAGATAATCATGTCACTTACTGGAAAAAATGCGATTGTAACTGGTTCAACCAGCGGGATTGGTCTTGCCATTGCGCGCACATTGGCGGGGCAGGGCTGCAACATTATGCTGAACGGTATGGGTGAAAAATCTGTGATTGACGGCTTGGTTGCCGAGTTCCCAAAAACCTACAATGTGAAAACGGTTTACTCTGCTGCAGACATGACTAAGCCAGCCGAGATAAAGCAGATGGTGACGGATTGCAACGCGCAGCTTGGCAGGGTTGATATTCTGGTGAATAATGCCGGTATTCAGTTTACCGCGCCAATCGAAGAATTTCCTGAAGAAAAATGGGATGCGATTATTGCCATAAATTTGTCAGCAAGTTTTCATGCGATTAAGGCTGCAATCCCTTTAATGCGTAAGCAGAATTTCGGGCGGATTATCAATATTGCCTCCGTACATGGCTTGGTTGCTTCCACTAATAAATCAGCTTACGTTGCAGCAAAACACGGAATAGTGGGACTCACCAAGGTTGCTGCTTTGGAAAATGCTGAAACTAATATTACGGTGAATGCAATTTGTCCGGCATGGGTGCATACACCGCTGGTACAAAAACAAATCGAAGATAAAGCCAAGGCGCAGAATATCAGCATTGAAGAAGCAACCGCAAAATTGTTGGGTGAGAAGCAGCCAAACAAACGCTTCATCAAACCGGAAAATATTGGTGCGATGATTGCCTTCCTCTGTGGTGAAAATGGTGATTCAATGACCGGAGAGATAATCACTATGGACGGTGGCTGGCTGGCGCAGTAGCTTCCATTATCCTGTGGATTGCGAAGCAATAGCACAGGATCTGTTTATAATTATGCTGAGATACTGTGCAGCAACTTGCGTTGCTCACAGGATGATAAAATTATCCAAAATCTTGAACAACGCTCGTTCACACGCTGCGGTATTTGCAATTTTTTCTTTGATTATTTCTTGCGATTGGATGGTGGGTGAGGGGGTAGCGATTTCATTGCCACAATTTTCTATAATTTTATCAATCGCGGTTTCATTCATTTCCAGATGGAATTGCAGACCGAGAACTTTTTCATTATATAGAAAAGATTGGTTGGCGCAGGCTTTGCTGGAGGCAAGATGGATTGCGCCTTTGGGAATTTCAAACTGCTCGCCATGCCAGTGAAAAACATTCATCGCCGGGTTTAGACCAGAGATTATTTTATGCCCCATCGCCGCATCACTCCACGCTATCGGAAACCAGCCAATTTCCTTGATAGGTGCGTTAGATATTTTTGCTCCGAGGACATCTGCGATTAATTGCGCGCCAAGACACACACCCAAAATATGTTTGCCTGATTTTATAGCTTGGTTTATGTGCTTTTTCTCATCTGCCAACCATGGATGTATTTTTTCATCATGTACGCTCATAGGCCCGCCCATGATAATCAACGCATCATAATCATCCACGCTTGGTATGGTGTGTTTTTCATAAAATTTGGTAGCAGAAAGCTTATGACCACGCGCTTCCGCCCAGTCTTTAATAAGTCCCATCCCTTCAAAATGAACATGCTGTAAATAATGAATTTTCATAATGTATTTTTATCTTGATAATTCAGTTAGGAGTCCTTATATTGATTATTGAGCCTACCTTAGGCACTGTTAGCTAATTCTACTATACCTTGCTGCAAACGCCATTTTATGCGCTTCCGCTTCGCACGTACTATATGTACGCTTGCGGTGCGGTTCTCTAAAATTGGCGTTTTCGCTTGCGGTCTAGCGAATTAGCTAACAG
The DNA here is from genome assembly GCA_040080715.1 of Rickettsiales bacterium. Classification (GTDB taxonomy): domain Bacteria; phylum Pseudomonadota; class Alphaproteobacteria; order Rickettsiales; family SXRF01; genus SXRF01. The sequence goes on along the minus strand of JBEBHV010000142.1, from coordinate 691 downwards.
TGCCTAGTAGGAACATAAATAATCAACAACTGATAACAACAAATTATAGGAGTTTTTATGTCTAGCAAAGCGATATTTTATCATGCAGGATGCCCAGTGTGCGTTTCTGCCGAACAGCAAGTTCTTGATATTGTTGACCGTAGTAGAATAGAATTAGAAGTAGTACATTTCGCAAAAGATAAGAACCGCATTGGTGAAGCGGAAAAATTAGGTGTAAAATCTGTGCCAGCACTGGTTATTGGTGGAACAGTTTTGCACATCAATTTTGGCGCAAGCATGGATGATGTTAAAAAAGCAGTAGCTTAATATTTATATTAATATTATTAACTTCCCCGTATAATTAATTATATGGGGAAGTTTTTTATTATGGATAGAATATGAAAATTGATGTTTACGATACTTATGCTGCCTCAAAGAGCGGAAAAACAATCCATTTTGATGTGCTGCTGCCAAATGGCGATGGCAAGGAAAAAGCTGTGACATTCGCCAGAGAGTTTCTCGAAAAAATTGGAGAATCCGCTGATTCACTTAAACAGGAAAGATGTAATTTCTGCCATTCAGAGAATGCAGATAGTCAGTTGCAGGAATATATTAACAAGCATGGTCATTACATTTTACAGATGGAGAATTGTCCAAATCCTTTTAATTCATAACATATATACTCCATTCTGTATTTTTTAATACATAATGG
>JBEBHV010000009.1:0-22426 GCA_040080715.1 Rickettsiales bacterium | reverse complement strand
GCGAGCATAGCGTGGCAGGAAGCAATCCAGTATTTTCAACATGTTTTGGCTTCTGGATTGCCACGAATGCTACGCATTCTCGCAATGACGAGTGGGTAACAATTATATCAAGCTGATTTATTTAAGTTTTATTAATAAATTTCTGCTATGGTTAACATATATTGTTTTTGTTAGCGGGCAAATAAATTGGAATTTAATTTAAACTGTCAAAAAACTGTCACAAATCTATGTTACAATCTGCCTAAGCGGTTATAGTTATTAACTCGTATTTGTTCGAGTAATATAATAAAAATGACTGTGCCGGGTAAAAATAATTTATAATAGATATTAGGGAGTAACAAATCATGTCTAAACAAATAATTGCAGCTACTATGGTAGAGCAGAAAGACAATCAACGCCTTGCTGCTATGGCGATTCTCGCTGTTAGCATATATTTTCTGCTATGTGTTCCAGGTTATGCCGCCAGTGCTATTGCCAATGTACTTTGCAGTGTTACTACTACTGTTATTGTTGATGTTGGTCGTGGGGTGGCAACTCTTGCGGTTATTGTGCTGGGCATCAGTGCTTTGATGGGCAGGGCGACTTGGGCGCAGGGTCTTACCATATTGGCTGGTATTGGGATAATTTTCGGTGCTCCTGGCATTGCTCTTTCCCTTTTTACTGCTGCTGTTACCGGCGTGCCTGGTCTGAGTCAAATTTTCGGTGGCAGCATCGGTAACATTGCCGCTCTAGTAGCATGTAATGCCGGATTATAATAAGAATCTATTGCCTTTGGCGGTGGGTTTTATTAGTCTATTTATGGTTCCTCAAACACATTGGTAAGGTAAATGCCATTAGGTAAGTCGTCAGCTGTAAACAAGAAAAAATCCAGGATTTCTCAGCTTGAGGATCGCTCTGAATTCATACCTTATCACAGCTATTATAATGCGCATACTGTCATAACCAAGAATGGTGAGTTGCTGCAGGTTATTAAGATAGAGGGAAATTTTCGCGGTGAGCCATGTGAAAACCTTGATGGTGTCCATGCTTCGCTGTGTGGCACTATAAGGCAGGTTATAGCCCAGAGCAATCTGGATAAGAAAGTTTCTTTCTGGCTGCATACCATCCGCAAGCGTACGCCTGTGGCTTCGGATTTATCCGGGGGTGATACGGTGTTTCCTGAGGAATTTTCTGAATATGTTAGCAGTCAGTGGAAAAAAGAGAGGATATGGGAATATTCATATAAAAATGATGTTTATCTGACTATTCTATACGATGGTCAGGCTATAAAACTGTTTGACGCAAAGAATGTTGCGGTTTCCGCAATTCCCAAACTGAATGATCGCTTTTGTAACAGGTATCTTGATGCGATATACCCCATACTTGATGGGCTTTCCACCTTTATACTGGAAGGAATCAGCAGCCAATATAAGGCTAACCGGCTTACTTTAGCAGAGAGGGTTATGCCGACTTCTGGTAAGGCTGCACGCCCTTCAATTTTCTATTCTGAGTTTATGGAATTTTTAGGAAGGATAGTGAATCTGCGTTCGGAAAGTTTTCCTCTGCCGGATCTGGATCTGAGTGTTGCCGTGCAAACCACTCAGCTGGTGTTTGGTTTTAATGCCATAGAAGCAAGGAATGAAGAGATTGGTGACCGCCGCTTTTCCGCTATGCTCAGTATTAAGCAATATGTGGATATGCCGGTAATGGCTGTTGATTGCGTAATGCAGGCTCCTATAGAATTTATTATCAGCCAGAGCTTTGCCTTTATACCTTCTGATAAGGCATTGAAATTTTCTACAGCCCAGAAAAAACTGTTTGGCATGAGCGGTGATATAAAATCTAACAGTAGCTTTGGCATAGAGCAGATGCTTAATGCCGACCATGGCAACAATATTGATTTCTGTGAAAATCAGATCACAGTGATGGTTATGGTTGATGATTTGCGTAAACTGGATGAGTCGGTTGGCGCATTTCTGGATTCATTTGCTAAATTGGGATTGGTTACGGTACGCGAAGAAATCATGATGGAAGAATGTTTCTGGTCGCAACTTCCCGGAAATTTCGAGTTTATCCGCCGTTCCTCACCCTTATATACTGAGCAGATTGGTGGTTTATGCCGTCTGAACCGCTATCATTCCGGCGTTACCTCCGGAACTCATTGGGGGAATTACCTGACTGTGCTTCCAACCGATGTTAACTCCCCTTATTTCTTTAATTTCCATGTTCAGGATAACGGGCATACAGTGATATTTGACTTTAATTCATTTGAGGATCGTACCGGTAAAATATTACAGTATTTTTTACTTACCCAGACCCGCAAATTTAATACACGGATTGTAGTTTTTGACAGGAATCATTCCGCTCGTTTATTGCTTAATAAGCTTGGTGGAAGATATTTTCCTATGATTCAGCTGGAAAATGTGAACAGGGATCTGGCAGTGGATAAATCGTTGCGATTGGCTCTTAATCCTTTTACCCTTCCCTTTTCTAATTATAACGTTTCTTTCCTTGCTGCCTGGTGTGGTCTACTTGTCGCTTCTGATGTAGTGCTTGATGAGGCATCGCGTGGGGTTATACGTGCGGCTGTAGAAAAACTTTATTCCATGCCTGAATCTCAGCGTAATTTATCAGGTCTGGTTACATTAATTGCGCAGCTTAATCCGGAATTGAAAGAACCATTTGAGAAATGGATCGGGCAGGGTGAATATGCCGGATTATTTGATCATGAGCATGATTTATTGGATGTGGCTTTAGATATGGTTGGGTTTGATATGACTTCTTCTATTTCTAAACCGGCATTTCTGCTTCCCTTATTTTCCTATTTAATGCACAGGGTAATTGACTCTATTGACGACCGGCCAACAGTTATTGTCATGAACGAAGCGTGGGATCTTCTGGAAAACGAGTTTTTCGCGCCACGGCTTGCAAGCTTACTGGAAATGTTACGTCAGAGAAATGTGATGGTCATGTTTACTACCACTCAGATTTCCAGTTGCAGCGAGACTCAGACTCTTGCCACGTTGATGGAATCAACATCAACCCAGATATATTTGCCTGACGAGATGCTGGTTTCTTACCGCCCTAAGAATCTTGGTGTTAATGCACATGATGAATATATGTTGCTTGGCATGGAAAGGCAAAAAGGAGATTTTCTTCTCAAGCAAAGCGGTGAGAGTGTTGCTCTTAACCTGTCAATAAAAGAGCTTGAGGATGTTCTGGCAATTTTCACTAATGACGTTAAATCACTTGCTTCTGCGCGTGGACGGTTTGCCGGCGTAACGAAGGATTACTGATATGAAAAAACTGCGCAGGATAGTAGCTTTCTTTATTATAGCAGTTATGTCAGTTATACTTCCTGTGCAAACGGTTATGGCAGCATTTGAGGAGCTTGCCTGTGATGCTGCCGGTGGCGCAACTGGAGGTGTTTTTGATCCAAAAATTATTTATGATACAGCAGCACAAGGACCGATTGATCCTAGTAATCCGTGCGGATTGGTGAGTGTCGATAATATTTTCAGCTCTATAGGCTGTCGCTATGTTAACATATTAAATGATGTATTCAGCAAATTTTTCTGTGCCCTGCAATTTGGGATGCGTGATCTTGTGGTGTTGATTGTTGCTCTTTACATAGCGATATACGGAGTCAGGTTACTTATTGGAACACAGGAAGCTACCGGCGGGGCAGCGATTCTTGCATTTATCAAAATTGGCATTGTTTATATGTTTATTGATAAAGGCGCGTTGGCGGTGAGTTATATATATAAATTTTTTGTGGGCTTTATTCAAGAGTCAGTCGCCTGGGTGTTCTCCGGCATAAATTGCCCTACTATTATTTGTATAGGCAATGCTCAAAGTATTTCCCAAGTCTTTGGCGATATTGATAGAAAAGTCAAGTTTATAATAATGGGGGCTGATGACGGCACAACCGCTGGCTTATTTACTGGCAATGGGGAGTTAATCCTGTTTTTCTTTGTTCTGTTCTTTATATCCTTCACAGTCTTTATGTTATTATTCACTATGATAGCAAAGGCTGTATCCGTATTTGTAAGCTCTCTGGTTACTTTTATGCTGTCGATTACGGCGGTGGCATTTCTTATATCTCTATCACCTATTTTCATGAGCTTCATGCTGTTTAATTCTACTTACAGCCTGTTTGATAACTGGCTCAGATTTCTGGTTTCTTATTCATTGCAGCCTATGATAATCTTCGCGATATTTTCTCTGTGGATTATCATTTCTTTCGACTTCCTGAATTTTATAGGAGATATAGGAAAAGTTATAACGGTGCTTCCTAAAGCCAGCAGCGATAAGGTCGGGGTATTAACCGTAGAAGATAAGCTGGTTTTCTGTCCGCTTTATTTCCCTCCGGATAAGAATCCGGGTTTTAACAGCATAGCTCTTCCTTCTAATTACACCTTGGGAGGTCCAGGGATAGAGTGTTGTGAGTTGGAATTTACCCCCGCATCTCTTGAACCTACTTGTAAAAATGTCGCTCCAGTTACTGCTATAACGCCAGAGAAATATCTGGAGGACGTGACACCATATAAAAAGCAACGCCTGCTTGAACCGCAAGCTGTACTCAGGGAGGAGAAGTTTATATATTATCTTGGCTATCATTTTATAGCACTTCTGGCTATCGCCTCTGCTTTTTTCCACCTGCTTAAGATGACCCCGCAAATTGCTCAGGCATTGTCCAGGTCGCAGGCAACCATGCCTCTTGGCAGAGGCTTTGGAGGTGGGGAGGGGCTTAGCTCAATGATATCCAAAGCAACAGACGGTGTAAGAAGAACTGCAGGAAAAACAGCGGATAGTGTTTCACAGAAAATTGAAAAAATGTCTACGCAAAGATAAAGAACTCAGCTCAAGGTAGTTTTAAATTCCGCTTCAGTTTTGCTTTTTATTTCATCAAGAGTTACATCTGGTGCCAGTGTGGTAAGGGTAATCCCGCTTTTATCAATTGTAAATTCTCCGAGCTCAGTAATTACCATATGCACCACTTGCTTACCAGTCAGGGGAAGGGAGCATTCGCGCACCAGTTTAGCTGCTCCATCCTTGGCATTATGTTCCATGATAACGATGACTTTTTTTACACCGGCAACCAGATCCATAGCTCCGCCCATACCTTTTACCATTTTTCCTGGAACCATCCAGTTGGCGAGATCCCCATATTGTGATACCTGCAGCGCGCCTAAAATCGCGATGTCTATGTGTCCGCCACGGATCATGGCAAAGGATGTGGCTGAATCAAAATAGCTGCTATGCGCCAGCTGGGTAATTGTCTGCTTTCCGGCATTAATCAGATCCGCATCTATTTCATTTTTCAGAGGGAAGGGGCCCATACCCAGCATCCCGTTTTCGCTCTGCAAAGTAATTTTGATATTGGTTGGTATATAATTGGCAACCAGCGTCGGTATGCCGATGCCAAGATTGACATAATATCCGTCTTTAAGCTCTTTGGCTGCCCGCCTGCACATATCTTCTTTATTCCACATAGTTAAAGTCCCTGTTTACAGATTATAAGATGATGACTGGATGATTAGAATTAAACATGATTTTAGCTTACTTATTATCTTTTATTTATCCAATCATCTAATCATCCAGTCATCTAGTTATCCCTTGTAGTTGCGAACTCTATCCGCTTTTCAAAATTATTGCCCTTAAAGATACGCTTAACAAATATACCTGGGGTATGGATCATTTCTATATCCAGCTTTCCGATTTCCACCAGATCCTCAACTTCCGCAACCGTGACCTTGGCCGCAGTTGCCATTATAGGGTTAAAATTACGGGCGGTTTTGCGGAAAATAAGGTTGCCTTCGTTATCGCCTTTCCAGGCTTTAACTATCGCAAGATCTGCTTTTAAAGCTTTCTCCATCACATAAATCTGACCGTTAAATTCCTTGGTTTCTTTGCCTTCTGCAATTACTGTTCCTACCCCGGTTTTAGTATAAAACGCCGGGATACCAGCACCACCGGCACGGATACGTTCAGCAAGCGTACCTTGCGGATTAAATTCCACTTCTAATTCGCCGGAAAGAAATTGTTTTTCAAAAGTTTTATTTTCTCCGACATAAGAAGCGACCATTTTTTTTATCTGGCGGGAATGCAGCAATATACCGCTGCCAAAATCATCAACCCCGCAATTATTAGCAATCCAGGTCAGATTTTTTACCCCGGAATCGGCAATGGCGCGGATTGAGTGTTCAGGTATGCCGCATAAGCCGAACCCCCCCGCCATAATGGTCATTCCGTCAAATAACAAGCCAGCAAGGGCTTCAGTGGCATTTTCGTATGTTTTATTCATTGATATTTCTCGGTAATTAATCTGATAAATTAGCAGTATTCAAAGGTGAAAATCTGCACTGAAACCTAGCAGAAAATGATTAATTATCAGTAAATGATATTTTTAATAAAATTTTAACCAATTGTTTACCAATTTTGTGGTTTAATATAAATAATAAATTAACTTGTAACTGGTGCTGGGAATTTAAAGTTGTAGTTGGAATATGGGTGGTTTTTTTGGTGATGTTTAATTTAAACTTTTATCAAATTTTGCTAACTGATCATGCATATAATTGAGCTAGTTTCTCTATTGCAATAGCAGTAATTTTTAGCTATCTTCGATGAGATAATTTTCTCAAGTTATGTAATGGATTTTGGTTATTGTAAAATGCAATTAACAGCTATGGACGTACACAAACTTATAGAGAGTCCTTCGAGCGTTGAGCTTGGTGCGCTTGCGTCGAAAATTGGCGGTGCTTTTTCTTCCGGTAGTTTTAATTTGAATGAATCGGCTATTGCTGCCGATATTTTTCGCCTTCTGCTCAGGGATGCGGAAAAATCAGTCCGTATTACGCTGGCTGAACATCTGTATGACAATCCTGATGTTCCCCATGATATTGTATTTAAGCTTGCCTGTGATGAAAATGATGTCGCTGATCGCATTCTCCGCCATTCACTGGTGCTGACAGATGACGACCTTGTTTTCATTGTCGAAAGCACAAAGGAGGTTTTAAATCTTTGTGCGATTGCCAGACGCGCAAAAATTTCCGAGCGTTTATCAGAAGCATTGATAGATACTCATCAGGAAGTGGTTCTAAACGACCTGTTCTATAATAAAGGAGCAACGCTCACAGAGCAGGGTTTGAATAAGGCGTGGGATATGATTGCTACCAGCAATTCCTTGCTTGAGGTTTTAGTGAAACGGGGAGGGCTGCCGCTTACCGTTGCCGAAAAGATATTTCATTCTGTTTCTGGGGAGCTTAAAAAGCATCTCGCCCGCGAATATAAAATATCCTCTTCCTTACTGCAGAAAGCCTCTGTGGATGCCCGCGAATGGGAATTGCTTGGCATAATGCCGGTGGAAGATTTTTCTCATCCCGATAATGATGAGCGTATTGATGAACTGGTCGATAATCTTTATATAACCGGCAGGCTTTCTCATTCGTTGGTAATTCGTGCTTTATGCATGGGATATTTGAATCTGTTCGAATCCTGTCTTGCTCGTATGGCGGGGATTCCGAGGATTAATGCTCGTATTCTGCTGATGGGCGGTTCACAGGGTTTTAAAGCCCTTTATCGTGAAGCGATTATGCCGGAAGGTTTCAAAGATGCGGTGGAGGTGTTGCTTAAGGTAACCCACGAGATTACGGAGTATGGATATACTAAGCCAAAGGATTTCCGTAAAGAGGTGGTTGAGAGCATCTATAGAAAGGGTTATAACCGTTCAGTGGATGGTATGGGTTATCTGCTGTCTATTATTGATGGCAAACTATCCGGTAGCCATTCTTCGTTTGCGGTACATTGAAGATGGAGATGTCTGGCAGTGCTGCTTTAAAAATAGTTCTGACCAGTGATGAAGTGCGTCAGCTAATCGAAGATAAAACGCCTGACAGTCGCGCTGAAATCAGTAGTAGAATCGCATCTGCCTATAACGATGTTTCAATTGGAGAAGAAGAACGTAAATTAGCAGAGCAGATTTTCCGCCTGCTGGTGCGCGATACGGAATTAAAGGTGCGTGCTTCTCTGGCTCAGAATTTAAAAGAAAGCACATTAATCCCGCATGATATTGTGATGTCTATGGTTGGTGATGTTAATGAAGTATCGCTGCCGATACTTGAATATTCGCAGGTGCTCACCGATGCTGATTTGCTTGACGTAATTTATGCTACGCAGGAGAATACAAAATTTCTTGCTATTTCTAAACGCAATAATGTTTCAGAGGTTGTGTCCGGCACGCTGGTGAATAAAGGCGATGATGAGGTTACCCGTACTTTGCTGAATAATGATGGGGCTTTCATTTCTGATGATATTCTCACTCAGATCGTTGATACCTACAAGGAAAGTTCTGAGATGATGGAGTCTATGACCAGCCGTGCGCGCCTGCCGATAAGTGTCGTGGAAAAACTGGTAAATGTAGTGTCATCAAGTATTGGTGATTCCCTTAAACAAAAATATAAACTTCCTGATGAAGCTATCCGGAAGGAAGTTGAAAAAAACAGAGAATCGGAAACTTTGAATCTTGTGCGCGCTGCCCGCTCGCATGAGGATGTAGGGGCGTTGGTAAGTCATCTTCGTGATTCAAATCGCCTTACTCCATCAATGATTCTTAGTTCTTTGTGCCAAGGGAATTTTGATTTTTTTGAATCATCATTAGCCTTGCTGTCTAATATTCAGGTTGAAAATGCCCGCAAACTGATTGCTGACCGTGGTGAACTTGGTTTTCGTGCTATTTATAATAAATCTGGATTGCCGGATACCATGTTTCCTGCGGTGAAATTATTGCTTAAAATTGTGCGTGAATTGGATGGTAATGGAATTAATAATGACTCTCCGTATTATTCTAACCGAATAGTCGAACGAATTTTGCAATATTCCGAAGAAAGTCCTGTAGAAAATATTTCTTATATTATCGCCTTGGTGCGTCGTGTAGCTCAGTAACTTGATAGGTAGTATATGAAACAGATTAAAGTTGCCTGTGTAGCCGATAATTCTGCTAAAGCGCAGCATGCGTTCAGGGAAATTAAAAAACGCTATGAAGTGGTGGAAATAAGTAAAAGACGGACAGGGGCTGAAGCTATAATTGTCCTTGGTGGGGATGGCTTCATGCTGCAGACTCTACACACCTATATGAAAATGAAGCTGCCGTTTTACGGTATTAATTGCGGCACTGTCGGGTTTTTGATGAATGAGCCGATTCTGGATAATCTTGACTATAAAATAAAACATGCGCGTGGTACGATTTTGTATCCTCTGCATATGTATGCACGTTGTCTTAATGGGAAAATAGTTCAAGCACTTGCTTTTAATGAAGTATCATTATTCCGTCAGGGCAGGCAGGCCTCAAAAATCCGCGTGGCAATTGATCATGTGGTTCGTTTGAATGAGCTTATCTGTGACGGGGTAATGGTTTCAACTCCGGCGGGTAGTACTGCCTATAATTTTTCCGCAGGTGGTCCGATTATTCCGCTTGGTGCTAATGTTATCGCTCTTACCCCTCTTGTTCCATTCCGCCCGAGGCGTTGGGGAGGGGCATTGCTTGCACATGATTCCAGCGTTATTTTCAGTATATTGGAACCAAAGAAGCGTCCAGTGGCGGCTGTGGCTGATTTTACCGAGATTAAGGATGTTGGTGAGGTGATAGTAAGTGAGCAGCGAAAATCCGGCGTAACTCTTCTTTTTGATCCTGAGCATAATCTCGCTGAGCGTATCATAAAAGAGCAGTTCACCTATTGAGATTAATGGATAATAGGCGATTTTCTGCTGCGAAGCGAGCGTATCTTCAAATAATAGCTGTAAGGTTATTATTTGAAGTAACTATAATAGATTAGGTAAAAGCCAGATTGTTATAATCCATTAATCTATTTATCCGCTTATCCCACTTATCCAAATAAACCTACTTGCATGTGTAGAAAAATTAGGCTAATACATTCCGCTGGTAATGTCATGGTGGCGTTGCGTTTTTGCAAAGCTCGTTTTGTGTTCTGATGATTTTATAGGATTTTTTCCTCTAATTTTGGATGATTTCTAAGTGAGTGTTATTAGTTAGTTAAGGATATTAGTATTATGGCTACAGGTGTTGTTAAATGGTTTAATCCAAATAAATCTTTCGGATTCATTAAGCCAGATGATGGTGGAAGTGATGTATTCGTGCATATTACTGCGCTGCAAGCAGCCGGTCTGCATACTCTTGATGATAACCAGAAAATTCAATATGATCTGGAAAACAGCAAGGGAAAGACCTCAGCGGTTAATTTAAAACTGCTTTAGTCTTAAAAGAACTTTATCCTGAGTATGTGCGCCCAGAGATAGTCGCTTGCCGACCTCCGGACGCACCTCAGAATAATTCTTTGGTATAGAATTGCACATAAAATTTAAATTGCATATTACTTAAGCCAAGCACTGTGCTTGGCTATAATTTTTTTAAGGAAATGGGTTCATGAAAGATATTCGTAACGTTGCCATTATTGCCCACGTTGATCATGGTAAAACAACCTTGATTGACCAGATGCTGCGGCAAAGCGGTAGCTTTCGCGCCAATCAATCGGTGGCTGAGCGCGTTATGGATTCCAATGATCTGGAAAAAGAGCGTGGAATCACTATTCTTGCTAAATGCACCTCGGTAGTGCGCGGTAATATCCGTATCAATATTGTTGATACGCCAGGGCATGCTGATTTTGGCGGTGAGGTGGAGCGCGTGCTTTCCATGGTGGATGGCGTGATTTTATTGGTTGACGCAGCAGAAGGACCTTTGCCACAAACAAAATTCGTACTCACAAAAGCTTTAAAACTCGGGTTGCGCCCTGTTGTTGTTATTAATAAAGTGGATCGTGGCGATGCCCGTCCTGAACAGGTGGTAAATGAAGTGTTTGATTTATTTGCAGCACTTGATGCCAGCGAAGAGCAGTTGGATTTCCCAACTTTTTATGCTTCAGGGCGTGATGGTTGGGCTGCAGAAAGCCTGGAAGGTGAACGCAAAGATTTAGATCCGTTATTTAACTGCATTGTGAATCACATTCCTGCGCCGGATGTTGATCCTGACGCTGCATTTTCCATGCTGGTTTCTATTTTGGAATATGATTCATTCCTGGGGCGTATTCTTACCGGACGTATCTATAGCGGCATGGCAAAAGTAGGGATGCCGATTAAAGCGATGGATTTGAACGGCAATGTTCTGGAGCAGGGAAGGCTTACTAAATTGCTTTCGTTTGACGGAATTAAACGAGTGCCGGTGGAAGAGGCGCAGGCGGGTGATATTGTTGCTATTGCTGGACTTGCCAATACCTCAGTTGCTGACACGATCGGTGATCTCACAATTAATAAGCCAGTTCCATCTAGCCCGATTGATCCGCCAACAATGGCTATTACCCTTTCAGTAAATGATTCGCCCCTTGCTGGTCAGGAAGGAACAAAAGTTACTAGCCGTATGATCCGCGAACGCTTGCTGCGTGAATCAGAAGGCAACGTTGCCATCCGCGTTAAGGAAACCGATGCCAAAGATGCGTTTGAAGTGGCGGGGCGCGGTGAGTTGCAGCTTGGAGTTCTTATTGAAACCATGCGCCGTGAGGGATTTGAGCTTTCTGTGTCGCGTCCGCGCGTATTATTCAGGGATGATGAATCAGGCGTGAAAATGGAGCCTATAGAAGAAGTGGTTATTGACGTTGATGAAGAACATACAGGCGTGGTTGTTGAGAAAATTTCTCTGCGTAAAGGCGAAATGATAGATATGCGTCCTTCCGGTGGCGGTAAGATCCGTATAATTTTCTATGTGCCTTCACGCGGGCTTATCGGTTATCAGGGGGAATTCCTAACTGATACACGTGGCACCGGCATGATGAACCGACTATTCCATTCTTATGCTCCATATAAAGGTGACATTCCCGGTCGTCGCAACGGCGCGTTGATTTCTATGGAAAATGGCGAAGCTGTGCCATATGCAATCTGGAATTTGCAGGATCGTGGTATAATGTTTATAGATCCGGGTGCTAAAATTTATGAAGGCATGATAGTAGGTGAACATAGTCGTGATAATGATTTGGAAATAAACTTAATAAAAAATAAACAATTGACTAATATTCGTACAACCAGCAAAGATGAAGCTATCCGCCTTGTACCACCTCTGAAAATGACTCTGGAGCAGATGATTTCCTACATCGAATATGATGAATTGGTCGAAGTTACCCCTAAGTCATTGAGATTGCGTAAAATTTCTCTGGATTCTAATGAGCGCAAAAAAATCACACGTGCAAAGAAAACAGCATAACCCATTCATTTTTTTGTTTACACGTATATGGTTGATGTGTATTAATGCTTAATGTTTGAAGCCGTATAGGTTAATTAGAGGTTAATATTCTGAGATGAAATTCGTATTTTTTAGTATTATCGCAGTTCTTGCCTTGGTGGCAGCTGTACTTGCTTTTCAGGCTTCTGATTCTGCAGTTGCCCCTGCAAGTAATAATCAAAATAATGTTGTGCAGGATTCAGGTATAAATGTTGGTACCGTTGATATTTTTATGGCAAGGGTTGATATTCCCGTTGGTACCATAATAGCCAGCTCTATGATTGTTAAGCAGCCTTGGCCAGAAAATTTGATTCTGGATAACTTTGTTATGGGTGAGCAGAATGGTCAGGATGTAATCGGTAGAGTTGCTCGTTCGGCGATTGCTGCTAATGAGCCGCTTATGAAAAGTAAGCTTGCCCATCCAAATGATCCTGGGTTTCTGGCGGCAAATCTTCCGGTTGGCATGCGCGCAATAACTATTGCCACTGATATGGTTACCGGTATAGCCGGCTTTATATTTCCAGGTGATCGTGTTGACGTGCTGTTTACCCATGAAGTAATGAAGGGGGTTCCGGTTGATGGCGAGGTTATTACCGGTAAGCCTACTTCTACGGAGGTTATAGGTTCCGGTATTCGTGTTCTGGCGGTTAATCTGCGCGAAGCTGATCCGTCTAAGCCATCTGTTGTTTCTCCTAGCAGTATTACTCTGGAGGTTGGTGATGAATTAGCTCAGAAAATTCGTCTGGCAGAAAAGAATGGCACGCTGGCCTTCGCTTTGCGTTCCATACATGATGATAATGTTTCTGCAATTCCTCCATCTGGTTTAGGCGATTTGTCAAAGTATTCCGGTGCAGACATGATGATAGTGCGCGGACCTGGCAGTTCAGGTGGAAAAATAACCGCAAGCACTGCCGCCGGTGCTTCAAAAAATGCTGGTGTGCCTGATGTGGTTTATGGTTCGTCGCCATCTGTAAATTCTGCTCCTGCCGAGAATAAAACTCCTGTCTCTGGTGAGGATGCGGTTATAGGTAATACTGGTTCCGTGGTTAAGTAGTAATTTTGATAATAATGCTAGATAGGCAAAATGATGTTAAATAAAATTGATATGAGCTTTTTAAGCTGTCGTCGCAGCGTTAGGTATGTTTCCTTATGTGCCTGTGCCTTGACGGCATTTGTGGCGTATATTCCTGGGGTTTCAGCGGCTGGTCTGTTTTTGCCGGTTAATCGCTCGTCCCTTGTTGAAATGCCAAGCCCAGTTAAAGAGATAGTCATAGCTAACCCTGATATAGCTGATGTTCATGTAAATAATTCTAAAGCTCTTACCTTTATAGGAAAGACTGCCGGTGCTACCAATGTTCGTATTTTTGATGAAACCGGAAAGCTGGCGCAAACGCTGGAAGTTACAGTGGGTTATGACCTTCCGGCTATACGCCGTGCTATAAAGAAATTTATTCCTGATGAAACTATCAATGTCGAGATGGTTAATACCAGCGTAGCCCTTACCGGTCAGGTTCGTAATAATGCATCAATTGACCGGGCGTTGAAAATTGCTCAGGAATATATTGGTAATTCCGCCGGTGACAAGGTGGCTACTGCCACTCCCGCTACAACGGAAGGAAACCCATATCCTAAAATTCTTAACATGATGAAAGTGATTTCCGGGCAGCAGGTTATGCTCAGGGTTCGTGTTTCCGAAGTGAACCGTGATGCTTTGAAGCGTTTAGGGGTTGACCCTTCTTTAGTTCTGTCAGGGCGTAATTTCTCTATGGCTGGTGCTTTGGGCGAGGGTATATCAGGGCTTGCCGCTGGTGCTACGTCTGCTTATACATTGGCTGACGCAGATGCTTTCCGTGGCACGCAGGGATTTTTCTGGCAAAGCAATCCTAGTCATCGTGCTGGTGCTGTTATAAGTGCTCTTGAACGTGATGGATTAATTAAAACTTTGGCAGAGCCGAATCTGGTAGCAATTTCTGGTGAGCAGGCTGAATTTTTGGCAGGTGGAGAAATTCCGGTTGTTACCCCTTCGTCCTCTTCCACTGGTGCTCCTACTGTGACAACTGAATATAAACCATTTGGTGTTTCGGTTAAGTTTACGCCTGACGTGCTTTCGCAAAATCGTATCCGTATGGTTGTGCAACCAGAGGTTTCTGAGATTTCTTCAGCTAATTCTATAGTTTTGAGCGGTTTTACCATACCGAGTATTACGACCCGTCGCGCTAAAACTACTATTGAGCTTGCGCCCGGTGAGAGCTTTATGATTGCTGGTTTAATAAAAGATAATACCAAGGCCAGCATCGACCAGATTCCAGGAGTTAAAGAACTTCCAGTCCTTGGCGCGTTGTTCAGAAGCACCGAATTCCAGCGCAATGAAACCGAGCTGGTTATTTCGGTGACACCTTATCTTGTTGATCCCCTTAAGAGTTCAGATGTAAAGCTTCCTACCGATGATTTCCGTCCTGCAAGTCAGGTTGAGATGTTCTTCTATGGGGCTTTAGGTTCGATTATGACAGGTGAAAATTCTGTAAAAATTCCTCAAGTAGAAATAGAGGGGCCAACAGGCTTTATGATGGATTAATTATGAAAAAATCATTTATGAAAAAATATAGTTTGTTACTTTGCCTTCTGTCAGTTTCTGCGTGCACTGAACCTTATAATGAGGTTGCTGTGGATAGCGGAGATCCGGAAAGGCTGATCGATAACTCCTCTGAAACTGTTACCTTCGGCTTAAAAACCAAGAAATCTTTAAGTCGGCTTTCAGACATGATTAAGGAAGATCGCCCTTCCAGTGTGGAACTCAGATGTTCGCTGAGCAATTCGCGTTGTACTCAGGCAAAAGAGATTTTTGAGCGTGGTGGAGTTCATATAAATCTTACCAACGAGGACAGTAACAGTGTTGTTTTATCATATAACAGAGTTATGGTTCGTGATTGTGACCAGCGTTTTGTAGATAATATGAGTGGTAATCGCAGCACTAATCATCCGGCTTTTGGGTGTTCAATTGCTGGGAATATGGTGCAGATGGTGAGCGATAAAAGCCAGTTCACCAGTCCTAACCTGACGGATTTGCCGGACGCTGAGAAGTTAGGTCAGTCTTATAGCGACTATTTGAAGCCTTCTTCCAAGCGTGAAATTAAGTCGGCCGAGTGGAGTTCATCTACATCCGCTAAATAATCTTAGCAAAATATTTACCTAAGTCGGTTATGCTTTAGGTATTTCATCGCGTGTTGGTTTTTTTAGGGGGTAGTTCATGAGTTCTTTTAGTCCTCTTTTAATTATTAGTTATGATCCGGAAGAGAGGCTTAATCTCAGCTCATTGGCCAGCGGTCTTGGCTATCCTGATGCAGAGATAGTGGTTGGTGGTGTAGGCGAGGCGGTTGCTGCACTGAATGTCAGAACGATTTCTCCTGATTATTTAATTATCGATATTGCTGATAAGCACACGAATATTTTTGACGATCTGGATGAGATAGCCCTGCATTGTGAACCAAAAGTACAGGTTGTGGTCATTGGTTCAGTAAATGATATTAATTTTTATCGTCAGTTGCGCGCTCGTGGTATTGCTGAATATTGCGCTAGACCGGCTAAAATAGGCGACATACGCTCCGTTTTACTGCAATCATCTTCTACTAATAATGCTAAAAACCCATCTGTTTCCAAGCGTGGTACGGTTATTTCCTGTATAAGTGCTGCATCTGGCGATGGAGCCAGTACTTTTGCCGTCAATCTGGCTTATTGCCTGGCAGAGGAATTTGAGCAATCCACGGTTTTGATTGATATGGATTATCAGTTTGGTCTTATAGCTAAAAGTCTGGATATTACCGCGCCTTTTGGCATAAGGGAGTTGTTTGATTTCCCGGAGCGTGGCATTGATGAGTTACTTATAGAAAAAATGCTGGCAAAACATGGGAAAAACTTAAGCATCATAGCATCACCGCACGAACTTCGCCAATTACCGGTCGTCAAACCAGAGCTGGTACGCGATATGATAAGTTTGCTGCGTACGAAATTTAATTTTGTTATACTTGATATTCCCCATATATGGACGGGATGGACTGCTGCATCACTCACTTACTCAGATCATGTGATTATGGTGGCGCAGCTATGGTTGAGATCTCTTACACACTCCTCACGTTTGCTTGCAATATGGCAGACAATTGGTCTTTCCGAAGATTCAATATCTGTAGTGATTAATCGCAGCGGTGCTAAATTCAAAGAAGCCATAACCGCTCATGATTTTGAACGCATAACTCATCATAAAATCGAGTCTTACCTGAGTAATGATATTAAATCGGTAGTGCTGGCTGAATCTGAAGGTAAGACCTTGTTTGAAATAGGTCATACGGTATTATTGCAACAGCAGATACGACAATTTACCAAAAATATTCTGGCACGTAGTAATATTGAGAAGGAAACCCCGAACAGTAATTTTAATTATTCTGGCACTAACGTTTCTAATCGTAAGAATCTTCTTACATTTTTAGGAAAGAAGAACGGATGATATATGTTTGGTAAAAAACTTTCTGGGGAAAATCAGCTTGTAGATGTACGGCATTTCCGCAATATCGAGAAAGTAACATTAAAACATAAACCTTTTGCTGAGAAGCTTACTTCTCATGCTGCAGAGGGCGATTATAAAGTTGAGGCATTCTTTCGGGATGCCAGTTTAGAAAATGCAGAGTTCTTAACTGCCAAAACCTATCTTACAGAAAAAATACTTGATAATATTGAATTTGGTCTTTTAGAGCAGATGACCGAAGAAATGAAGAGGGGGCGGGTTGGAGAGGTTGCCTCCAGAATTGTCAGGGAAGAAATACTTATTCCTTTAACCGTTGGTCAGGTTGAACTGTTAAGGGAGCAGGCAATCGATGATCTTTTGGGGTTTGGCCCACTTGAGGTGCTTCTGGCGGATCCCGATGTTTCCGATATAATGGTTAATGGCAGCAAACGTGTTTTTGTGGAGAAAAACGGTAGAATTGTCCTGACTGATGTTACTTTTATCAGTGAAAAACATCTGGTTAACATAATCCAGAAGATTGTATCAATTGTTGGAAGGCGTGTCGATGAGTCTAGCCCCATGGTGGATGCCAGAATGCCCGATGGATCCCGTTTTAATGCGATAATTCCACCACTTGCCCTTGATGGTTCATTGGTTTCAATTCGTAAATTCAGAAGGCAGAAGATATCCCTTAAGGAATATATCGATTTTGGCTCAATGACTCAAGAAATGGTAAATTTTTTATCAATCTGTGGACATATCCGTTTAAATATATTAATATCCGGCGGCACTGGTAGTGGTAAGACTACGCTGCTTAATGCTTTGTCCGGTAGTATTTCGAATTCTGAACGTGTAATTACGGTCGAAGATACAGCGGAGTTACAGCTTCAGCAGCCGCATGTTTTGCGTATGGAAACCCGCCCGCCTAATATGCAGGGGGCTGGTGAAATTACGGCTCGCCAACTGGTGAAAAATGCGCTGCGTATGCGCCCTGATCGTATTATTATCGGGGAAATTCGTAGTGATGAAGTTATTGATGTGTTATCGGCCATGAATACTGGGCATGACGGATCAATGGCGACTATACATGCCAATACTCCGCGCGACGCACTTAGTCGTATTGAGAATCTGGTAGGTATGTCTAAGGTTAATATGTCATCTGGCTCACTTAAAAACCAGATAGCGAGTGCCTTGCATCTGATTGTGCAGGTTGCGCGCCAGAGGGATGGTAAAAGACGGGTTACTCACATTGAAGAAGTGGTTGGCCTTGAGGATAATGAAATAGTGACGAATCTTTTATTTGGATTTCGTGCTGGACCGATGGATGAAGATGGGGTTTTGACCGGTGAGTTTTATTGTACGAAAACCAGACCGGCATTTTTATCACAGGCAGCGTATTTTGGTAAAGAAAAGGAAATGTTAACCAGTCTTGGGTTAGAGTAGTTTAGAGTAGTATTGCTATTGTAAATGTTGTTTAAGGTAATATTTAAATATGGATAAATTATGAGTGCGCTGCCGATATTTATTGCTTTTTTCGTTGGGGTTTCCGTGTATGTCATCGGCGTGTTGATTGTGCAGAAATTGTTCCTGAAATCAGATTCTACGAACTTTACCCGTAAACAGCTGAAGGGTCTTGAGCAAAAAGGCTCTCAAAGTATTGATGATGTTATCAGTGAAATGGAAAATAGCAGTGTGATGCAGGATCGCTACCAGTCAACTGGTTTGCTCGCACAAATATATTATGCGATGCCGCTTGGTAAGTTTTCGCATCCTCATCTGTTACGGGGAGGAATGGCGGGAACTGTTGATAGTTTTTTTCTGACATGCCTTGGGGCATTTGCGGTTTTTATCGTACTTCTGCCGTTACTGAAAATCAGTAACAATGGCATTATTATACTTATCTTTGCCATTGTAGCCACTTATGCTTTTGCCTGGGTGGTAATACAGAGCAAAATAAGAGGCCGTATCCGCAAATTTATGAATCAGTTCCCCGATGCCCTTGATATTATCGTGCGAAGCGTCCGTTCAGGTTTTCCTCTTAATGCGGCAGTAAACATGGTGGCAGAAAGTATGCAGGCTCCTACCAATGAAGAATTCCGCAAGATGTCAACGGAGGTTGTGCATGGCAGCACTCTGGTTGATGCGCTGGTGCGCATGGGTAAACGTATGCATACACCGGATATTAATTTCTTCGTTGTGGTACTCACTTTGCAGCAGGAAGTTGGCGGAAGTCTTGCCGAAGTTCTCGGCAATTTGTCAGCACTTATCCGTAAACGCAAAATGATGATAAAAAAGGTTCATGCAATCACTTCTGAGGGACGTTTTACTGGGTGGGTACTTGGCTTGCTGCCTTTCCTTGTCGCACTTTCCATACATGTTGTTGAGCCGGACTACCTGCTACCATTATTTGTAACACCCCTTGGTCATATAATTCTTGGCATTACACTCGGGACGATAGCAGTTGGTGTTATAATTATCCGCAAAATGGTTGATATGGAGATATAGTACATGGATTTTTCAAGTTATTTTACTTATGCTTTGATAGCTGTTGCGGTTTTTACTGTGTATATGGCCTTTGTACGGCTGTTCAGTAAGGATAGAGTACAGCAACGTGCTAAGGAAATTGCCGAAGCTTTACCGGAGCAGGATGACAGAGGGCTTGGTGCAGCTGCGACTATAATGAAGCAGTTTCTCATCCTGACCGGAGTTAACCTCGCCAGGCAGCGTACCAGTATTCTTCAGCTTTCCAAGGCCGGTTATAATTCACAGCGTGCCCTTGTTTATTTACTGTTCTTCAAGCGTTTTGTTCAGCCGTTTTTCCTCTTCATTGGTGGCTATATATTATTTCATATATTTACCTTTTTCCGGGAACCGTCAGAGCATGGAGCGTTAATTATAACTGGGTTTCTACTGGTTATAACTGGTGCTTATGGTGCAACCTTGTTTCTAACTAACCAGTCACAGAAAAGAACCAAGGAGCTCATCAGGACATTCCCGGATGCACTAGATATGATATTAATATGTGTTGAATCTGGTTTGGGTATTGATGCGGCTTTTGCTCGTGTCTGCAAGGAAATGAAAGAATCACATCCGGTTGTTGCCGCTGAATTTGATCGGACTCGCTTTGAAATGACCATGATGAGTGACCGTGTGCAGGCTTTACAGAATTTTGGTGATCGTGCTCCGACCGGAGCTGTTCGTACCCTTGTGTCATCGTTGATACAGGCGGAAAGATTTGGTACCAGTCTGGTTGATACCATGCGTATGATAGCTGAAGAGCAGCGTACTGACCGCATGATGAAGGCCGAAGAACGTGCAGCAAGACTTCCGGCATTAATTACCCTGCCACTTATTTTATTTATTCTGCCTGGTTTGTTTATGATAATACTTGGACCGGCAATTATCAGATTGAACCAGCAGGGTGGTCTTTTCGGAGATGCTGATAAGTAATGAGTGTGGAGTTTAGAGTGTGGAGTGTGGTGGGTATTGAGTTAGATACTTACTTGCTGTATAAGCAAATATATGCACCAAGCCACTCAGCACTCAGCACTCAAAACTCAGCACTCGAAACTTTTCCAGCTGGTTTCAGATTTTAAGCCATCCGGTGATCAGCCTTCGGCTATTTCCGCACTTGTTTCCGGCATAGATAACAATGAGCGTGATCAGGTTTTGCTGGGAGTTACCGGTTCCGGTAAAACTTTTACCATGGCGCATGTCATAGAACGTACCCAGCGTCCGGCACTTATCATGGCGCATAATAAAACCCTTGCTGCTCAGCTTTATTCAGAGATGAAGAGTTTTTTCCCGCATAATGCCGTTGAATATTTTGTCTCCTATTATGATTATTATCAGCCGGAAGCTTACGTTCCAAAAAGCGATACATTTATCGAAAAAGATTCATCGATTAATGAGCAGATAGACCGGATGCGCCATTCTGCCACTCGCTCAATGCTTGAGCGAAAAGATGTAATTGTTGTTGCTTCGGTATCATGTATTTACGGTATCGGTTCGGCAGAGATGTATTCGCAGATGATCGCGACCATCAAACGTGGTGAAACCCGCACGCAGGCGAGTCTGATAAAAACCCTGATTGAACTGCAATATAAGCGTAATGATATGGATTTTGCGCGAGGTACTTTTCGTGTACGCGGTGATACGATTGATTTATTTCCAGCACATTATGAGGACACTGCCTGGCGCATTTCTTTTTTCGGTGATGAAATAGAAATCATCAATGAGTTTGACTGGCTGACCGGCGAGGTGAAGATCAAGCTTGATGAGATAACCATCTATGCCAATAGCCATTATGTCACACCACGCCCGACTGTAGAAAAATCTATAATCCAGATAAAAGGTGAGCTAAAAAACCGCCTTGAACGACTATATGCGGAAGGGAAACTGGTTGAAGCGCAAAGGCTGGAGCAGCGCACCACCTATGATTTAGAGATGCTGATGGAAACAGGGGCGTGCAAAGGAATTGAAAATTATTCGCGCTATCTGGCAGGTACAGAGGCTGGCGAACCACCGCCAACCTTGTTTCAGTACCTTCCTGAAAACGCGCTGCTGTTTGTTGATGAAAGCCATGTCACCGTGCCACAGATTGGCGGGATGTCGAGTGGTGACCGTTCGCGCAAAACCACATTGGTGGAGTATGGTTTCCGCCTGCCTTCGGCACTGGATAACAGACCACTTACTTTTGCTGAATGGGACGTGCGCCGCCCGCAATCTGTTTTTGTTTCGGCGACACCGGGAAAATGGGAATTAGAGGCTACCGGTGGTGCATTCATTGAACAGATCATACGCCCGACCGGGCTTATCGATCCGCCTTGTGATATTCGTCCGGTAGCGTCGCAGGTTGATGATTTACTCGCGGAATGTCACTTGCGGATTAAAAAGAAGCAGCGCGTGCTGGTTACTACTCTTACCAAACGCATGGCGGAAGAACTGACCGACTATATGAATGAGGCAGGCATTTCCGTGCGTTACCTGCATTCTGATGTTGAGACTTTAGAGCGCATAGAAATCATCCGTGATCTACGAATTGGCAAATTTGATGTGCTGATTGGCGTGAATTTGCTGCGTGAAGGGCTGGATATTCCTGAATGCGGATTAGTTGCTATTTTAGATGCTGATAAAGAAGGCTTCCTGCGTTCGGCAACCTCGTTGATTCAAACTATTGGCAGAGCAGCGCGCAATGTCGATAGCAGAGTTATTTTATATGCTGACCGTATCACTAATTCTATGAAAATTGCCCTTGATGAAACTGACCGCAGGCGCAAAGTCCAAATGGAATATAATGAAAAACACGGTATTACCCCCGCCTCAATCAGTAAAAAAATTGGCGAAATTATAGAATCGGTTTACGAACATGACCATTACACCGTTGCCACAACTTCTAAGAAATATGATGTGCGTGATGATGGCAAAGACAAAGAGAAATATATAGGAAAACTGCGCGGCAAAATGCTGGAAGCCGCCTCTGACCTAGAATTTGAAGAAGCTGCTCGTCTGCGCGATATTATTGATAAGTTAGAAAATGACGGGAAAAAGACTGGGAAAGCGAAGAGAAAGTGTAAAAGTTCAAACAGGTGTGAGACTGTAAAGCCAGTATAATAGGGAAGCTCGCGCGTTTCAATTTCGCAGGCGCGCTTCGCTATTATACTTGCTTT
>JBEBHV010000141.1:0-5435 GCA_040080715.1 Rickettsiales bacterium | reverse complement strand
GGAATAAGTCTTGTAAAAATATACTGCTTCGCTAGGTTTATGATATGGAAAATGCTGAAAATCGCCTGATAGCCCCTGCCCTCACTGATGACGATACAGTGCAGAATGCCTTGCGTCCTCTGGCATTTTCTGATTTTACCGGACAGCCGGAAGCTTGCGAGAATTTAAAAATATTTGTTAAAGCCGCTAAATCGCGCTCGGATTCTCTGGATCACGTACTTCTTTACGGTCCTCCCGGACTGGGAAAAACAACTTTAGCGCAAATCATCGCCAAGGAAATGGGGGTTGGGTTTCGTCCAACCTCAGGTCCGATACTTACAAAGGCAGGAGATTTGGCAGCAGTGCTTACTAATTTACAAGCTGGCGACGTTTTATTTGTTGATGAAATCCACCGTTTGAATCCGGCGGTTGAGGAAATCCTCTATCCGGCAATGGAAGATTACAAACTTGATTTAATGATCGGTGAAGGGCCAGCTGCGCGCACTGTACGCATAGATTTACCCAAATTTACCCTGGTGGGTGCAACTACCCGTCTGGGAATTATTTCTAATCCGCTGCGTGACCGTTTCGGTATACCATTGCGTCTGCGCTTTTATGATACCAAGGATTTACAGTTGGTTGTAGAACGTGCTGCCGGCTTATTTGCCATTGCCATAAGCAAAGATGGTTCTCATGAAATTGCGCGGCGGGCGCGCGGAACTCCGCGTATTGCGCTACGCCTTCTGCGTCGCGTGCGTGATTTTGCTCATGCCAGCGATAAAAATAATATTGATTCGAAACTTGCCGATCACGCCCTTAAACGCCTGGAAGTTGACAGCATAGGATTGGATTCTGCCGACCATCGCTACCTGCGTTATATTGCCGATCATTATCAGGGCGGGCCGGTTGGGGTAGAAACTATAGCTGCCGGACTTTCCGAACAGCGTGATGCTATTGAAGAAACTATAGAACCTTATTTGTTACAAATTGGTTTTATCCAGCGCACACCAAGAGGAAGAATGCTGACGCAAACCTGCTTCAAGCATCTGGGAATAAAACCTCCGGCACAAATTGCCACATTGCCTTTACTGGATGAGGATATTGATGAGTAAAAATATCCACAACTTCCCCATCCGCATTTATTATGAAGACACTGACACAGCCGGTGTTGTTTATTATGCCAATTATCTGAAATTTACAGAACGCGCACGCACAGAAGCTCTCAGGGAATCAGGAATAGAACAGGCATCGCTATTTTCTGAACACAAAATCGGTTTTGTGGTGCGTCGCTGCGTTGTAGATTTCTTTAAGCCGGCAAAATTGGATGATCTATTGACAATCGAGACAAAACTGAACGATATAAACAAAGTCAGCATGAGCATGACGCAGACTATAAAATATGGAAAAGAAAAATTAGTGGTTCTGGAAGTAAAACTTGCACTTGTTGACCAAAACATGAAGCTTGCAAAAATTCCGGAATTCGTACAGAAAGCTATCTTGAATATTTTTAGCCAACATAATCTTTAAAACAGGAATAACGCCAATGGTAGATGCCGCAACCCTTTCCCCACCAGTTTCCACCGCCGTGCAGGGCGTTGATGCAGCAACACTTGCCGGCAGCAGTGCTGGTCACACTTTCTCAATACTTGGCATGTTCATGCAGGCCGACATGATTGTAAAAGCGGTGATGATAATGTTGCTGCTTGCCTCTTTCTGGTGCTGGGCAATTATTTTTGAAAAATATTTCCTGTTCCGCAGTGTAAAAAGTAAAGCA
Organism: Rickettsiales bacterium; assembly: GCA_040080715.1. Classification (GTDB taxonomy): domain Bacteria; phylum Pseudomonadota; class Alphaproteobacteria; order Rickettsiales; family SXRF01; genus SXRF01. Next base: position 3,682 of record JBEBHV010000141.1, on the reverse strand, counting down.
CAGCGTTTTGAAAATGAATTCTGGGCTAGTGAAGCACTGGATAAATTTTATGATAAAGTGAAGAAACGCGCCAATCACGCGATAGCTATTATTTTTGTTGCCGCCATGGAAGAATGGATGCGCTCAAAAACCACAGTAAATACTCCATTACAGGGATTAAAAATCAGCCTGCGCGAACGTGTTGTGCAGGTTATGCAGGTAGCGCGCAACCGCGAGATCGAACATCTGGAGAGCGGTCTTGGTTTCCTCGCAACTGTTGGCTCATCCGCGCCGTTTATCGGTCTATTCGGAACAGTATGGGGAATTATGAACAGCTTTCAGGCAATCGCCGTTTCAAAAAACACTTCTCTGGTGGCGGTAGCACCAGGTATTGCCGAAGCCTTGCTTGCTACAGCCATTGGGCTTTTTGCCGCTATCCCTGCGGTAATTGCCTATAATAAATTTTCTAATGAACTTGTACGTTTTTCCAATAAATTAGAGGATTTCAGTACTGAATTTGACACTATCCTCTCACGTCAGCTTGAAGGATAATATATGGGAGCGAGTTTAGGTGGAGGAAACGGCAGACGCAGGCGCACTACTCGCGCTGACAATTTTTCTGAAATAAACATCACCCCGATGGTGGATGTGATGCTGGTTCTGCTTATCATCTTCATGGTTGCTGCACCGATGATGACCAGCGGGGTTACCGTAGATCTGCCGAAAGCAAACTCAACGCCAGTTGCGGGGCAGGATGAACCGCTGTCTGTATCCGTAACTGCTACCGGAAAAATTTATATCCAGAAAACTCCTGTGCCGCTTAAGGAGTTGCAAGCAAAACTTTCTGCCATTACCGGTCAGAAAAAAGATACCAGGATATTTGTGCGCGGTGATAAAAGTGTTGATTATGGCAAAATGATGGAGGTGGTAGGCGAAATCAATGGAGCTGGCTTTGGTAAAGTGGCACTTATTACCGATACGGGAGGCGTTCCTGCCTCGGATAAGAGATAATCTGTGCATCGTGAGCGTGGCAAAGGTATAGTTTATTCGGTAGTATTCCACTTGCTTTTACTACTGCTGCTCATATTTGGCCTGCCGTCAATCCTGAGAAACGAGCCGCCGGTTGAACCTACTGCTATCACTGTCGAGATACTGCCGATTACTGAAAAAAGTAACGTGAAAAATTCTGAGGCGGAGAAGGCAGAAAAACCAAAGCCGGAACCAAAAGAAGAAGTACAGAAAAAACCCTCTCCTCCGGTAAAAACTGCTGAGGCGACACCAGAGCCGCCAGAGCCAACCCCAGCACCAACTCCGCCAAAACCGGAAGAAAAGAAACCTGAGCCGGTAAAGCCTGAACCTAAACCAGAGCCTAAGCCGGAACCTAAAAAACCTGAGCCGAAAAAAGATGTGAAGAAACCAAAACCCAAGGAAGATTCGCTTGATGCCATCTTAAAGGCAGTTAAAGAAACTGCACAAAAGGAAAGTAAGGATCAGAAGAAGCCGGTTGAGGAAGAAACCGCGCCAACACCTAAGGCAAAGTCCAGCCAGTTTGACCCTAGCCAACAAATGTCCATGAGTGAAAAAGACGCTATCATGGCACAATTGGTAAGGTGCTGGAATCCGCCAAGCGGTGCTAAAAATGCGCACGAGCTTATTGTCGTGATAAATGCTGAGTTCAGTATTGACGGAAGCTACATCAGGGCTGAGATAGCCAACGAAAGCATGGGCAGGTATCGCTCTGACAGTTTCTTCCGAGCTGCCGGTGATGCGGCATTGCGCGCTGTCCGCCAATGCTCGCCTCTTAAAAATTTATCACCTGATAAATATGCAGCATGGGGAACAATGGAACTACATTTTGATCCAAGAGAAATGTTACAATAGAAGCCTTGGGTAATCCAGCTATTGACATTCTATTGCCACATAATTTATGAATAGCGGGAAATATAAATTTTCATAGGATATTACACATGCGTATTTTAAAATTTTCCAGCCTGTATGCGTTCGCCACAATAGTATTTTTTTCGTTCATTCCTTTGTCAGCTAAAGCTGCGTTGCGTATTGACATAACCCGTGGCAATGCTGAACCAATGCCTATCGCGCTTCCTAACCTGCCTGGCAACTCTGTTGGCAATGACATCATACGCGTGGTTTCCGCCGATCTGGAACGCTCAGGTTTATTCAAGCCAATCAACCAGAGTGCTTTTATTGAACAGATAACTGCACAGACTGTAACCCCGCGCTTTGCCGACTGGAGACAGATAAGCGCGGCAGCCCTTATCACCGGAAGCGTGACAGATAGTGGTGGTGGCAAAGTAAAAGTATCTTTCCGCCTGTGGGATGTTTACGGCGAGGAACAGATAGCTGGAAAAGAATATAATACTTTCAGCAATAACTGGCGGCGCATTGCCCACATCATGGCCGATGAGATATACAAACGCCTCACTGGTGAAAATGGCTATTTTGATTCGCGTGTTGTTTATGTTTCCGAGAGTGGTCCTGCCCTAAAGCGCGTTAAAAGGCTGGCTATCATGGATCAGGACGGAGAGAATCATAAATTCTTGACTGATGGTCGCTTCCTCGTTCTGACTCCGCGTTTTTCCCCAAATTCTCAGGAAATTCTGTATATGTCCTATGCCGGAAAGCAGCCTCGTGTTTTCCTGCGTGACCTGCAGACAGGGCGTGAAGAATCTCTCGGAAATTTTGATGGCATGTCATTTGCTCCGCGTTTTTCCAATGATGGCAACTCAATCATAATGTCTGTTGCCAATGGTGGCAGTACCCAGATATTCAAAATGGACTTGCGTGCTCGTCGCTTAGTTAAACTTACCAATGGCAGTGCTATTGACACATCTCCAAGCTATTCTCCCGATGGCAGCCAGATTGTATTTAACTCTGACCGTGGCGGTTCGCAACAGCTCTATACCATGAATGCAGATGGCAGCGACATCAAGCGCATCAGCTTTGGTAATGGTCGTTATGGAACTCCGGTATGGTCACCACGCGGTGATCTGGTTGCCTTTACCAAAATGGCAAATGGCAGGTTCTACATAGGTGTTATGCGGAATGATGGCAGTGGTGAGCGTTTGCTTACCGAAAGCTATCTAGATGAAGGTCCTACCTGGTCGCCAAATGGACGTGTGATTATGTTCCACCGCCAATCACCTTCGTCACGTGGACAAGCTGGCAATGTGCGTCTGTATTCTGTTGATATTACAGGCTCTAACTTGCGTGAGGTAATGACACCGATGGCTGCTTCCGATCCGGCATGGTCGCCACTGTTGCCATTATAGCACATCACTGCTATTTTATATTTCAAAGTGGTGATTGCTATTGATTTATAGCGGGGTTTCGCTAATTGGTAGAGCATTGCACGATTGCCTTGCCGCTCGACATGTTATAGGTGATACGTTTTTCGTAATTCATTGAATTAACAAGTATAAATGCAGCTTCGCAATTCATGGAATTTCGGGGTAATCATTTTAATTTTTGCTTTAGGAGTCAATGTATGAATATATTTGTTAAATCGGTTGCGGTTCTCTCCGCAGTTTTTCTTCTTTCAGCCTGCGATACTAACCCAGATGCCGGTGGTGCTGGTGATGGCAGCGGCAGCAATGCTTCTATGAATGGTGGTGCTGGCGGTTATCTTGATAGCGAACGCAATGTCAGCGACCGCGTTTTGTTCGATCTGGACAGTTCACAACTA
>JBEBHV010000140.1:0-5497 GCA_040080715.1 Rickettsiales bacterium | reverse complement strand
CACCAATAGTGCCGTAAGCGGTTTCAGAACGAGCGATACCATAATCAATATCCGAACGCAGAGTGTGCAAAGGCACGCGACCTTCGCGATACCATTCCATGCGCGCAATTTCAGCACCACCAAGACGACCGCTGACATTGATACGGATACCAAGCGCGCCAAGACGCAGGCATGATTGCACGGCACGTTTCATAGCACGACGGAAAGCCACACGCTTTTCTAATTGCTGCGCAATAGACTCCGCAATCAAAGTTGCATCAAGTTCCGGCTTCGGCACCGGCACAATATTAAGATGGACTTCATCTTTGGTAAATTTAGCCAGATCCTTCTTGATTTTATCAATATCCGCACCTTTTTTACCAATAACCACACCAGGACGCGCGGTATGAATAGTGATATGCGCTTTCTTGGTAGGACGCTCGATCACAACCTTGCTTACGCCGGCAGCATCAAGGCTTTTCTTCAAGTAGGCCTGAATTTTATAATCTTCATGCAGTTTGGTGGCATAATCAGCACCTGCGAACCAACGTGAATCCCAAGTTTTGTTCACGCCAACACGAAAACCAATTGCGTTTACTTTCTGACCCATATTATGCTTTCTCCTCTTTTTCACGCACAATCAGCGTCAAATTTGCAAATGGTCTGAATACACGCGCCGATTTACCACGACCACGAGTATGCATACGTTTCATTACCAGATTTTTCCCAACATACGCCTCTTTAACGTACAGAGAATCAACATTCAGGTTATGATTATTCTCAGCGTTAGCAATTGCTGACTGCAAAGCTTTTTTTACATCTCCGGCAATACGCTTGCTGGAAAATGAAAGCTGAGTAAGCGCGCCATTCACATCCATCCCACGGATAAGAGCCGCCACAAGGTTAAGCTTCTGTGGACTGATGCGGATACGGTTGATAACCGCTTTCGCTTCGTTTGGTGCTAATGCACGCTGGGTTGCTTTTTTAGACATATATTATTACCATTCCTTATTTCTTAGCTGCAGTTTTCTTGTCAGCCGCTGTATGACCGTGGAAAGTACGAGTCGGAGCAAATTCACCGAATTTGTGACCAATCATATCTTCGTTAACCGATACAGGGATAAATTTCTTGCCATTATAGACACCGAAAGTCAGCCCTACAAACTGCGGCAGGATAGTCGAACGACGTGACCATGTTTTGATAATCTGATTGCGGGTCGCGCCTCTGGCTCCTTCTGCTTTCTTAAGCAGGTAACCATCAACGAACGGACCTTTCCAAACTGAACGTGCCATAATATTCTAGTGGTCAGTGGCTAGTGACTAGTGGCTAGTGTAACAAAACACTAACTACAATCTCTATTCCATTTTTTCCACTCCTCCTCAAAATTAAAATTACACTTAACTAACCGCTAACCGCTAGCCGCCAGCCTTACTTACCCTGATGTCTGCTACGAAGAATGAGTTTATTCTTCTTCTTTTTTGAACGTGTCTTTGTACCTTTAGTTCCTTTACCCCACGGCGTAACCGGATGACGACCACCAGAAGTACGTCCTTCACCACCACCATGCGGATGGTCAACAGGATTCATCGCCACACCGCGAACGCATGGACGAACGCCAAGCCAACGGCTGCGACCTGCTTTACCGATAACCGCATTTTGGTTGTCCGGATTAGAAACCGCACCGATAGTAGCCAGGCAATCAGAACGAATCAGGCGAAGTTCACCGGAACGTAGTTTAACCTGAGCATAACCAGCATCTTTACCAACAAGCTGTACATAAGTTCCGGCAGCGCGGGCAAGCTGCCCACCTTTGCCTTCCTTCATTTCAACGTTATGGATAATAGTTCCAACCGGAATGTTTTTCAGCGGAATGGTGTTACCCGGTTTAATGTCAGCTCTTTCTGAAGATACCACAACATCGCCAACCGCAAGACGCTGCGGAGCAATGATATAAGCCAGTTCACCGTCAGAGTATTTTATCAGCGCAATGAAAGAAGTGCGGTTCGGATCATATTCCAAACGCTCAACAGTTGCAGCAACATCAAACTTACGGCGTTTGAAATCAATAATACGATATGATTGCTTGTGACCACCGCCCACGCGGAACGCAGTCAAACGACCATAGTTATTACGACCACCACTTTTATTTTTTCCTTCAGTCAGTTTTTTAACTGGCTTACCTTTATACAATTCACTGCGGTCAACAATAACCAATTGACGCTGAGCAGGAGTTGTAGGTTTAAAACTTTTGAGAGCCATATTAGCTTACTCCCCCATCTAGGTTTATTGACTGACCGGCAGCAAGAGTTACGATTGCTTTCTTAGTATCATTCTGCTTGCCTTTTACACCACGGAATAACTTTACTTTTCCAAGGCGGCGCAATGTATTCACATTAGCAACTTTTACCTTAAATAAAGCTTCAACCGCTGATTTTATTTCAGCTTTGGTTGATTCCAGACGCACATTGAACATAACCTTATTGAACTCAGAAACCATGGTTGATTTCTCGGTGATAACCGGAGAAACGATGGTATCGTAGTGATAAGCGCGCGCTTCCGTTTTTTCTATTTTTTTAGCTTTTTTCATTTAAGCCTCTCTTCAAGATGCTTCACCGCATCCTTAGTCAAAATCAACTGTTTGTGACGCAGAATATCATAAACATTGATACCCTGTTGCGGCAACACATCCACAAATTTTATATTGCGGGCGGCTTTAGCAAAATTTTCATTCACCTGCGTGCCATCAATGAATAACGGAGCATCCCAACCGTTCTTCGCAAAAATCTCAACCATAGCCTTGGTTTTCGCTTCTTTCACATTGACATTATCAACAACAAACAAAGTACCATCCGCCTGTTTGGAAGAAAGGGCAACACGCATAGCAAGTTTGCGAACTTTCTTAGGAAGATCGATTGCATGGCTGCGAACCACCGGTCCAAAAATAGTAGCACCACCGCGCATCTGCGCAGAACGCATAGAACCTTGACGAGCATTACCGGAACCTTTTTGTTTGAAAGGCTTTTTACCAGTACCGCTTATTTCGCTGATAGTCTTGGTTTTATGAGTACCAGACTGAGCTTTAGCACGCTGCCACTGCACCATACGGTGCAATATGTCCTTGCGAACCGGAGCAGCAAAGATGCTATCTGCGAGTTCAATCTCGCCAGCAGCTTTATTCTCTATTGTTACAACTTTTACTTTCATAATTTCTCCTAAATCCTGTGGGCGACAAAGTCGCAGCGCAGGATCTTAATCCTTTTACTCAGTCTTTTTATCTTCAACAGATCCTGTGCTCTCGCTTTCGCTCGCCACAGGATTATTAACTTTACGTACACCAGCCGGGAATGGAGCCGCAGGATGAGCGCCTTTTTTGCAGGCATCTTTCACCAGGACGAAACCATTTTCAGCACCTGGAACCGCGCCACGCACCATGATAAAACCACGCTCTTCATCCACAGAAATAACCTGAAGATTCTGAGTAGTTACACGAACCGTTCCCATGTGACCGGCCATTTTTTTGCCTTTGAATACACGACCTGGATCCTGACGTTGTCCGGTAGAGCCATGCGAACGATGCGCAACAGAAACGCCATGCGTTGCTTCCAGACCGGCAAAGTTATAACGCTTCATAACACCGGCGAAGCCCTTACCAACCGAGTTTCCAACCACATCAACATATTGTCCTGGAACAAAATGGCTGGCAACAATTTCAGTACCTGGTTCAATCAAAGCTTTTTCTTCAACACGGAACTCAACTAGTTTGCGTTTCGGTTCTACTTTCGCTTTAGCGTAATGCCCACGCAAAGCCTTAGAAACATTTTTTACCTTAGCTTTGCCAACACCAAGCTGAACAGCTGTATAACCATCTTTAGCAACGGTTTTATTGGCAACAACCTGGCAATTATCAACGTGCAACACGGTAACCGGTGTTTCCACACCTTCTTCCGTGTACACACTGGTCATGCCCAGTTTTTTAGCAATTAATCCTGTACGCATATTATGCTGCCTCCGCCTTAATTTTAATATCCACGCCAGAAGCAAGATCTAATTTCATCAAAGCATCCACGGTTTGCGGAGTTGGATCAAGAATGTCAATCAAACGTTTGTGCGTACGGATTTCAAACTGTTCACGCGATTTCTTATCGATATGCGGAGAACGGTTAACAGTAAAACGTGCGATACGAAGTGGCAGAGGAATCGGCCCTCTAACTTGCGCGCCGGTGCGTTTTGCAGTTGACACAATCTCAGCTGTCGATTGATCAAGAACGCGATGATCAAACGCTTTCAGCCAGATACGAATTTTTTGGTTTTGCATGTCTAATTACTCCAGAATCTTAGCAACGACACCGGCACCGATGGTGCGGCCACCTTCGCGGATAGCAAAGCGCAAGCCTTCTTCCATCGCGATTGGTGAGATTAGAGTCGCTTCGATGCTCACGTTATCGCCAGGCATGATCATTTCAACGCCATCAGGCAATTTGATAGATCCGGTCACGTCAGTGGTACGGAAATAGAATTGCGGGCGGTAGTTGCTGAAGAACGGGGTATGGCGACCACCTTCATCCTTGTTAAGAACGTAAATCTCAGCAGTGAACTTAGTATGCGGGGTGATCGAACCTGGTTTGCACAGTACCTGGCCACGCTCAACTTCCTCACGCTTAGTGCCACGAAGAAGAATACCAACGTTATCACCGGCACGACCTTCATCAAGCAGCTTACGGAACATTTCAACGCCGGTGCAGGTGGTTTTCTGGGTAGGACGCAAGCCTACAATCTCGATTTCCTCACCAACCTTCACGATACCGCGTTCAACACGACCGGTAACTACAGTACCACGACCGGAAATCGAGAACACGTCTTCAACCGGCATGATGAATGGTTTATCAATCGGGCGTTCAGGCTGCGGGATTGATTTATCAACCGCTTCCATAAGCTTAAGGATAGCTTCACGACCAAGAGCCGGATTCTTATCTTCCAGCGCGCACAGAGCTGAACCATGGATGATAGGGATAGTATCGCCCGGGAATTTATATTTGCTGAGCAGCTCGCGCACTTCCATCTCAACCAGCTCAAGCAATTCAGGATCATCAACCATGTCGCACTTGTTCAGGAACACAACCAATGCCGGAACGCCAACCTGACGGGCAAGAAGGATATGTTCGCGAGTCTGTGGCATAGGACCGTCAGCAGCGGAAACCACAAGTATCGCGCCATCCATCTGCGCAGCACCGGTGATCATGTTCTTTACATAGTCAGCGTGGCCTGGGCAATCAACGTGCGCATAGTGGCGGTTCTCAGTTTCATATTCAACGTGAGCGGTGTTAATCGTGATACCACGCGCCTTCTCTTCCGGAGCAGCGTCGATCTTGTCATACGCCGTATATTTAGCGCGACCAGCCTCAGCCAGAATCTTCGTGATCGCAGCAGTCAAACTCGTCTTGCCGTGATCAACATGACCTATCGTTCCGATATTACAGTGAGGTTTATTCCTCTCAAATTTCTCTTTTGCCATATTAT
>JBEBHV010000139.1:0-5503 GCA_040080715.1 Rickettsiales bacterium | reverse complement strand
ATGTAATTCTTTTGTTACTGCGTTATCCAGCATAATTTTCATTAAAGATTGATAAGGCACGTCTTTTTTATTAGCTAAAATTTTAATATTATTTAGAAGTCCAGAAGGGAGCCGTAAAGAAATTGATTTAGTAGAAAGTTTTAAATTTGGCAGAACTTCTTTTTTCCCTTTGCTCCAATCAATATAATCAGTAGTGTCATGCGCAAGCCAGAACTCTGCCTCTTCGTCTTCATTTGCAAATTTAGGAATAGCTTTTAATTTTTTAGTTTTCTGTTTTGGCATAAATGCTTGACTCCTTCCTACTCATTGCTCGCGCCGAAATAATGCGGATAGATTGTTTTCGTATTGTAAAACACACTGATAATTTTTTACCTTCGTTTGTTATTCCAAGTGCATGATAACGTTTTTCAATTGTCGAATGTTTATAATCATCCATCATAATAAATGGGTTGTTTACAAATATCTCCTCGGCTTCCTCCACAGAAATACCGTGTTTGCGACGATTTTTATGCAAATTGCCGTCATCCCATTCAAAACTTATTAAGAGTTCGAGCAATTCCTTGTGCATTCCCAAGTATATGTCGGAGATATACAAATGTCAAATCAGCAATTATGATATTATATTTGCTAATCCAGAAACGGATCCTTAACCAAAATAGTATCTTCACGGCGCGGGCTGGTGGATAGCAGGGCGACTGGGCATTCAATTAGCTCTTCAATACGGCGGATATATTTTATTGCCTGCGCGGGTAGGTCTGCCCAGCTTTGTTTACCGTGGGTGCTTTCGCTCCAACCGTCCATTTCTTCATATACAGGTTCAATCTCAGCCTGAATTTTGCTGGAGGCTGGTAGGTAGTCATAGAGTTTGCCGTTATGGGTGTAACCGATACAGATTTTAATTTTTTCAAAACCATCGAGAACATCGAGTTTGGTAAGGGCTATGCCAGTTATTCCGCCGATTCGTGCGGTTTGGCGTACGAGCGTTGCATCAAACCAGCCACAACGGCGCGGACGACCTGTAACTGTGCCGAACTCATGTCCGACTCGACCAATAGTTTGCCCGATTTCATCGTGCAGTTCAGTTGGGAATGGTCCACTGCCAACGCGGGTGGTGTAGGCTTTGGTGATGCCAAGCACATAGCCAATTGAGTTTATACCGACACCTGAGCCGATAGTTGCTGTTCCCGCCAGAGTATTTGATGATGTGACGTATGGATATGTTCCGTGGTCAACATCAAGTAGCGCGCCCTGCGCTCCTTCAAATAATATGCGTTTACCTTCACGTTTTAACTGATGCAGAAGCATCCATACAGGCATGGCGAACGGTAAAATTTTGGGAGCGACTTCCAGCAACGGCTGCAATATGTCCTCCACTGTGATTTGTGGACTACCGCCGGCTTTCAGCGAGGTACTATGGTAAGCAAGGAGGTTTTCCAGCTTATCACGTAGCACATCCTCATCGGCAAGATCACAAACGCGAATTGCGCGGCGACCAACCTTGTCTTCATAAGCTGGGCCAATCCCGCGTCCAGTCGTGCCGATTTTACCTTTGCCACGGTTGTTTTCGGCACTTTTATCCACCATGCTATGAATTGGCAGGATAAGAGGCGCATTTTCTGCAATCCGCAGATTTTCAGGAGTTACCGCCACGCCGAGCTTAGCAACAGCTTCAATCTCGCTGAGCAGGGCAAAAGGGTCAACCACCACGCCATTACCGATAATTGAAAGCTTGTTCTGGCGTACTATTCCGGAAGGCAGCAAGGAAAGTTTATAAGTCACCCCGTCAACCACCAGCGTATGCCCGGCGTTATGACCGCCCTGAAAACGCACCACCACATCGGCGCGCTCCGATAGCCAATCAACAACTTTTCCTTTACCCTCATCGCCCCACTGCGAGCCTATTACCACTACATTTGTCATTTCTCTTCCTTAGTTTCGTTCAATTCAATTATTTCATTATCCTTATATAAATAACCACAGCCGAGGCGTTTTGCTTCCATTGTGCAATTGCCATATTCAGTCAGTGCATAGACGGTAGTGAAACCTTTATCACGCAGTTCACTCGCGCTTACATCGCTTATTCCAACGCTTATCAGAATCCGCTTGGCACGCTCAACTTGTGGAAGAATATCGAGCAAAGTTTCTACGTATAATGTAAAGCCCGTTGCTTCTAAATCATGTTTAGAATTTTCACCATCAATTTTATAACGTCCGCCACGCCCAACTTCATATGCCACACCTTCAACAAATATCGAGAAGCTTATACCCGAATGATAGGCTGCTCCGCGATTTTCAGTGGCATCAATAGTTATACTCCAGTCAGAATTATTATGTTTGCGTAGTATCTCCACCACTTGCCGTAAATCAGCGCACTGGCGACGCGCTCTATCCGGTAGTTCCAACCTTTCAATATTGCCTAAGACCTGTTCCGCTGCGCCAGAATTTTGCAGCAGACCAATTAGTGTATCACGATAGCTGAATGATATACTCTTTATTGTGGTAATATCTTTATGGGCGATAGCATTCAAAAGAGTTTGCAGTTCGGTTTCTTCAAATTTTTCAGCCGCGAGCAATGAACTTACTATACTTGGCAGATTCAGATCTATAGAGATTTTTTTTATTCCTACCTTCTTTAGTGCTTCAGCCGCTATCAATATTATCTCTGCATCAGCTTCTGCAGTTGCTGCGCCTATAAGCTCTATCCCTGCCTGATGCAACTGCCTGTCACTCTTCAGTTGTTCTCCCTGCATCCTTAGAATCAAACCATTGTAACAAAGGCGGAGCGGGCGAGGGGAATGGTTCATCCGCGTTACCGCGATACGGGCGATTTGCAGGGTTATATCAGGGCGTATACCCATAACCCTGTTAGCTGTTGGATCTATAACCCTGAATATTTGAGAGCTTAACGAGTTGCCACGTCCAGACAATAGGCTATCGCTATATTCCAGCAAAGGAGGTGAAACCTGCTCGTAACCAAAACTTTCAAAGACAGAAAGCAGATTATAAGAGATCTCCGACTCCTGCCTTGCATGCGGAGGTAGAAGGTCATAACAACCAGAGGGCAGAAGTGATTTTATCATAGTCATAATAATAATAGCTCTTTTTTATTACATATAAATGGTTTAAGAGATAGAACTAACTTGTCAATCAGAACTCTAAGAAAAATATCATGAATCCCGAAATTGTTGGCGGAATTGCCGCTATTCTTACCACCGCCGCCTATGTTCCTCAATTTATAAAGGTATTTCGTGAAAAAAACACCAAAGGTCTTTCTCTGGGGATGTATATATTAATTACCAGCGGTCTTGCCGTTTGGTTGATTTATGGGTTAATGATTGATAGCCCATCAGTTATTATTGCTAATGCTGTTACCTTGTTGTTAGCTGCCGGTATTTTATTTATGAAGATCAAGCATGGCTGAAGATGCCATTTTGAGCTTTTTGTAGTGTCGCACGCTGAATATAATAGAACATAGATAAATAATACTAAGCGCGCAGATAAAGAGCCATGGCTCGATTATAAATAATGCCAGTGCCAGACCGGATAAAATCATGAATTGTGGGATAGCTTCATGTTTAATACTTATCTGTTTGCCGGAAAAAGTGGGAATGCGGCTTGCCATTAATGCTCCAACTATAAAAACATGCGCCAGTGTAAAATATACAGGCAACCTGAAATTATCTTCGCTTTGCAGGCTGATTATAAGGGGAAGCAGGCATAAAATTCCTCCGGCAGGTGAAGGAACGCCGGTGAAGAATTGCTTTTCCCACGGCTCAACTTTGTCATCAAACAAAGCTGTGTTAAAGCGGGCAAGGCGCAGCGCGGCACATACTGAGAAAAACAAGACAACAGCCCAGCCTATGCCTTTTACTTCCTGCATCTGCCAGATATAAAGAACGAGAACAGGGGCTACGCCGAAACACAGGAAATCAGACAGTGAATCAAGCTGTGCGCCAAAATTGCTGGTTGCGCCAAGCATCCGTGCTACACGCCCATCCATACCATCTATAATGGCGGCGGCTATGATAAAGGCTACCGCTATTTCGAAACGGCCATTCATGGCAAAGCGGATGGCAGAAAGCCCACAGCACATGCCGGAAATGGTGATTATATTAGGAAGCAGCCGTGAAATAGGCTGCTCTCCACGGAGCATACGGCGTTTTATACGTTCTTCACGGCGACGGTTATGTTGCATAATGCTAGTAGTTCGTAGTTAGTAGTTAGTAATTCGTAGTTAGTAATTCGTAGTTAACCGTATATTTACGAGGTACGATCTACGATCTACGATTTACTATTTACGCCATATTTAATGTTTAGTGCCGACTCTGCCAGATTCACTGCTGCTTAAATCAGCCAGTATGGTTTCCCCACCAACCGTTGTTTGCCCTTCTATTGCCAACGATTGGATATCAGGAGGAAGATATACATCAACGCGGCTACCAAAACGGATAATACCAAACGTTTCACCAGTTTTAACCGGTTGCCCCATATCCAGATCGCAGACTATTCGCCTTGCCACAAGACCGGCAATCTGCACCATGCCGATTTCAACATTTTCCGGGGTGGTGATTTTAATGAGGTTCTGCTCGTTCTGTTCGCTTGCTTTATCGAGTGAAGCGTTAAGAAAAATACCAGCCTTATAGTGGATTTTGCTGATGCTGCCGGTAATCGGGATGCGGTTTACATGCACGTTAAACACATTCATGAAAATGCTGATGCGGGTACGTTCAGAATCTCCAAGTTCAAGTTCGACCGGTGGCACTACTTTGCTGATGCTTTGGATCACGCCATCGGCAGGGCTTATAATCAAACCTTCGCGAATGGGTGTGACTCGGCTGGGATTGCGGAAGAAATAAACGCACCAGGTGGTGATGATTAGACCTATCCAAGCAAAAAACGGCAAAAAGATAGAAACGATTAAGGAGACTATTGCAAATATTGCAATAAATATCCAGCCTTCATGGTGGATGGGAACAAAAATACTTTTTATGGTTTGGAGTAAATGATTATCCTGTGGTTTCATGCTTACATTCCTGTATGTTTTATATAATATCACTTAACATATATAATATAAATTTTTTGTCTACCTTCTTAAATTTATAAATACTTATATCTTACTATCTCATTATTGCATTGTAAGTTCTTATTTTATAGTATATTTGATAACGCGTTTATTTTAGAAACTTGTACGTTTTACAGGATCAGCATTGTTTTTCCTAGCTAAGAAGTTCAGAAAAAGTGACGCAGATGTAAATAATTCGCCTAAATGGCATTATGTCTACTATATACTTGCTGCATTTAACGTGTTTACCGTTGCAGCCAGTTTTTATATGCATGATAATCTGGTAAATCTTTATGAAAATTCTGCAAATTTCAATGCAGAATGGTCGTTTCGTCAAAAAAAGCTTTTAGAGCTGGGCAATACTTCAGTTGCCATGAATGCTCCTGGCAACGATTTGTTCATAAGTAAAGATATCAAAAAAGAATCAGACACTTTTAATAG
>JBEBHV010000138.1:0-5532 GCA_040080715.1 Rickettsiales bacterium | reverse complement strand
ACAAAAACGTGGTAGCTCAATTCCCAGACGCTCCGCCGCCTGAATCAACACCGTTCCAGCTTCTACTTCAATCTCCTGTCCATCAATCGTTAGTTTTGGCATTTCTTAGTTCCTATTTTAAGCATCACCATCTGATTTTTGCTGACTTTCTACATAAGCCTTTAAAACACCAGATAGAAAAGATTGGTAATCAACATGATGTTCATTGATAAAATTTATGGTTTTCGCGTCTAGTAGCAAAGGAACGATACTGCTACCATCGGGATGCACAACCCGCCAGCCAAGCTTATCGGAGAGGTCAATACCCTGCCAATCAGGATCATCAGCTATCGCCACAGAAATATCATCATCAGTGATTGCATCAAACTTCTTCCAGTCTTCTTCACTCATTCCATTTTTCATAATCTCTTACCTCGTTTGTATGTGGTTTACGCGCAGAAATAATACGCCGATTAACTCCACGCCAAGTATAAATCAATGTTACAATCCTACCTTCAATTTTACCAATAGAAACAATTCTCATCTCTCCACTTAAGTGCAGAACATCTTTTTCCAATATAAAACCATCAAAAATTCCTATCGCAGCACTAAAACTTATACCATGCTTCAGCTTATTTGCCTCATTTTTATTTATATCCCACTCAAATCCTGCCGGAAACATTTCTACCTAATTTCCTTCCCATCAATCGTTAGTTTTGGCATATTTGTTTCCTGTTTTTATTCTTTCTTGTCATGCCAGCGTAGGCTGGCATCCATGCCAAAAATCTTGCACTGCAGCCAATAGCTTGGTATAGATACCGCCCTTCGGCGGTATGACAGCAGCATCTTCAAAATACAGCTCCAAAGCCTCTTTCATATTCTTTTGAGCTTCATCTAAAGTCTCACCAAAAGTTGAAAGCTCAAAATTAAGGCATTTTGTAACAAAATACTTGCCTTCTTTATAAATTACATATTTTACGTTGTGCATTTTTTGCTCCGTTAATAGTTAGCTTTGGCGTTAGTTTTGGCATATTTAGTTCCTGTTTTATTCAGTAATTATTCTATTTTATCATCACCAGACAATCTGAAATTGCAAGAGAAATTAGTTTGTTTTTATCTGCTCCAAACCATGCTCGATTGACTCTTGTAACCAATAAATTGCTTGCCTCACCCCCTCATCATGCTCCCAAACCCAAGAGCCTGCGCCAATAAACCCTGCTCCAGCCTTAGTAATAATAATCGTCCGCTCAACATCTAATTTAGCGAAAGCAACTGCTGGTAAATGAGTTGCCGTACTCCACCATTCCAACAACGATATATCAGCATGTTTTTTTGCTGATTCAGGCGCAAAAAACGTTGAAAAAGTTACATAATCAACGCCAACCTGCAGAGCCAACTCTGCTTTTTCCCGTGAATTACCACAATCAAAACCAATAATCGCTGCCTCGCCTAAAACATGTCGTGCCGTGGATATTTCGGAGATTTCAGCAAGTATTATCCCATCTGCTCCGCATTCAACACACAAACCAACATCAGATCGGATGATCGCCACAACCCCAGCCTGCTTACACATTCCCACCAGAATAGATGCCTGTTCACGCTCCTTATCAAAGATTTTTTTAGGAAACTTAAATTCAACTGCGTGCATATTTTTTTGATATGGCGAAGAATTAAGCGCGGCAAAAACCACCTGCAACTGCACCATAAATTGCTTAAATTGCATTTTTCTAGGAGCAAGCAGATAAATACCACAAGTCGGCGCACCCTCTCTATCATAAGGGCGTGGAACAGAAATAATACTACTGAAGGTCATTTTTTACTAAATTCCTAGTTTTAAAAATAAAGCTCCATCGTTAGCTTTGGCATATCTATTTTTCCAATTTTTTTGCAATATCCTTAAGTGTGTCCAACATTTCCCTTTGTATCTCAACAGATTCTTTCTGCCTCTGCATAATTATATCCTGATTGCTTCTGGCAGATCCGGATGCTTTTGAAATAACACGAATAATAACAAAAGTAATAGAAGAAATAGCTATTATACCAACAAGTACAACAGCTATATAACTGATAACAACAACCGAATTCATGCCGCCTTCCTTGAAAACTCCGCAATCCGCCGTTCAATTTCCGGGCGGAAATGGCGCACCAGCCCCTGCACTGGCCAAGCCGCCGCATCGCCCAGCGCGCAAATAGTATGCCCTTCTATACGCCCTGCTACATCCAGCATCAAATCAATATCCGAAACCGCAGCACGCCCTTCAACCATGCGCTCCATCATTCGCCACAGCCAACCCGTACCCTCACGGCAAGGAGTGCATTGACCGCATGATTCATGAGTGTAAAATTTAGAAAGACGGGCAATAGCCTTCACTACATCAGTTGATTTATCCATGACGATTACTGCCGCCGTTCCCAGACCTGATTTTTCGGCTTTCAAACTGTCAAAATCCATAAGCACCGTGTCACAAATATTCTTTGGTAGTAATGGAACTGACGAACCTCCCGGTATAATAGCAAGCAGATTATCCCAACCGCCACGCACACCACCAGCATGTTTTTCAATTAGTTCTTTAAGCGGAATACCCATTTCTTCTTCCACATTGCACGGCTTATTCACATGTCCGGAAATACAGAAAACTTTAGTCCCCACATTATTGGGACGACCAATCCCCGCAAACCAGGCAGGAGAACGGCGCAAAATAGTCGGAACAACAGCAATAGACTCTACATTATTTACCGTGGTCGGACATCCCCAAAGCCCCATCGCTGCCGGAAACGGTGGTTTCAAGCGTGGCTGACCTTTTTTTCCTTCCAGCGATTCGATAAGTGCCATCTCTTCACCACAAATATAAGCCCCTGCCCCACGATGGACAAACACATCAATATCAACACCACTACCACAGGCATTTTTCCCTATAAGACCCGCCTGATATGCTTCCCAAATAGCATATTCCAGGCGATCGGCTTCTTCACGAAATTCACCACGGATATATATATAAGCAGCCACCGCCCGCATCGCAAAACAGGCAATCAAACAACCTTCAACCAGCTTATGCGGTTCATGGCGCATCATATCACGATCTTTACAAGTGCCCGGTTCGCCTTCATCAGCATTCACCACCAGATATGACGGACGACCATCAGATTTTTTGGGCATGAACGACCATTTAGTACCAGTGGGAAACCCTGCACCACCGCGCCCACGCAGCCCCGAAGCCTTCACTTCTTCAATAATTGCATCTGAACCTTTGGCAAGAATCGCTGCCGTATTATCCCAATCGCCACGCGCCCGCGCACCAGCTAATTTCCAATCATTAAAACCATAGAGATTGGTAAAAATTCTGTCTTCCTGTTTTAGCATTTTAGTTATTTCCTAATCGCATGGTATTATCTGCTGTATTATTTTCACCGCCACTTTGCACTACCTCATAATTTGCGTCAATAATTTTACGAAATTCAGGAGAAACAGCCGACCAATCCAGAACATCAACCCGAAATGGCAAACTAGACAAAGTAAAAGCATCTTTTATTCTAGCATATTCACGAATTGGCATAGCAACATCACCCATAACTACCAAGTCCAAATCTGAAAATTTTTTTAGATGCTGCCCAGTAACACGCGACCCAAATGCCCAAACCTCACGCCCCTTAGCATAAAACGCTAAAATATCACGAACTATTTGCAATTCCTCTGGCTCAAGAAACATTGCTACCCTGCTTTGCCAATTGCTGTGCTGTGTATTTCAGACTACTGACTATCTTCGGAAATTCCAAAAAAATATCTTCAGCAATATCCTGATCATAAGCATGTGAAGTTCTATTACGCCACTCACGAAATTCCACCCATTCTTCTGGCTCATTCAGCAATCCATATTCAGCAGCAACCCGCATATAATCACGAAAATCAAGATGGCGGTTTTCATTATCAATATCAGCAGATTCTACATAACGACGGATTAATTTATTAGCTATTTCATAGCTATATTCAAATGATTGAATGGCAGCTGTACGAAACTGAAAATAATAATCCATCTCTCCGAGCTTTTTATGCTTTAACGCAAACTCCACAGCCTGCTCCAGATTAGCTATTGATTTCCATAATATTTCTATGGATATAGAAGCCATTTATCTTATCCCCATAGCAAAAATTCTGTCTTCAGCTTTTAGCATTTATCTCTTATCCTAAACTTATTTTATTTCAGAAACTTATTTTATTTCAGACTGGGCTTCGACAAATTGTTTTAGCAGTGCCGCCGCCACCTTATCCGCCTGTAAGTTATGCTCTCGAAGCCAGGAATCAATTTTTTGTTCTATAAATATCTGGCGAACTATTACACCATCAGGCAGCATAACCGTACGCAAAGAAGAATCCGTAAGAGAGAATGGCGGATTATCAATGTCATCTTTCGCATTCTGCTCTATTTCTGCTTCACTCATTAATACAAGTTTCTGCCAATCTTTTTGGTTCATGATTGGTTTAGCTTGAATAAAATCGCTTTTCATCTTCCCTTGCCCTTCTAACAGAAATCAACCTTTTACGCTCACCACGAAAAGTATAAACTACAGAAAAAAATATTCCGTTTAATTCACCAATACATAAATAACGAATTTCATCATTTTCTGTAGTAACCTCTTTTACTGGAACGACTATACCAGAAAAAATGGTGCATGCAGTATAAAAATCTATATTATGTTTACGCAAATTTGCGATAGATTTCTCACTATCCCATTCAAAATTTTGATAAATCTCCGTGGGCATAGCTATTTCTGTAAAATATCAGACATAACAAGCCTCCAATCATCAAAACCATAGAGATTGGTGAAAATTCTGTCTTCAGCTTTTAGCATTTATCTCTTATCCTAAACTTATTTTATTTCAGACTGGGCTTCGACAAATTGCTTTAGCAGTGCCGCCGCCACCTTATCCGCCTGTAAGTTATGCTCTTGAAGCCAAGAATCAATTTTTTGTTCTACTGGCAGGGTATGAATAATTATACCATTTGGGTATGTAATTTTTTTGCCTGTACAATCTTTTGGAACAAAAATAACATCGTCATCACCATAACAGATAGACTCTATTTGAGCATCAGTAAGTTGTTTAATTTTGACCCAGTCTGTTTTGGATTCTGGTAAGGAATTCAATATAGTATTCTCGCTCATAATCTCTAGCCTTTCTCATTGAAATAATACGGCGATTCCCTATTCTATTGGTGTATACTACCGCGACAACCACAGCTTTTACACAACCAATCGCCAGACACCTGCCCTCATAGTTTACATAACGCTCAAAAACTTTGTCCATGATTATACCATCAAACATAGCGATTGCATCTACAAAATCAAAGCCATGCTTCATAATATTAGAGGTGCGCTTCTCACTATCCCATTCAAAATTTTGATAAATCTCCGTGGGCATAGGTTATTTTTCTAATAGTTGTGCTGGGTTTTTTAATTCATTTAGCAAATCTTTATTGCGCAAAAATTTATTGGGAATAGGTATTTTAGGAGTTACACATTGATTGCAGGCAACTATCCTGTTCATTATTCTAACAC
>JBEBHV010000319.1:0-1120 GCA_040080715.1 Rickettsiales bacterium | reverse complement strand
AGATAATTAGATTATTAGATGACTAAGTAAATTTCTGTTTTTTAATCATCCAATAATATAATCATCTGATCATCCGTTATGGCTGTTTACACCCAACTTTCTGAATCTGATATTGAAGGTCTGCTCACCCAGTATGATATAGGAACATTAGTATCTTTTGAACCTATAGCCGAAGGTGTGACCAACACTAATTATTTGCTTCTCACGAAACACGAAACACGAACCACGAATTACATCCTCACCTTGTTTGAAAAACATTTTGAACTTTCTGAGCTTCCCTATTTCACATCGTTGATGGAATGGTGGCATGCACGGGGAATTTCCTGCCCGCAGCCAATAGTGGGTAAAAGCGGGCGGACGCTGTGCGCGCTTAAGGAAAAACCAGCTTTGATTGTTAGTTTCCTCGATGGTAGCGGAGTTAAAAATATTTTGCCAGAGCATCTGTTGCAGTTGGGTGAAATGGTGGCGCGGATGCACATTGCAGGCATTGATTTTCCACATGTTCGCGAGAATAAATTGTCGGTGAAAGGTTGGGAAGCGATAATTGACAAGATAATTGACCGCGCTGATGAAATAGAGCCGGGGCTTAAAAAACTTATCTCTGAGGAATATAATTATTTGAGTGAGCATTGGCCGAGTGACCTTCCACGCGGACCTATTCATGCGGATTTATTTCCCGATAACGTGTTTTTTAATAAGCCATTTGGCGGAAAGCCCTTGCTTTCAGGGGTGATAGATTTTTATTTTTCGTGCAATGATTTCTGGGCATATGATTTAGCGATAATAATAAACGCGTGGTGTTTCGATGATCGTCACCGATTGGTGAAAGAACGCGTGCAGGCACTGCTTGCGGGATATAATGATATTCGCCCGATAAGCGCGGAGGAAGATGCAGCGTTTGCATTGTTGTTGCGCGGGGCTTCCTTACGCTTTTTGCTCACGCGCAGTTATGATTGGCTGAACCGAGTGGAAGGCGCGCTGGTGAATGTGAAAGACCCTATGGAATATGTGAAGAAGCTGCGTTTCTGGCAGAATTCCTTCCTCCCCCCTCTCCCGCTTGCGGGGGAGGGCGGGGAGGGGGTATAGCTTTAATTCGCAGAAAAAAGTCCCCCTCCCTAAC
>JBEBHV010000137.1:0-5565 GCA_040080715.1 Rickettsiales bacterium | reverse complement strand
TCAGCGTCAGGAACGGCAAGGCACAGCGAACAGATAAAATAAGCTTTAGGATTAGGGGAATCTATTCCAATATCCGATAATTCTTTTTGAATCCGGTCAAAGGCAACGGTGAAATCTTTGGTTTCTCCTGCCCAGCGTGCAGAATAAATTCCTGGAGATCCTCCTAAATCTTCCACACACAGGCCAGAATCATCGGCAAGGGCAGGGAGTCCTGTTTTCTCAGCGGTGTTTAAGGCTTTGAGCGTAGCGTTTTCAGCAAAGCTATCGCCGGTTTCTTCCGGTTCATCAACGCCCATTTCCCCAGCAGAAATAACTGATAGGCCAAGCGGGGCTAGCAGTTCGCCAATCTCGCGGACTTTACCTTTATTATGGCTGGCGATTACGAGTTTTTTGAACATTATTATTTTATGCTTTCAATGGCTTTTTTCTGCATTTCTGCCAGTTGTTTTACGCCGGATTTTGCCAGTGTGAATAATTCGGCAAACTGAGCTTCCTCAACAGGATTTTCTTCGGCAGTGCATTGTATCTCGATTATTTTTCCATCAGCAGTCAGCACAAAATTTGCATCCATAGTGCAGACGCTATCTTCATTATAATCCAGATCCAAAACCGCATGTCCGTTATATATACCGCAGGAAATTGCGGCGACCTGCCCGATGATTGGGGATTGTTTTATTGCGCCAGTTCTAAGCAGGAAACCCACTGCATGATGCAGTGCAACATACGCTCCTGTGATAGAGGCGGTACGTGTTCCGCCGTCAGCTTCGATAACGTCGCAGTCAATGGTTATCTGGCGTTCGCCAAGCATTTTTAAATCAACCACCGAGCGCAGGGAGCGACCAATCAGGCGTTGGATTTCCTGCGTGCGCCCAGATTGTTTGCCTTTGGCAGCTTCGCGGGGAACGCGGCTGTTTGTGGCACGCGGCAACATGCCATATTCGGCAGTTACCCAGCCTTTGCCGGTGTTTTTAAGGAAACTTGGCACGCCGGATTCAATCGTGGCGGTGCATAAAACATGAGTGTTGCCACATTGAATGAGGCATGAACCTTCGGCGTTACGGCTGAAACCGGCGGTTAAGGTTAAGGGGCGGAGTTCGTCGGCTTTACGGTTGGATGGGCGCATGGGATTCCTTAGTTGATTATTAGATGATTGGATTAATGGATGATTAAGTAAATATAATTAATCATCTAATCATCTTATCATCCAGTTATCAATTTATAACTTCCCTTTTTCAATAGCATTAAGCAGTATTTTTTCCACGCGGGCGTTATATCCTTTACCAATAGCATGCAGGGCGGAAATTATCCTATCATCAAGGCGCAGGGTAATGCGTTTTTTTGGATGTTCCACTGGCGGTCTGCCGCGCTGGCGAACAAGTCTTTCGCCATCATATAAATCTGCCTTCTTGAACCAGTCCGCATTTAGTTCTGGTGCGTCATCAGGGTCAGTCCAGATCTTCTTTGCGGAGTTCTTTTTTGTAGTATTTCTGTTCTTTAACATTTGCTTTCCTCATTGAAATAATATGGTGGGTCGTACCACGCAGTGTCCAAACAATAATAACCATACGTTTATTTATTAAACCGGCGGTTATATTACGAATTTCTCCATAGTCCTTACGGTCATCAACAAACGTAAACCGCAATCCATTAAAAATCTCTGCCGCATCTTCAAAATCTAATTGGCGATTTTCAAGAGTGGAAGCGCGTTTTGTAGGATCATAAGTAATTTTCATTATGATGTTACCTTATATTTATTGTCGTGTCAATAAATAGCTTGCCACTCGCAGTTTCTATTGCCTCTTGCAGGCGTTCTATAAATTCTTTTTTAGGCAGTCCGGCGGGAATAGGGGGTAGGAATTCAATGATAATTGTGCCGGGGGTTTTGAAAAACGCATTTTTCCCCCAGTATTTTCCTGAATTAAGGGCAATCGGAACAACCGAAACGGAGAGCGAAGAATACATGGCGGTTATGCCGGATTGATAGTCGGGAGCTGCGCCGGGCTTGGTACGTGTACCTTCGGGAAAAATAACGATAGGGCGACCTTCGGCAAGAACAGCTTTGCCATCACGGATTAATTGCTTGATGCTGCTTGCGCCGGCACTGCGGTCGATAGCGATCATTTTCATCCGCCATAGATACCAACCCCAGAAAGGCAGGCGCAGAAGCTCTTTTTTCAGCACATAAGCAACGTTTGGGAACAAATTCAGGAAAATAATAGTATCCCACGCCGACTGATGTTTGGAGGCATAAATAACTGGGGTGTTCTGGATATTTTCCCTGCCGCGCACTTCATATTTGATTCCACAGAATATTCGCGCAAGTAGTAGCGATATATCCGCCCAAGGCTTTCCGGCATGGAGCGAGGCGCGACTGGAAGTTGCGAACAAAGGTATGAATAATATTGCAGAAATAAACGCCCATGCGAAAAAGGCAATATTAAATGCAATGGAACGGATTAGCAGGAAAATGGTGATTTTTTGCTTCATTTGCTTTGTGTAACAGAAATAAATATATGGCGCAATTTGCTTGCTATATATTTATGATATTCAGAAAGTAACATTTCATTGTCATCGGTTATTACCGGAGCTGTGGTAATGGAAACTTCCGGCATGGCGGTTGATAATTCAAGCAAACTGCGCGGCATATGATAACTGGAAGTTACCAGTATTATTTTCCTGTAGCTGGTTTTTTTTATCCATCCTTTGATTTCCTCGGCGTTGCCGATGGTGTTTTCGCCCTGATGCCCCAGAATTATATTCTGCCGGTTTATTTTTCCCCGTATATCGCTCTGTGCCTGTCGAATGACATCATCCAGAGTAACGTCTTTTCCTGCGCCACTTATAAATAAAATACCACTCTTATTTTCTGCCATTAGCTGCAGTGCATATTCAAGCCTGCCACTGCCACCGGTTAAGACCACTATAGCATCGGCAGAATGTTCAGGAAGACTATTTATATTTTGCGGGATCCGGCTTTCGAACCATTTTAACCCAATAAACCAGACGCAGAAAACTAATATCAGGGTTGAAAATATTTTCCTGCGCAGATTAAAAGGAGTCATAACATTTGTTTTAGCTGTTTCATTACAGAAATCCTGGCTGTAATCCAGGCAACCAGACCGCAGGAAAAAGCAATAACGACCAAAAGTATAAAATGTTTATGGCTCATTGCCAGTGATGGAATAGAAGAATTCTCCAGCGACTGCATATATTTACCCATGCCCCAGAAGCCAATAGCTGCTATTATACAGCCGACACCTGCTCCGCGCATAGTAAGTGAGCAGGCTTCCTGCTGAAATTGTTTGGCAATATAATTATCTTCCGCGCCAACCGAATGCAGAAGATGTACGGCTTTATTGTGCAGGCGGAGCGATGCGCGGGAGGTGAAGGCAATCATCAGGCCAATGGAGAATATTATAACCAGGGCGAACATTATCATTACCATCCTGATTGCAGTGGAAAAGCTGATAAAAGCATTAACCCATGCCTCATGCGTATCTACTTCCGTTCCTGGCACTATCTGAGTTAGTGCTTCCTGAAGTTTATGGATATCCACTTTGGTGCCACTTTTAAGGGCGACATCGAGTACGATTGGCAGTGGCAGCTCGGAACCTGTCATATTTTCACCAAGCCACGGCACCAGCATTTTCTGTAATTTTTCCGGCTCAAGTCTTTCTACCATGGCGACACCCGGTGATTTCTGCAGTGCTTCCATTATGCTATTTATCACTTCTTCCGAAGGTGGGTTTTCGTAATCAGGAACCGGGATATTGACGGTGATGTTATTAGTGTAATCGCTGTGACGCTCGATCACCCAGCCATTAATCGTCATTACAAAACACAAAAGCAGAGTGGCGAGGGCAACCATTACGCCGATAAGCCAAGGCAAAAAGCGGTGGGAATCATCAGATGAGAATGCTATGTCGACTTTCATTCTGTAATTCTAAAGCTATCAGGCGGTGGTATCAAGTTTTTTCGCAGGGCTTTCCGAAGTTTTAGAAACAGCAACCATAGCCGGACGCAGCAGGCGATCAGAAATCATGTAGCCTGCCTGAATAACCTGTACGATTGTTCCGGCTTCAACATCATTTTTCTCGATTTGAACCACTGCCTGATGGAAATTATGATCAAATTTCTGTCCCATTGGATTCAGCCTTACTATTCCATATTTCTGGAAAATCCTGAGCAGTTCCTGTAAGGTCAGGTTAATTCCTTCGCCAAAAGTTTTCAGAGCTGGGTTTTTTCCAGCTTCATCAGCCGGAACATTCTCAATTGCGCGCTGTAAATTTTCCAGAACGCTTACCATATCTCCGGCAAAACCGGTGATTGCATATTTCCCGCTTTCCTCCAGGTCACGCTGCAGGCGTTTGCGGACATTGTCGGTTTCAGCAACCGCACGCACCCAGCTATCACGCAGTTTTGCACATTCTTCTTCCAATTGTGCTATGCGGGCATCCTTTATATCAACAATATTCTCTGCAGATTCAACCCCTTCTATGCTATTGTCCGGCTTTGAGGCTTCGTTCTTGCCTTCATTATTGCTGGTATCTTTGGCTGTAGTCATTATTTATCCTTTAAGTGATTTTGAGTATGGATTGAGAGCAGTATGTGGTAAGTTAAGCATGTTTTTCAAGAGGGAAATAAGCATTTTCTATATAGATTTTTGTTTTTTATCATATTTTATGTTGCAAAAAAAAACTTAGCCTTTAATCAGTTAGATTCCTGATTATCTACATACATGCGTTGTGTCAAAAATTACTTAAGGAGTATTTGCAGTGAATAAAGCTGATTTGGGAAATAAAAGAGTGTGCACAGGGTGTAGTGCTAAATTCTATGATTTGGGGAAAAATCCGGCTATTTGCCCGAAATGCAAGACATCTAATGATATTAACGCGCAATATAGAGTGAGACGTAAAACCAAAGCTACTGTCGAAATTGATAATGATGATCCTTTGATTAAGCAGAAGGCTAAGCAGGAAGCCAAGCAGAAACCACCTAAAAAAGCTCCGAAAAGAGTGGAGGGGGTTGACCTAGAAGATTTTGAAGATGTCATGGTTGTTGAAGGTGAGGACGAGATTGAGGAAATCGAAGAAATCGAAGATATTGATGACATCGAAGATCTCGAAGAACTGGAAGATGTTGAAACAGAAGAAGAGATGGATGATGACATTACCATAGATGATGATACTCTGATTGATGATATTGAAGATGAAGAGATTGAGCTTGAGGAAGTAGAAGAAGAGGAAGAAGAGGAGTCGCCAGCCCAGCTTGCCAAAAAGGCTGCGAAAAAACCTGCCAAAGCAACCGCAAAAGGTGGCAAAGGCAAGAAGAAGTAACAGTACATTTATTATTTTTAAATAATCGAAAGGAGAATTTATGAAACATTTGGTATTATTTTCTGCTCTGCTTACATTATCATTACTTACCGCTTGCAATACCGTAGAGGGTTTAGGGCAGGATATCAAAAGAGGTGGGGAAGCAATACAAAACGCTAGTAAGTAGAGAATCAAAGAGGCAGGGGGCTAGCGTCTGGCTCCCTGGTAATTTTCTAGTCCCATACTAATT
>JBEBHV010000136.1:0-5594 GCA_040080715.1 Rickettsiales bacterium | reverse complement strand
ACTCAAAACCAAACGCCTCAAAGCCGCACTCCACAATGATTACAGAGCCGAGTTAATCAACTCTTCATAATATATGCGGTTGCCCTGTTCTTACAAATTATTTATTTTTCCTGCCGTTGACTTAGCCAAAATAAACTCCTATCTAATCACCCATGCTAAACACATTTGCAAAAAAATTATTCGGTTCTGCCAACGAACGTTTTGTTAAGTCCCTGCAACCAAAAGTGCAGCAGATTAACGCGCTTGAGGCTCAACTTTCCCGCATGTCTGATGATGAACTGCGCGGGCGCACCACGTGGCTGCGTGAACGCTATAATGCCGGAGAAAAACTGGACAATCTGCTTGTAGACGCTTTTGCTACTGTTCGTGAAGCCGGCAGACGTGTTCTGGGGATGCGCCATTTTGACGTGCAGCTTATCGGTGGCATGGTTCTGCATAAGGGAATGATTGCCGAAATGCGTACCGGCGAAGGAAAAACGCTGGTTTGCACGCTGGCTGCGTATTTAAACGCAATTCCACAAAAAGGCGTGCATGTTGTAACAGTGAATGACTATCTGGCAAAACGCGACTCTGAGTGGATGGGACGGTTGCATAAATTCCTTGGGCTAACTGTCGGTTGCATCACTCACGGTCTTGATGATGTTGAACGCAAAGCTGCTTATGGCTGCGATATTACCTATGCCACCAATAATGAATTAGGTTTTGATTATCTGCGTGATAATATGAAATATTCGCGTGAGACGATGGTTCACCGCCCATTTGCCTATGCTGTTGTCGATGAGGTTGATTCGATTCTCATTGATGAAGCCCGCACTCCGCTTATTATTTCTGGTCCTACAGAAGACAATTCCGAGTTGTATACCCAGATTGATAAGCTGGTGGCAAAATTGAAGCCTGAAGATTACGAAAAAGATGAAAAGCAACGAAGCGTTACCTTAACCGAAAGAGGCGTACAAAGCATGGAGACCATGCTTATCGCCAAAGAGATGCTAAATAAGGACAGTTCGCTTTATGATATAGAAAATGTAGCTTTTGTTCACCATGTAAATCAAGCCCTGCGCGCCCGCACCTTATTTACTGTTGATGTCGATTACATTGTGAAAGATAATAAAGTTATCATCATTGATGAATTTACCGGTCGGATGATGGAAGGTCGCCGTTATTCTGATGGTCTGCATCAGGCTTTGGAAGCCAAAGAAGGCGTAAAAATCCAGAATGAAAACCAGACACTTGCGTCGATAACCTTCCAGAATTATTTCCGTATGTACCCGAAATTATCAGGAATGACTGGAACGGCGATGACCGAAGCCGGTGAATTCCGTGATATTTACAAGCTGGAAGTAATCGACATTCCAACCAACCTTCCGGTGAACAGGGTGGATCATAACGATGAGATTTACCGTACGTCTGCTGAAAAATTTCGAGCTGTCATCAAAGAGATAAAAGATTCCAATGCTAAGGGAACTCCGGTTCTGGTTGGCACGGTTTCGATTGAAAAATCGGAAATGCTTTCGGAAATGCTTAAAAAAGAGAAAATCGAGCATCAGGTTCTTAACGCCCGCTACCATGAGCAGGAAGCATATATTATCGCGCAGGCTGGTCGCCCTTCCGCCGTTACTATTGCTACCAATATGGCTGGTCGCGGAACTGATATTATGCTCGGCGGCAATGCTGAAATGCGGATTAAACAAGAGCTTGGCGAAGATGCATCTTTAGTGGATAAAAATAAAATCGAAGCGGAAGTGGAAGCCGACAAAAAGGCGGTTATCGCTGCTGGCGGGCTATTTGTACTTGCCACGGAACGCCATGAATCAAGACGAATTGATAACCAGTTGCGTGGTCGTTCAGGGAGGCAGGGCGACAAAGGTGCGTCGAAATTCTATCTGTCACTCGAAGATGATTTGATGCGGATTTTCGGCAGTGAGCGCATAGACGGTCTGCTGCAGAAACTCGGGATGAAAGAAGACGAAGCTATTTTCCATCCGTGGATGAATAGGGCAATTGAGCGGGCGCAGCAGAAGGTGGAAGCGCGTAACTATGAAATGCGTAAGAATTTGCTTAAATATGATGACGTGATGAATGACCAGCGCAAAGTTATTTATGAGCAGCGTATTGAGCTTATGGAAGCTGAATCCGTGTCGGACACCGTTGCTGATATGTGTTCAGAAACCATCAGCAACCTGGTGACTATGTATATACCGCCGAAATCATACGCTGATGCCTGGGAAACCGAAGCACTGGAAAAGGAATTGTTCAGGATTTTTGGCCTGCATTTGCCGGTGGTTAACTGGGCAAAAGAAGAAGGCATTGCCGATGATGAGATAACTCAGAGAATTAATTCTGCCGCCGATGAGCATTTTGCTGGCAAGCATGCTAAATATGGCGAGCAGGTAATGAAAATGGCGGAAAAGAGGATAATGCTGCAAACCCTCGATCAGCTATGGAAAGACCATTTATTATCGCTGGATCATTTGCGACAGGGCATCCATTTACGCGGTTATGGTCAGCGCGACCCGCTCAATGAATATAAACAGGAAGCATTTTCACTGTTTGAGCAGATGCTGACGCAGCTGCGTGAATTGGTGGTAAGCCGTCTGGCGCATTTAGAGATACATTTTGAGCAACCGCCAACTCTTGCTGCTGTCGCTCCTGCCCAGAAAATGTTTGAAAACCGCATGGAAAATGTTGATGAGCTTCCCAAAGCCGGAAGAAACGACCCATGCCCATGCGGAAGTGGCAAGAAATATAAGCACTGCCACGGTGCTTTGAGTTAATCTCCGTCATTGCGAACCGCAGGTGAAGCAATCCAGTTATTTCAATTGAGTTATTCTGGATTGCCACAGTCGCTATGCTCCTTCGCAATGACGATTGCGTCATAAATAAAAACCCCCGCCTCTGAAAGCGGGAGTTTTTATTTTTTAGATAATGTAAAAATTATCTTTAAATACCCATAGCCCGATTTTTGCCACCAGCTGTCAGAGAAGCGTATATCGCAGCTGCACCAAGACCAATCTTGCCAATCTGTTTCCAAACGCTGTCTTTTCTTTCGCCATTTTCGTCTTTCTGTGGAGCAACTATGTTTTTTGTACCACTTATAATAGCACCAAGACCAACTACAGAGCCACCAACGCGTAAACCTTTCTCAAGCTTGCCGGCTTGCCCCCAGTTACCGCCAGCTTGTGCGAAAATCTTCTGACCACGACTCATTTTGTCAAATTCTTCAAGTTTAGGTTTTATCATTTCGTCAATTCCGTCCTGAAAAATTTTCTTCCTAGCCTCATCTGCAGTGTCTTTTAATGCACTACGGTCAAACTTTATCTTCCTAGACGAACCACCAACATCAGCGTGAAGCTCACCTTCCTTAGCCTTTGTAAAAATTTCCCCAAGACCTTCAGCTGTTTTTTTCGCACCATCCATAGCTGCAGCAGCTTTGCCCTTCAGGTTTTCACCAAAGCCGGCATCCTTAGGTGATTCACCACCAGCATTGTGATTTTGTTGCGTGTTATCTTCAGCCATGATTTTCTCCGTATTAAAAACTTGGTATAATTAATTTACTTAGACTCAGTATACCTATAATAAATAGTTTTTGTGTTACAATTTTGTGAAGGTTTCATTTTTTCGTTTTATTTATTGTCATAATTCTGAAAACATCAGCTTTTCTGCCATTCACAGCCGTAAAACTCAATTCTCGGAAAACAGCAGAGTCTCATAATTCCTTGCGCCATGCAAAATGTGAATTATTTCCAGAAAGTCTTCAGATATTCTATAGAAAACCAAATAATCACCGTGAATACAACGCCTTACGCCATAATGTTTATAACGATGAAGCAAAGCATACGCGCGTGATGTATCACCAAGTAAAACACAGCGATCAAGAAGCTCATCAACAAAGGATACAGCCCTTTGTGGATTATTCTGGCTAATAAATTCGGCAATACTAACCAAATCAGCCTTAGCTGCGTTAGTAATCACTACCTTCATCAGGAAAAACGTCTTTTTAATTCATCACGTGTGGCTTCAACATCATGCACTCTTCCAGCCTCGGCATCAGAAATACCTGCAGCAATAGCTATATCAAGATTTTTTAAGAGTTGTTCACGTTCCAACCACCCACGCATAGCCTCACGGATAACCTCGCTATTTGAGCTATAAGCACCGCTGACCACCTTATCACGAATGACCTTAACCATCTCAGCCGGCAAAGTAATTGAGAGTTTTTCTGCAATCTGCATAAATTTCCCATATAGTTTTAATATACTACTTTATACTACCATCACATGAACTAATAAACAACTTCTTTTCAGCCTTTCTGCGCTTAACTAACCCTTTCTGCATAATACCGCCTGCGAAAACCCAGCGGGAAAATTCCTTGGCAACCAATTCCATTCTATTATCGTTCAGAAAGCGTAATAACGTTGAATTTTCAAAGCGTTGCGCTCCAATATTATATGCAAAACTTACCAAGGCATCAAACTGGTTCTGTAATAACGGGATTTTTACCAAGCGGTTTATAGCTTTCTCAGCCATACTAACATCCTGTTTTAACAGATTTGTTGCCTCAATTTTTGAGATCCCAGCCTTGGGGAAATTTTCACCAGAAAGAATTACATGCCCATAACCTATGGTTAATTTCCATGCAGGACAGTAATATGGGACTCCGGAAAATCCTTCAAATTGTTTGATAAGCTCTAAACCATTTTCTGATGTTTGCATATTCATATCCTTGTCATTGCGCATTCGCTCGCAATGACGAAGTCATTATTTACCGAACCTGTTACTAACGCTAACTTCCCGTTTTATAAATTCCATATCCTGTTTCAGGTTTTGCAGACGTTCATCAATGCGCGCCAGTTTTTCCCCGAAACCTGCTGATGCTCCGGCTTCATGCTCAAGATTATCAACGCGGGCATTAAGCTGCGTTGCCCAAATAATACCTGCGGCAATCTGTATAAACAGTGTCAGCAACAGCGCGATTGGGATGCGCTTATCAACCCGCCAATGGGTAATTTCTTCATTATCCATCATAGGCTGTACCATTTGCTGCCGCCGGTTGCAAAAAAAATCTTGCGTGTATCAGTGGCTAAACTTTGCGCTGTGTTCGCAGATAAATTATTGATCGAGTGACCAGTGGCAGGATAGATATTCAAAGCGTTTGCGCCCTGATTTGCCACCATGATTATTTCACCAGCCTCAGGCGAAGGCAGAACCACTCCCTGCCCTGATGCAACCGTGGTTATTTCGTTGAAGCTTTTGGTGAGCGCGGTTGCCGTCCCTTGCGTGCTGCCTGCTGCTGACACAGAGGTTGCGATTGATTTAAAAGCTACCCGCCCGGTTGCGGCAATTATCTTAATGGCATCCAGCCAACTTGAGCCATTGGAAGAAACTTTCATCGTAAAGTTATCATCACCAATTGTTCCAAATTCCGCCCTTCCGGAAGTGCCTGTCTGATATAAAACTGACGCAGTGTCAGAGGCAGAATTTTTATTAAGCTTAGTCTGGATTCCCGCGCCATTATGATTAAACAAAATAGCCGAACTGGCAACCGCCAGTTTGTTGGTCGTATCGGCAGTGGCATTCACCCCAAGCTTAGTCAG
>JBEBHV010000135.1:0-5611 GCA_040080715.1 Rickettsiales bacterium | reverse complement strand
CATAAGAGTCGGGTCATTATGCGGCACAAGCGAACCTGATGGGCGCACCTCATGCCCATTTTTCTTAAAAAAATCAAGGAATCCAGAACGGACATCGCTTACGGTTTTAGTCATTTTCTATTTCTCTTATAATATATTGTATTCGTTCTTTTATACGTGGAATATCAGCAATAGCTATCATGATTTTATTATTATGAATGGCAAAATACTCATGTACCAAGTAGTTGCGCATGGCAATAATCTTTCGCCACGGAATATCAGAAAAACGTTCTTTATAAGAATCTGATATATGCTTTGCTGCTTCACCAATAATTTGTAACCTATAAAATATTGCATCGGTTGTTAAAGAATCTCCAGTCTTTATACCATTCTTTGCATATTCTTCAATAAGTTCTATTGCTTCAATTATATGGTGAAATCTCTCCAAATCATGAAGCTTTTGCGGGATAGTCATAGCAAAATTGCGTCTTTTAATATATATTGAGCAATGCGCGGGCGGATGGAATCATCAGGCACAACATCAACTTTGCAATGAAGTAAATCGGTCAAATCGGCATATATCCCGCCAAGGTCAAATAATCCACAATTGGGCAAGGTTTTAACCAACAGATCAACATCGCTATTTTCTGAAGATTCGCCACGCGCCACCGAACCGAACACTCGAATGGTGTTCGGATCAATTTTATATAGTTTTGCCAGATTTTGAATTGCTGGTTTATGCTTGCGTAGTTCTTCCAGGTTCATATTAGGTACTAGGCGGCATCCTCAGAGGCAAATTCTGCTGGTTCACCTTTGAGAACAGCGGAAATAATGCCAGAATTTGCACGGATTTTCTTTTCGATTTCATCAGCTACTTTAGGGTTTTCTTTCATAAACTGTTTGGCATTTTCGCGACCCTGACCGATGCGTTGATCGCCATAAGAGAACCATGAGCCAGATTTTTCAACAACACCGGCTTTAACCCCTAAATCGATAAGCTCGCCGGTTTTTGAAATACCTTCGCCATACATAATATCAAATTCTACAATGCGGAACGGAGGGGCGACTTTATTTTTAACTACTTTTACGCGAGTCTGGTTGCCGACAATTTCTTCCTTGTCTTTGATTGAACCGATACGGCGAATGTCAAGACGCACAGAGGCGTAGAACTTAAGCGCGTTACCACCAGCGGTAGTTTCAGGGCTGCCGAACATAACGCCGATTTTCATGCGGATCTGGTTGATGAAAATAACCGTGCAGTTAGTGCGCGAAATTGAGCCGGTAAGTTTACGCAGAGCCTGGCTCATAAGACGAGCCTGCAAGCCCATATGTGAATCACCCATTTCACCATCTAATTCAGCTTTAGGAACAAGTGCCGCCACCGAATCAATAACTACCACGTCAATCGCGCCACTGCGAACCAGAGTGTCGGCTATTTCGAGTGCCTGTTCACCAGTATCTGGCTGAGAAATCAACAATTCATCAATATTTACACCAAGCTTTTTTGCATAGATCGGGTCGAGGGCATGCTCAGCATCAACAAACGCACAAGTCCCGCCTTTTTTCTGGGCTTCAGCGACAATATGCAGGGTGAGTGTGGTTTTGCCGGAGCTTTCAGGACCGAATATTTCGACAACGCGACCACGTGGTACGCCACCAACCCCAAGCGCGATATCAAGACCCAGAGAACCGGTTGAAGTGGCTTCTATGGCTTCCATTTTATTATCGCCAAGCTTCATGATCGAACCTTTGCCAAAAGTCTTTTCAATCTGGCTCAGGGCGGTTTCAAGAGCCTTATTTTTGTCCATAACCTTATCCATAGTCTCTCCGTTTTTATAATGCTGAAATAAAACTTGTTACTCTAAATTAAACCATAACCTATCAGCTTTATAACACTGTGCAAATAATTAATTTCACAGTTCTGTAAAAGGATTCAGCCCAATTCATTAATGCCGAATTCATTAATGGTTGTGTATAAAGGATAATTGAGTAATATGCCCCAGTATGAATGAAGAATATCGCCCAGATCCAGACGAACTGCTCAACCGTATAAAAGCGGAGGAAAAAGAGCAGTTGCAGGCAAAAGATACGCGTGGAAAATTAAAAATTTTCTTTGGGGCGTGTGCAGGCGTTGGTAAAACTTACGCCATGCTTTCGGCAGGGAGATCGGCTTTAGCTGATAAGATCGACGTGGTTATCGGGCTTGTAGAAACGCATGGACGGGAAGAAACCAAGAAACTGCTGGAAGGTCTGCCACTGCTTCCCCATCGTGAGGTGCAATATCGTGGTACTACCATCAGGGAATTTGACTTGGATGCGGCTCTTGTCCGTAAACCGCAATTAATCCTACTTGATGAGCTTGCGCATACGAACGCGCCCGGTTCGCGCCATCCCAAACGCTGGCAGGATGTTGATGAATTGCTTGATGCGGGAATTAATGTTTATACCACCATAAATGTTCAACATCTGGAAAGTCTTAATGACGTTGTAGCGCGCATCACCGGTGTGTGGGTCAAAGAAACTGTTCCGGATGCTATTTTTGATAAGGCGGACGAAATTTCCCTGGTGGATATTCCTTCCGAAGAATTGCTGAAACGCTTGAGTGAAGGCAAAGTTTACATTGCCAATGATGCCAAGAAACGTGCCGCCCAGAATTTCTTTAAGAAAAGCAACCTGATTGCCCTGCGTGAATTAGCGTTACGCCGTACGGCAGAGCGGGTTGATGCCTTAATGGATGTTTATAAAACCCAGGGTGGCGGGACACAAGGATGGAGTGGAGCGGATCGCATTTTAGTGTGTATAGGTCCTGACGCATTGTCCAGTAAGCTGGTGCGCACGGCTAAAC
This sequence comes from Rickettsiales bacterium, assembly GCA_040080715.1. Taxonomy (GTDB): domain Bacteria; phylum Pseudomonadota; class Alphaproteobacteria; order Rickettsiales; family SXRF01; genus SXRF01. Next base: position 2,787 of record JBEBHV010000135.1, on the reverse strand, counting down.
GCATGTCGAGTGGGCTGAAATCGCAGTGGTCAGTTATCTACATCGAAAATGAACGTCATTTGAGCCTTAGCAAGGAAGGGCATGAAGCGGTTGAAAGAACCTTGCGCCTGGCTGACAGAATGGGGGCTAGGACAGAGATAATTCAGGGGAATAGAAAAGCTTCTGATGATATTCTAGCATATGCAAGAGCCAACGGAATAAGCAAAATTATTGTCGGTAAGCCTAATAAATCAAGGTTAAGGGCTTTTCTTTTCGGGACTCTTGCCGATGAAATTATCCGTGGTTCCGGTGATATTGACGTTTATGTAGTTACCGGTGATGCAGAAGATCGCAAAGGATTGCGCTCACCATTCTGGAGAGTAAATACGCCATGGCAGTATCATGCTGTTGCCACTTTTATAACCTTGCTTTGTACCATTTTATTACTGCCTGTCAGGGAGTATATTGAACCTTCTAATCTCGTTATGGTCTATCTGGTTAGTGTGGTTGGAATTGCGCTGCGTTATGGCAGAATTCCGTCTCTTGTAGCGACGTTCCTTTCTGCGATATGCTTTAATTTATTTTTTGTTGCTCCGTATAATGTTTTTAAAATTGCCGACGAGAAACATATAATAACTTTTTGCGTATTAACACTCACTGGCATCATTATTGGTTCGCAGACTTCGAAGTTGCGCCTGCAGGCGATAACCGCCCGTAAGCGGGAAAAGAATACTTCCAGCCTGTTTGCGATGACCCGTGAATTAACAGCAAGTCGCGGTAAGGTAAATCTGGCGCAGGTGGCAGCCCAGCACATTGCCGAGGTGTTAGACAGTAACGTGTTTATCTGGTTGCCGGATGAAAAAGGTGAATTGCAGACAGTAGTAGCAGAAACTCACAGTGATTTACATGGTGCCGATCCGGTTCGTGAAGAGAGTGTTGCGCGTTGGGCATTTTCCCATAAACAAACCGCTGGTCTTGGCACTGACACGCTGCCGAGTGCCAATTCTTTCTATGCGCCACTTATAGCCTCCAGTGGTGTTATGGGGGTGATTGGGCTGATGCCGCATGAAGAAAAATCTACAGGCTATTCTACCGATAAAATTGAACTGGTTGAAGCATTTTCCAGTATCACTGCTTCTGCCCTGGAACGCGCTCATGCCTCTGAAATGGTAGAAAAAACCATGGTCGAAGCTTCCAGCGAAAAACTCAGGAATATTTTGCTTTCTTCAGTATCTCATGATTTACGCACGCCATTGGTTGCGATAACCAGTGCCGCTAGTACTCTGCTTATAGAAGGCGGAAAAATTTCTAATGAATATAGAACGGAATTATTACGTTCAATTCATGAAGAAGGGGCGCGACTGGCGCGTATGGTAACTAACTTGTTAGACGTTACCAGTCTTGAGTCAGGTTCGGTAAAGCTCAATAAAGAGCTATATTTTATTGAAGAGCTTATTGGTTCGGCATTGATGCGTGTTGAACAAAAGCTTTCTAGGCATAAGGTTGTAACCGATATTGAGCAGGGCTTACCGTTGCTGCGTATTGACGGGCTTCTTATCGAGCAGGTATTGATTAATCTACTGGAAAATGCTGCTATGCACACACCGGCAGGAACTAGTATAAATATTACTGCCATGATTAATAAGCCGGATATTCAGGTGACTATATCGGATAATGGGCAGGGTATTAAAGCAGGGGATGAAGAAAAGATATTTGATAAATTTTACGGTGGGAACAGCAGCGATGGCAGTTTGGGGCTTGCTATCTGCCGTGGTATTGTCAGCGCGCATGATGGTAAAATCTGGGCAAAAAATGCAGATGAAGGAACCGGCGCGGTGTTTACCTTTATCTTGCCGATAAAATCCGCAGATGGTGAGTGATTGTTCTTGTCATTCTGAGGCGAATGCCGAAGAATCTCATTGCGGTTTAGCAGAGATACTTTGCTTCGTTCAGTATGACAGAATACTACTGCAACCCAATCAACTCCAGCAACAGCTTTTTAACCGAAGAAATTTTATCGTTCAAATCCTTAAATTCATGGGTGAATACCAACTTCTGATCGGGACGGAATTTCAGGCGGCGCGGGTTACACCCGATATATTTAAGCAATGCTTCCGGTTTAGGAAAATAGTTATTATGGAAGGAAATAACCGCACCTTTCGCGCCGGTATCAACGCGCTCAATGTTAGCTTTCCGGCATAGTAGTTTTAAATTAAGCGTGGTGATTAAGTGGCTTACTTCTTCCGGCATAGCACCAAATCGGTCAACCAATTCTGCAGCAAAGCTGCTTATTTCTTCCTCAGTGTCCATTGCCGCCACGCGCCGGTATAAACCAAGGCGTAGCTGCAAATCATTCACGTATTCTTCAGGAATTAATACTGAAATACCAAGATTAATGGTCGGACTATAATCATCATTCTTGTCATCCGCCATCCGTTCTCCGTCATCCGCCCGTAGCGACGCAACCGCTTCTTCCAACATCTGCTGATAAAGCTCAATCCCAACTTCTTTGATATGCCCTGATTGTTCTTCGCCAACCAGATTGCCAAACCCGCGAATATCCATATCATGGCTGGCAAGAGTGAAGCCTGCGCCCAGAGTATCCAGAGTTTGCATTACTTCCAGCCGTTTTGTAGCGTTTTTAGTGAGTTCTCTATGATGTGGCAGCAGGAAATAAGCATAAGCTCGCGTTTTGCCACGCCCAACCCGCCCGCGCATCTGGTAGAGCTGCGCCAGCCCGAATAAATGGGCGTTATGGATAATCATAGTGTTGGCGGTTGGTATATCCAGGCCGGATTCAATAATGGC
>JBEBHV010000134.1:0-5613 GCA_040080715.1 Rickettsiales bacterium | reverse complement strand
CCACAGAAGGAATGGCAGTACTTACAAGTGCTACAGATATCTTACCCATTTCGGATGCTACTGAAATTTTTTCAGCCTGCACCGGAGTAACCTCAACCGTAATAGTCTTGGCAAGAATCGCCTTGTTTTCCGGGTTGTCGAGAGATTGATCAACCGCAAGAACACGTACACCCTGTGCAAATGTTTCAGTACCAACTGATTCCTCTGCGCCACTATCAGCATTCGCACTATTTTTTACTCTGTAGGTAAGCAGCAAATCAACTCTGTCACCCGGCGAAACGAATCCGGCATTTCCAGAAATAGGATTCACTGAAATAGAAACTGCACGCTTTCCCGGTTCCAGCACCGCCGACATAAACCCACCCTCGCCCGGCTTCATCAACATGGAAACAACTATTGGTTCACCGGCACGAACTGTACGCCTGACAACTGCTCCATTAAAATCTTCCAACGCGACTGAACCTTCATACTGATAATTATTATTGTCTGCAGTTGCTACTTCTGGCACTCCACCTTCTTCACCTTCCGGCATATTGCCGATTCTATTTTCAGATGCTGGAGGTGTTGCTTGAACCGTGGAAGGAACTGCCGGAGCCGGCTGCCAATCCAGATCTTCCTGGGGCTGAATGAAAGAACCACTAATCAGATTGCGCTTTGCAACCAATATACGCGGAGCTTTAACTTCCTCTGCTTCTATGACAACAGGTTCACTTGTGAAATAATCCCGCAGTGAAACGATTGTCAGACCAGCAACCACTAATACAATAGCTATAATTAATGCACGACTAGACATTCCATTACCCAAATTTAGTGTTTGTGAGCAAAGCGAGCCAACTTATCACATTACTCAAATTTTGCCGAGTCTAATTCAGAAACTGTTTATAAAGTATTAAGCGATGTTGTAAAAAAACATCAGTTGCATAACTTATATTGTACTATGAGGCATAGCTGTTGCTTGTAAATAGAGCAATCTTTTGGTAGAATAACAAGATGATTAGACAACAGGAATTGGTCGATAAGGTTAAATCTTATGACCCTGACGCAAATGAAGATCTGATAAATCGGGCTTATCAATTTTCAATGGAAGCACATGGAGCGCAGAAACGCGCATCGGGCGAAGCGTATTTTTCTCATCCTGTCGAAGTTGCTTATCGCTTGACACAATACAGGCTTGATACTGCTTCTATTGTTACTGCATTGCTGCATGATACAGTGGAAGATACCGATGCAACGCTTGAATCCATTGAAAGTAATTTCGGTAAAGATATTCGCAATCTCGTAGACGGAGTAACCAAACTTTCACGGCTTGAAGGAAAATCAGAAAATCTTAAACAGGCGGAAAATTTTCGTAAACTGCTCATCGCCATGAGTCAGGATTTACGTGTGCTGCTCGTCAAGCTCGCTGACCGCTTGCATAACATGGAAACGCTGTCGCACATTAAGAGTCCGGAAAAACGGCACCGTATCGCTAGGGAAACATTGGAAATATATGCTGCACTTGCTGAGCGTATAGGTATGCGAAGCATCAAAGAAGAATTACAGGATCTGGCATTTGCCGAATTATATCCGGAAGCACGCGAATCGATAGTAACCCGCATGCAGTTTTTGCGCGAACAAGGCGCGGCGGAAGTCGAAAAGACGATGGAAATACTGAAAGAAAAATTGTCAGCGGCAGGACTACCCAATGCCCATATTCAAGGGCGCGAGAAAAAGCCGTTTTCCATCTGGAAAAAAATGGAAAGTAAGAAGATAACCTTTGAGCAGCTTTCCGATATAGTAGCGTTTCGCATTTCTGTTGATACTATTGCTGAATGTTATCAGACCTTAGGCGTTATCCATGCCGAATGGCACACTATTCCCGGTCGGTTCAAAGATTATATTTCAACTCCTAAATCCAATGGCTATCAATCGATCCACACCTCGGTTTTAGGACCTGCACAACAACGGGTGGAAATCCAGATTCGTTCCCATGACATGGATGAAGTGGCGGAATATGGACTTGCAGCCCATTGGTCATACAAACAGGGTGAAAATGCAGGCAAAGATGGAAAAAAATTACGGTGGATACGGGAACTCCTGGAAATTCTTGACCAATCCGACAATCCTGAAGAGTTCCTGGAGAATACCAAGCTGGAAATGTATCAGGATCAGGTATTCTGTTTTACTCCTAAAGGCGATATTTTAGCATTCCCACGCGATGCTACCCCTGTCGATTTTGCTTATGGTGTTCACTCCGGCGTTGGCGATACCTGTGTTGGCGCGAAAATAAACGGGCGCATTGTTCCTCTGCGTACCAAGCTTAAAAACGGTGATCAGGTAGAAATTATCACCAGCAAAACTCAGACACCATCGCCAAGTTGGGAACGGTTTGTGGTTACCGGAAAAGCCCGTAGTGAAATCCGTAAACATGTGCGCGTGTCGCAGCGTGCGGAATATATTAATCTTGGCAGGGCTATACTTGCCAAAACCTTCAAACAGGAAGGCGAAGTGTTCGTCGAAAAATTGATTGAACCACACCTGCCGTTTTTTGGTAAAAAAGATATTGAAGATGTAATTGCCGAAGTTGGTGAAGGGTTGATAAGCCGGCAACAAGTGTTTGAAGTGGTTATCGGACAGAAGAAACCACTGCCGGCAACCGGTGTTACCTCGGTGCTTTCCAGTATCTCCAACACATTCCGCAGGAAAAAAGATACTGGTGCTGCAGTCCCCATGCCTATAAGGGGATTGATGCCGGGTATGGCAATCCATTTTGCCGGCTGCTGTCACCCTATCCCGGGAGACCGAATAGTTGGAATTGTCACCACCGGCAAAGGCATAACCATTCACACCATGGATTGTGATACTCTGGAGAATTACTCTGATTCACCGGAACGCTGGATTGATGTGGCATGGGAACGGGATCAGGCGGACAGCTCTCATATTGGCCGCCTGAAAGTCAATGTGAGTAATGAAACCGCTTCCCTTGCCACAGTTACCAATGTTATTGCCCGCGAAAATGGCAATATCAGCAACTTCAAAATTACCAACCGCTCCATGGATTTTTTTGAAATGCTGATTGATATTGAGGTGCGCGACGTGCGTCATCTGGGCAATATAATAGCCAATCTCCGCAGTAAAGCCGTGGTTCAAAGCGTGGAACGGTGGCAGACATAGTCAGGGGCTGAGGTCAGGATTCAGGAATCAGGAAGCTGTGTTGTCGTTCTGAACGCATATTTTGCTTTATGAATTAAGCAACATCTCTATCGGCTTTTGGAGTAAGGCGGACAGGCTTCATTTTTCTTGAGTAAGAGAACGCCGTTTTGCATCCCAATAATTGGCATCAGCAACAATAGGCTGACCAGACTCAAGCCCTTCCAGCATCAGCAAAGATAAACGTTGTTCCAATTTTTTCTTCTGGTCTTCGCGAACAAGCTCACGCACATACTCACTGGAAGTGCAAGACAATTTTGCTAAATCCACACTAAAACCGATAAATCACAATGGTTTATCTGTGCATTTGCCTGGGTGCGGACGATTGGTTTGGCGTGGTAGGCAACCCCTAGCCCTGCTGCCATCAGCATCGGCAAATCATTCGCGCCATCGCCGATTGCCAGCACTTCGACAGGAGAAATGCCCATTTTTATGCAGCTTTCCTGCAGGGTTTTGAGTTTGGCTTCTTTGCCGAGAATTGGTAATTTTACCCTTCCTGTAAGCCTGCCATCCACTATTTCCAGCTCATTGGCAAAATCAGCATCAAAGCCAAGTTCCTTGCGCACCCGCGAGGTAAAAAATGTAAAGCCACCAGAAACCAGAACTGTGTGTCCATTTTTTTTCTTAAATGCAGTTATAAGCTCCTTTGCACCCGGCATCATTTTTACCCGCTCGTCATAACATTCCTGTAAAACCTCTTCTGGCATTCCTGCGAGCAGTGCCACACGCTCTGTAAGTGCTGCTTCAAAGTTTAACTCTCCATTCATAGCACGTTCGGTTATCAGCGAAACTTCAGCTTTTTTACCAACAAAATCGGCGAGTTCGTCGATACATTCAACCGTTATCATGGTTGAATCCATATCGCTGATTAAGAGCTTTTTATGGCGGATTTCCACAGCCTGCACAATACCGTCATAGGGTTGGTCGGCTAGAATCGCTTGCGCGATTGAGTGTGGAGTATGGAGTGTGGAGTGTGAAAAGAAAAGGTCACAGGCAATATCTTTTTCCAGCCACTGCGTTTTTTCCACAACAACATCTTGCGAAGCCAGCGACAGAACCATAGACTGTACAAAAGCCTCGGAGAGAGGTGTCTTTTTAACATCGGCAAGCAACGTAATGACAAATTCCATATCTAAAATTCCAAATATAAAAGTTATTGTGGGAGCAACCGCCAGTGGCAAATCAGCATTTGCCCTTTCCTTAGCGCAAAAAATCGGCGGTGTCATCATCAATGCTGATAGCCAGCAGGTTTATAGCGATTTACGAATCCTTACTGCCCGACCAACGCCACAGGAAGAAACACAAGTTCCCCACAAATTATATGGCACAATGTCAGCGAATGAAAACTGCTCAGCGGGGGTGTGGCTGCGTTACGCCAAAATGGAAATTGATTGGGCGCGCACGCAAAATATCACACCGATTGTAGTTGGTGGAACCGGTTTATACATAAAATCCCTGACACAAGGTATCGCTGAAATTCCTGATATTGATGCGTCCGTGCGCGCGCAGGCAACCAGTGATTATGAGGAGATGGGAAAAGAAGCTTTCAGCGAACGCCTACGCGCAATTGACCCTGCTTTTTTTGAACGGTTGAAAGTATATGATAAGCAACGGCTGGTGCGGGCGTATGAAGTGTGGCTAGGCAGTGGCAAAAGCCTTAGCTGGTGGCAAAGTCGGGAAGTTGCTCCGCCCTACCCTGCCGCTGAAATTGAAATCACCAAAATTGAACTCCCGCGAGAAGAAATTTATAGACGCTGTAACGCTCGTTTTGAGCAGATGATTGAGGCTGGAGCGGTGGATGAGGTAAGTCAGTTAATGGCGTTGAACCTGCCAGATAATTTGCACAATAATTTACCGATTATGAAAACCATTGGGGTGCGGGAATTAGCTGCTTATCTGCGCGGTGAGATGAATCTGGAACAGGCTATTGAGCTTTGCCAAACCGCCACCCGCCAATATGCCAAACGGCAAATGACATGGTTTAGGAATCAGGTTTAGCTGAATTTCGGAACATTTTCCTGAGATTGGTCTTTTGCAGTTACTACTCTACTACTCCAAGCGCCACTTGGAGCCTTTCGCTTACGTGGCTTTTTATCTATATCTAGTGATTCAACATATTTATCTATAATTTTTTTACGGTTATATTCTGGTGCAAGAATACGAGGGTCAATATATTCTTTACGTATACCAGAACGTTGCGCAGATGAAACTAGCCTTTCAGCATTTACAGCCGGATCTTCAACTTTTTTAATATATTCTCTAAAAGTTGGATGGTTATATTGATATTCTACAGATTTCATTTTACTAGGCAACTTCCAATCCGCAAATTCATTAAGTTTTTCCATAGCAGATTCATACGTTCTGGCATTGGCAATATCACTTTCATAGGCAGAAACCTTATCAATGTATATTCTATCAAGGATT
>JBEBHV010000133.1:0-5616 GCA_040080715.1 Rickettsiales bacterium | reverse complement strand
GATATTGTCTACGAAAACCATAGCCTTCAAAGCGATGGGCGCGCAGGTGATACCAAAGTTTTTTTTCGCTTTCGGTTTGGTTGGTACGGAGTTGTCTTGCATATTCTGTTATTTTAGCCCCCTCCCTAACCCTCCCCCCTTCGGGGAGAGGGGATTCCTTGCCTAACAAAAACGCCGGTAAAGGCAGCATCTTATCCTTATAAGGTTCGCCAGCTTCTCTACAAACTGCTCTGCCGGATTTTGGGGAGACGTAGATTAAATCATCGGTTACGCCAGTTGCGGCACATTCGCTTAAATCCAGCCCGAAACCGCTTTCGGCAAGTAGTAAAACTTCATATTTAATATAATCCTGTTGCCAGTTGTCACTGGCGGTAAGTGTATGCAGGAATTCATGAAGGGCAGAAAATAACTTAGGGTAGGGGTGACGTTCGGGCAGTGCTATTTCGGTGATGGTGCAGGCGGCAGAAAGTGCTGCAAGTTTACCATCATCCTGCATAATATGGGCAGCATGGGCTTCGAGCAGTTCCAGTTTGAATGTGCCAAGCTGCTGCGAAAGTCGCGCCTGCCACTGGCTGCTGACCACATTACCTGATTGGATAATCCCACGATTATTTTTGGAATTAGCTCCGCGCACGACTCCAGCAAACACCCCATGTTCTCGCGCCAGAACTCTTACAACAGCACTGCTTTCCCCGTATTTTCGGGAAGAAAGAATTATCGCTGCATCGCTCCAGTGCATATTACTTACTGTCATCCCCGCGAAGGCGGGGATCTAGGGCTTCTTGTGCGTATTTCTCATATGAACCAAGAAATTTCACTTCCCCTTTTCCTGATTGCTCAATTCCATTTAATACCGATGATAAAGCTTTTTTGTTTTTTAGAAGCCATTTTTCTTGTTCGGGAATTTTTGATTGCATATTAAGCCGCTTTCCTTTTCTTAAGCAAAGGCGCGAGGTATTTGCCGGTAACACTTTCTTTGCAAGCCGCAACTTGCAATGGAGTGCCACTCACAACCACTTTCCCGCCCTTATTCCCACCGCCTGGTCCTATATCAATCACCCAGTCTGAGGTTTTTATTACATCCATATTATGCTCAATAACCAGCACGGTATTACCAGTGTCCACCAGCTTATGTAAAACATCTAGGAGTTTGGCGATGTCATTACTATGTAGCCCCGTGGTTGGTTCATCAAGTATGTATAAAGTTCTGCCAGTAGCGCGCTTGGAAAGTTCTTTGGCAAGTTTTATGCGCTGCGCTTCACCACCGGAAAGCGTGGTTGCCGATTGTCCGATATGGATATAGCCCAGACCAACCTCTTGCAGAGCTAACAGTTTCTCACGGATGGAGGGTTGTGCCGAGAAAAAGCTAACTCCTTCATCAACTGTCATCTCCAGCACATCGGAGATGGATTTGTCTTTGTATTTTACTTCCAATGTTTCGCGGTTATAGCGTTTGCCGTGGCAGACATCACATTTCACATAAACATCAGGCAAGAAATGCATCTCGATTTTTATCATGCCGTCGCCTTGGCAAGCTTCACAGCGACCGCCTTTGACGTTGAATGAGAAACGTCCGGAAGCATAGCCCCTGGCTTTTGCTTCGGGAAGGGCGGCGAACCAGTCACGGATAGGAGTAAATGCGCCGGTGTAGGTTGCCGGGTTGGAACGTGGAGTGCGTCCGATTGGCGATTGGTCGATTTCGATTATCTTATCAATAAATTCCAGTCCGGTTATGCTGTCATGGATTCCCGGCATATCGCGGCTGCCATTCATTTTTTTGGAAATCGCCTTGTATAATGTTTCAATAATAAGTGACGATTTTCCGCCACCAGAAACTCCTGTGACAGATGTAAAAGTTGCCAGCGGAATATCTACGCTTATATTTTGCAAATTGTTTGCCCGTGCGCCGTTTATCGATATTTTCTTATGTTTGGTAAAAGGGCGGAGCTTGTCAGGAATGGGAATAAATTTTTTACCGCTTAGATATTGTCCGGTAATGCTTTTCGGATTTTTTGCTACTTCACCAGGTGTTCCTTCAGCCACAATTTGCCCGCCATGGATGCCAGCAGCAGGACCTATGTCAATAAGATGATCGGCTGCACGCATGGTATCTTCATCATGCTCAACCACGATAACCGTGTTTCCTAAGTCGCGCAGGTGTTTAAGCGTGTGCAGCAACCGTTCATTATCGCATTGGTGCAGACCGATTGAAGGTTCATCAAGAACATATAACACGCCGGAAAGCCCGGAGCCGATTTGCGAAGCAAGACGGATGCGCTGCGATTCACCACCCGATAGCGTTCCTGATTCGCGTGACAAAGTCAGGTATTCCAGCCCTACATTCACCAGAAACTGCAAGCGTTCACGGATTTCTTTGAGAATTTTCTCAGCGATTTGTTGTTGTTTTTTACTCAGCTTTTTATTGATATTTCCGAACCATTCATGTGCTGTATCAATAGTAAACTGTGTAACTTCACCAATATGCAGATCCCCGATTTTAACACATAGTGCCTCTTTTTTAAGGCGGTGACCACCGCAAGTATCACAGGCATGTTCATTCTGGAATTTACCCAGTTCTTCCCGCGCCCATTCGCTGTCAGTTTCTTTCCAGCGACGCTCAAGGCTTGGTATAACACCTTCAAAGGGCTTGTTTACTGTGTAGTTCCGCGCACCATCGGCGTAAGCTATCTTTATTGGTTCTTCGCCGGAGCCATATAAAATTATTTCCTGTATTTCCTTTGTTAGTTCGCGGAATGGTTTGCTCAGGCTAAAATTATAATGCTTTGCCAGCCCATCAAAAGTCTGGATGAAATATTTGCTCTGGCTGCTTGCCCACGGAGCAACTGCCCCTGCCATCAGCGTTTTGCTGCTATCAGGAACTACCAGATCAACATCAAAAGCCATCTGCATTCCCAGCCCATCGCAAGTCGGGCAAGCACCATACGGGCTGTTGAAAGAAAACAAGCGTGGTTCAATTTCGGAGATGGTAAAACCCGATACCGGGCAGGCGAAGCGGGAAGATAATTGAAGAATACCAGAAGTCGGGAAGTCGAGAATAGAATTTTTTTCACTCGACTTCTCGTCTTCTGAATTTCTCGTCTTCTTATCAATAAGTTCTACGTTCAAAATACCACCGCTAATTCCAAGTGCCGTTTCGATACTGTCGGCAAGGCGGTTGCCCAGTTCTGAATTAATAACAATACGGTCAACTACCACGTCAATATCGTGTTTTTTATTTTTATCAATGACTGGTAGTTCGCCTATGTCATGTATTTCGCCATTAATTTTGATACGCTGGAAACCCTTCTTTTTAAGTTCAGCTATTTCTTTTTTATGCTCTCCCTTTTGTCCGCGCACGAATGGAGCAAGCAATAATATTTTTGTGTCCTCTTTAAGTTCCATAATGCGGTCAACCATTTGTGAGATGGTCTGGCTTTCTATGGGAAGACCGGTGGCAGGAGAATAGGGGACACCAACGCGAGCATAAAATAAGCGCAGATAATCATAAATTTCTGTCACTGTTCCAACTGTAGAGCGCGGATTGCGCGATGTGGTTTTCTGGTCAATGGCAATGGCAGGTGATAAACCATCAATAGATTCTACATCGGGTTTATCCTGAATATTTAAGAACTGGCGGGCGTAAGAAGAAAGGCTTTCCACATAACGGCGTTGACCTTCGGCGTAGATAGTATCAAAAGCCAGCGATGATTTGCCAGATCCAGAAGGACCAGTAATTACCACCAGTGAATCACGCGGAATATCAATGTTAATGTTTTTAAGGTTATGCTCTTTAGCTCCGCGCACGCGGATAAAATTTTCAGTCATTTGTTGAGTAATCCATTTCTAATATAAACTTTGTCATGCCGAGTTTATCGAGGCATCTTTGCTCTATTAATTTATTCTGCAAAGATCCTTCGGCTACGCTCAGGATGACACCTGATAGTTAAACGAACTGGCAAGTCTAGCACGAGTTTGGGGCTAGTCAAATGGCAAGTTTTGCGGGATCAGGGATTTGGGAAGAGGGATGATTGAATCTTCATCCCGCATCCCTAATTTCGCGCGCCGCTTTACCCGGTAACCTCTTTGATTTTACTGGCTAATTGTTTGAGGGTGAAAGGTTTTGCAAGGAAGTTAAAGCTGCGTTCGGCACCATAGTTATTAACAAACACATCTTCAGCGTAACCGGAAATGAATATCACTTTCACATTAGGATAATCCGGAATTATTTTCTCAATCATAGTAGGGCCGGTCATTCCCGGCATAATAACATCGGTAACAATAACTTCAACCTCACCGCCATGCTGTTGCATCAGTTCAATTGCTGTTTCAGCACAATCTGCTTCCAGCACAGTATAACCCTTGTTTCGCAATGCCCGCCCCGCAAAGATACGCACTGGTGTTTCATCTTCCACCAATAAAATAGTACCCTTACCAGTTAAATCAACATTATCGGATTTTTCAGTTGCGGCGGTTTCAGCGACAGTTGCAGCAATTGCCTCATGCTGAGCGATACTTGGGAAAAACAGGCTAAAATTTGTACCCTCATTTTCTTTGCTGGCAACATAGACATAGCCACCAGTCTGTTTAACAATACCGAACACCGTTGACAGGCCAAGACCGGTGCCTGAGCCAACTTCTTTGGTGGAAAAGAATGGCTCGAAAATTTTCTGCATAAGCAGTTTTGGAATCCCGCAACCAGTATCAATAACTTCCACCAGCACATAATCACCCTCAGCAATGGTGGAATCTTCCTCGGACGGGGCTATTAAATCCTTAGGCAGGGGGTGGGTTCTATCTATATGGCATTTGCTGGTGCGGATGGTAAGAGTTCCACCGTTCTTCATCGCATCACGCGCATTTACCGCGAGGTTTATTATAACCTGCTCCAATTGCCCCTGATCTGCCCTTACCCGCCCGATATCACGTCCATGCGTCATTTTCAGTTCTATATTCTCACCAATAAGCCTACGCACCAGATTCGCAAGATCCGCAAGCACATCGGTTAGATCAATAATTTTTGGCTGCAAGGTTTGCCTGCGGGAAAAAGCAAGCAACTGCCGCACCAGATTTGCCGCGCGGTTGGCATTCTGTTTAACCTGCATTATATCGGCAAACGACTGATCACCGGCGGGATGGCGCATAAGTAATAAATCACAAAAACCAATCATGGCGGTAAGCAGGTTATTGAAATCATGGGCAACACCACCGGCAAGCTGACCAACTGCCTGCATTTTCTGAGAATGAGCAAAGCGCATTTCAAGATTTTTTTGTTCGGTTACGTTAATCAGGTGCAGCATCAGTATCTTTTTGTCTTCACTAACTAACAAGCTGGAATATGCCGATACGATAATTTCACTATTGTTAGGAATGGTAAGTGAAAAAAACTCGGTTTCAGGAGCCACGTTCCCATTCAGAAATTTCTTTAAAATAGCTTCTGCTTCAGCCTTTTTATCTTCAGAAATAATGTCCAGAAAAGGAATTGGCATGCTGGAAGAAGCAATGGAATTACAGGTCAAGGCATGGAAGGCAGGATTGCAGTTTATTATATTGCCGGAAGAATCAAGCATGGCAATAGCAATAGGTGATAAATCAATATAAATGCTGAAATCTTTATTC
>JBEBHV010000132.1:0-5659 GCA_040080715.1 Rickettsiales bacterium | reverse complement strand
GCCATCGAAAGCGATATAGGCGCAGGAGTGCCAAGTGTAGACGGACTTGTTTAATTCTTTGCTGTCTACCCCCATCGTTTTCTATATAACTATTAAACGTCAGAGAGTTATATCTCTCTATATGTTGAAAATTGCCTTTGTAATATAAGCATAGCTACTATGCTAAAAAAGATTTTGTATTATGCCGCTTCGCCGGTTAGATAATAGCGTCAATAAAATATTAATTAACTATAAAGAGATCATATTAACTCTCTGTTCAACTTTAACTAAAGGATACGCTATGTTAAATATATCGCCTTATCATCTTATTGCGGCTTTGACTCTAACTTCGACCGCTTTGATAACCGCATCTCCTGCTTTTGCCCGTGACCAGATACGTGCCGTTGGTTCGTCCACAGTGTATCCGTTTATATCTGCCGCCGCCGAGCAGTTTGGTCAGGGTGGAAAATTTAAAACCCCTATTGTCGAATCAACAGGAACCGGCGGAGGTTTTAAATTATTCTGTAGTGGCGTGGGTGTAGATACACCGGATATGAGCAATGCTTCTCGCCCGATCACTGATTCTGAAAAAGAATCCTGCCAGAAGAATGGTGTAACCAAAATAGTTGAGATACCAATTGGTTATGATGGAATTGTTATTGCTAATGCGAAGGGAAGCCCACAGTTCAATATAAGTAAAAAACATATTTTCATGGCATTAGCCCGTGAGCTTCCTGGTAAAGATGGTAAACTGATCAAGAATTCATATCAGAAATGGAATGAAATAGCTACTGAACTTCCTGCGCAGAATATAGAGGTTTATGGTCCTCCGCCAACCTCCGGAACACGTGATGCTTTTGTTGAGCTGGCTATGGAAGAAGGTTGTAAAGCATTCCCGGAATTTTCCAAAATCTATCCTGATGAAAAAGAACGTAAGAAAATTTGCGGGTTGTTACGTGAAGACGGTAGATATATAGATTCCGGCGAAGATGATAATATGATCGTACAGAAGCTGGTGAGCAATAAGACCGCGCTGGGCATCTTTGGCTATAGTTTTCTGGAAGAAAGCAAAAGCAAGGTTCAGGGTAGTAAAATTGATGGTCTGGAACCGTCCATGGAAAATATCGAAAATGAAAAATATAAATTATCACGTAGCCTTTATATTTATGTAAAAGGCGACCATCTTGGCAAAATTCCTGGTATTTCTGAGTTTGCAAAGGAAATTGTCAGCGAAGGAGCTATCGGTAAGGATGGATACCTGACTAATAAAGGACTTCTGCCATTAAATGAGAAAGATAAAAAACTGGCAGATGAACGCGCCAAATCTTTGAAACAATAGCAGATTGGAAGTGGTTCTTTCATTTTCCCTGCTTCGCTTTTGATTCATACTCTGATCTGCATTTTGTATACAGATCAGAGTATGTTTTTGATAAATTAAAATATTGCAAAGCGAATACTTAAAAGGTATTTTTCTTCGCATAACCAAATATAGGGGGAATTTTATGCTCAATGAATTTAAACAGTTTATCACGCGTGGTAATGTGCTGGATCTGGCTGTGGGTATTATTATCGTCGCGGCGTTTACAGGCATAGTAAATTCATTGGTAGCTGATATTATCATGCCGCCGATTGGTGAAATTATGGGTGGCATAGATTTTTCCAATATATTTATAAGTTTATCTGGTGGTGATTACGCAACTCTTAAGGCGGCAAAAGACGCTGGTGCTGCTACTATCAACGTGGGTGTGTTCATGAACCAGGTCATAAATTTCCTGATAGTCTCTTTTGCAATTTTTATGATTGTAAAACAGGCTAACCGTTTCCGGAAAACTCAGGATGCAGCTCCGGTCGCGCCACCGCGTTCCGAATTACTGCTGGAAGAAATTCGAGACTTGCTGAAGAAATAATAATAATTATTTTTATAAAACTGCCTGCATCATAGATTTGCTGCCAGCGGTGATTGCTTGCAACAGTGAAGTTGTTTGTGGCAGGACTTTCTGCATAAAGAAACGGGCAGTGGATAGTTTTGCTTCATAGAATTCTCTGTCTGTCCCGCTTTGCAGTTTGCCAAGCGAGATTTCTGCCTGCCTTGCCCACACATAAGCAAGTGTGACCAGCGCAAACATTTTTTGATATTCTACTGCACCACCGGCGGCATCATCAGGGTTTTTCATTCCTGCTCCAGCCAGCCACATGGTTCCCTGTTGCAGATATTCCATATTTTTTGCTAGTGGTTTTATAAATTCTGCCATTAGAGGATTGTCTTTATGTTTAGCGATAAAACCATCTATCGGATGGAAGAATGAACGCAGATATTTACCTGCTGCTTGCGGTAATTTACGCCCTACCAGATCTAGTGCCTGGATGCCGTTAGTACCTTCGTAAATCATGGTTACGCGCACATCACGCACATATTGTTCAACTCCATATTCTTTGATAAAGCCATAACCACCGAATATCTGTACAGCGAGGTTAGCCGTTTCAAAACCACCATCAGTCAGGTAGGATTTTACCACAGGGGTAAGGAGCTGCACGAAATCATCGGCTTCTTCGCGCACGCTTGCGTCCGGATGACGATGGGCAAGGTCAATTTTGAGTGCCATTTCCAGTGCGAGTGCCCTAGCCCCCTCTGTAAATGCACGCATGGTGAGCAACATCCGGCGCACATCAGGATGAACTATAATCGGATCCGCCGGTTTAGTCGGTTCTTTTGCACCAGTGAGTGCACGACTCTGCAATCGCTCTTTTGCATAGGCGAGCGCATTTTGATACGCCACTTCGCCAATTCCAAGCCCCTGCACGCCGACATAGAGGCGGGCGGCATTCATCATGGTAAACATTGCCTTCATGCCCTTGTTAGGCTCACCAACCAACCAGCCTATCGCACCATCATATTGCATCTGGCAGGTTGGTGAGGCGGCAAGCCCCATCTTATGTTCGATACCGGCACAGGTCAGCTTGTTATGCTCACCCAGTATACCATCATCACCCACCATAATTTTCGGCACTATAAATAAGCTTATACCCTTTGTGCCGGAAGGAGCATCAGGAAGACGCGCCAGCACAAGGTGGATGATATTTTCCGTCAGTTCATGTTCACCTGAGGAAATAAAAATTTTGGTGCCCGAAATAGCGTAGCTACCGTCGGGCATAGGTTCTGCCTTGGTACGGATCAATCCTAAATCCGTGCCTGCCTGCGGTTCGGTAAGGCACATTACGCCTGACCAGTGACCGGAAACCATCTTTGGCAGAAATTTATTTTTGAGTGCATCGCTGGCATGGAGATTTATCGCATTATAAGCTCCGTGGCTTAATCCGGGAGTTAATCCGAACGATAAATTAGCGGAGCAGACCATCTCCATCAGCGGCATATTAAGAACATCCGGCAGACCTTGTCCGCCATAAGCAGGATCGCAGGTGAAAGACGGCCAACCACTATCGACATATAGCTTATAGGCTTCCTTGAAGCCGTCAGGCATGATCACCCGCCCAGGCAGCCCTGCAGGATTTTCGTATTTCAGCCCTTCCTTATCGCCTTTCTGGTTTAGTGGAAACAGAACTTCTTCCGCCATCTGCGCAGCCGCTTCCAAAATTGGTGTCATAAGCTCTTCGCCGGCATCAGCAAAGCCATCCACATGCGCATATTGCGACAGGTTCAGGTATTCATGCAGCAGGAATTGGAAATCACGGACATTGGCTTTAAATTGTGGCATAACTGCTCCAGAAAGATGATATGATAACTAGATGATTGGATGGCTAAGGGGCATTATTTTAATCATCTAATCATCATATCACAATCCAGCTAAGAAAGGGTTAACAAGTGCGGAATTGCTGCGCCGCAACAATAACTTACTTATTATTGATTTTGTTAAATTTAACCGATGACCACCAGGAAAGAAGGATACAAACCAGACCAATTAATCCGGTAATTACCTCTGAAATATGATGCATCGAGTTGGCAAGCATGATGAGGGCAAGCGCGCCAATGCCATAATGCGCTCCATGCTCCAGGAAAACATATTCATCAAGAGTTTTCCTTTTAACCATATATATTGTCATTGAACGCACAAATATAGCACCGACTCCAAGTCCAATCATAATTATGACTACATCCTTGCTGATAGCGAATGCACCAATTACTCCGTCAAGGGAGAATGATGCATCGAGTAACTGCAGATACATAAAACCAACAAAACCGGAAACACCTAATGATTTATTGGTTTGATGCCCATCGACTGAAAATAGGGACATGATACTGTTTATGGTAATATAAAGAATTACCCCAACCAGTCCGGAAGTCAGTCCGGAAAGTTTTGATTGTTCAGGAAGCAAAGCCTGCATAACAAGAAGAATCGTGATAGCAATTATAACTTCCAGCGATTTCAACCTGCCTGCTGCCGATAATCTGCGCTCCAGAAAACCTATCCAATGCACTTCCTTGCTTTCATCAAAAATGAAATGCATAAACACCATAAGCAGGAACATCCCGCCAAAAAGAGAGATTTCGACGTTAGCTCCCAGGACATGCTTACTATATTCATCAGGATCTTTAAAGGCAAGATGGCTTACATCATACATCGAAAGACCGGTAGCAAAGGAAACCAGGAGAACAGGAAAGACGAGGCGCATGCCAAACACGGCAATCAATATGCCCCAGGTCATGAAGCGTTTACGCCATTTCTCACTCATGGTTTTCAGGATTGTTGCATTTACCACTGCGTTATCAAAGGACAGTGATACTTCCATGAGAATCAGAATTGCAGCTATGAAAACGCCGTCCCAACCAGCCCATTTATAGGCAATCAGCAAACCAATTATTGTACAGATATTAGAAAAATGAAAATCACGCATGGAAAACCCAGACTCCTTTAGAAAAAAAATATATTTGATTTAGTATCTGAGGAATAAATACTTGTCGAGAATTCTAATCAATGAATTCGCTTCTCTACCCTTTTATCAGGAACAAACTATCCCTTTGTTAACCCATCACTGAAGGTTTTCAACCGATTATTTTTCCCATAGTTTAAACTTATAGTTATTCCAAATAAGAACTATACAGAATGAGTATAACTTTCGTAGATGCCCGCCCGCTGCAATTGCAGTGCTATTTTCTGTACCACATCTGGCGATTTGACCACATCTTTATTTTCCATGGCGATATCGCGTAATGCTTGCCGTTGCGTTGCGTTTAAATTCAAACGCACATCCATTTCATGAAGGAAGCGGGGAAGAGGTCCGTCATTTGACAACATAGATTCATAAGCTTCGGTGTTATTTATGTCTATATTGGAATCCACAGGATTAACTTGACCATATTTTTTAGTATTTTTTGAATCAGAACCGATATTTACCAACGAATTATCAAGGTTTATCCATACTTGCTGGATATATTTTAATAACTCTCCACTATTATCAGCAGCCTTGCTGCCAGCCTTCTGTGGCGCATTGTTATGATTGGTAATGCCAGTGAGCAATGCTTCAAAGCTGTTATTTCCCTTATAATTGCTGGAATTTTTTGAATTGATGCCATTAGAACTTGATGATATAAAAGAAGAAAGTGCATCTATCATAGTTATCTCCTGTTGCAAAATTTATATATTAACAAGAGATGCAGCAATAATTGTGCCTAATCCCATAGAATCTATACGCAGCGGTTTGTGGCGTACGTAGAATATCATTG
>JBEBHV010000318.1:0-1151 GCA_040080715.1 Rickettsiales bacterium | reverse complement strand
AATTAATGCCGTTTGGTCTTTTGCCTTTTCTATTACTGTTTGCAACGCTTTTTCAATGCCGCTTGTGGCTTGCGCTTTTATGCCTACCGCCTGCGCTGCTTCCGCTACTGCTTCCGACGTTTGGCTGTTCGCTTCCTCGCGGATGATAACCGAACATAAAAACTCGGCATAAGGCGCGAGATAGCGCAAAAACTCTTTCATATCCTTGCCTTTTATCATTCCACAAACGAGATATATTTTTTTATCCTTAGCCTGCCCCTCCAGCCATTTCGCCAGCACCTGCCCGCCCTGCGGATTATGCCCACCGTCCAGCCACAATTCCACATTTGCTGGCAGCAGCGCGCAATATGGATGGTTGGTTAAATGCTGCAAACGCGCCGGCCACACTGCACTCGCCAGACCTTTTACGATATGCTCATCGCTGATATTAAACTGTGGCATTTGTTCGATACAAGCAATTGCCGCCCCAGCATTATCATATTGATGTTCACCCGCCAGCGACAGCGTAAGCTCTATGTTTTTTGCCGGTGAAATATAGCGGTGATTTTCTATCCGCCATTCCTGCCCCAGCCGGAATAACGGCGCGGAAAGCTGTGTCGCTTTATCTTCCAGCACTTTCATAGCCTCCGGAAATTCCTGCCTGCCTATTATACATGGAACACCGCGCTTGATAATCCCCGCTTTTTCACCCGCTATTTTTTGGATAGTATCACCCAGAAATTCCATATGATCAAAAGCGATTGGCGTAATGATTGTTACCAGCGGTTTTTCAATAACATTGGTTGCATCAAGCAGCCCGCCTAAGCCAGTTTCCAGAAGAAGAATATCGGCTGGTTTCTCGGAAAAAGCAACAAAGGCAGCAGCAGTTATCGCCTCAAAAAACGTCACCTGCTGCTGTTGCAAGGCTGGTGAGATATAGCGGAATATTTTTTCAATGCCGGCATTATCAATTTCCTTGCCCTGCAAAATAATCCGCTCGCGGAAATGCACCAGATGCGGTGATGTATAACGATGAACCCGATAACCGGCAGCCTCAAAAATCGCATGAAGATACGCAAGTGTTGAGCCTTTGCCATTCGTCCCCGCCACATGGATAACCGGCGGAAGACGCTTCTGCGGACTCCTGAGAATCGCCAACAACCGTAGCATCC
>JBEBHV010000131.1:0-5765 GCA_040080715.1 Rickettsiales bacterium | reverse complement strand
GCGTAAATCCTGCACCTAAAGTATCGAGTTTTTGCAGAACTTCGAGGCGTTTTTCTGCACCTTTAGTAAGCGATTTTTTTGGAAGTAGCATATAAGAATAAGCCCTGATTTTCCCCCGCCCTACCCTTCCTCGCAACTGGTATAACTGAGCTAAACCAAACATATCTGCGCGATAAATAATTATTGTGTTTGCAGTGGGAACATCCAAACCAGATTCAACTATTGTGGTTGCAAGCAGAACATCAAATTTACCATCATAAAAATCATTCATGATGGAATCCAGCTCAGTAGCGGAAAGTTGCCCGTGCGCCACCGCGATTTTTGCTTCCGGCACCAGTTCGGCAATTTGTAATTTCAATTCTGCGATATATTTTATGCGCGGTGTTACCACGAAACATTTGCCGCTACGGTGCAACTCGCGCATTATTGCTTCGCGGATAATTACCTGATCGAACGGTATTACAAAAGAACGTATGGCAAGGCGGTCAACCGGTG
This sequence comes from Rickettsiales bacterium, assembly GCA_040080715.1. Taxonomy (GTDB): domain Bacteria; phylum Pseudomonadota; class Alphaproteobacteria; order Rickettsiales; family SXRF01; genus SXRF01. The sequence goes on along the minus strand of JBEBHV010000131.1, from coordinate 5,270 downwards.
GGGTGGTAATCAGGCTTAAATCACGAACGCCGGTGAGAGCCATCTGCAAAGTGCGGGGAATTGGCGTAGCTGACAGTGTAAGTACATGCACATCGGATTTCAGTTCTTTCAGTTTTTCTTTCTGACCAACGCCGAAATGCTGCTCTTCATCGACAATAACCAGCCCCAGTTTTTTGAATTTAATTTGTTTAGCGAGCAGCGCATGTGTGCCGATTACGATATTTACCTCACCGCTTTCCAGCTTTTCCTTGGTGTCTTTCAGCTCCTTAGCAGTTGCCATGCGCGAAAGTTGACGGATTGTAACCGGAAAACCTGCGAAGCGTTCGCGGAAATTACGGTAATGCTGGCGCGCCAGCAGTGTGGTTGGGCAGACAAGAGCGACTTGCAAAGATGGAATTGAGGAATTGGGGAATTGAGGAATTGTAGAATAAGAATAATCTTTATCATTATTTTCTTCATTTCTCCAATTCTCCATTTCTTCAATTCGTTGCATAGCAACCACAAATGCGGCTCTGAGCGCGACTTCGGTTTTGCCAAAGCCGACATCACCGCAAACCAGCCTGTCCATGGGTTTTCCTGAGCGCAAATCTTCTAACACTTCGATAATCGCCCGAGCTTGATCTTCGGTTTCCACATAAGGGAAGCGGGCGCATAAATCATCATAAGAAACTTCCTGCGTATCTATTATACTGCCTTTTTTTATCTGGCGTTCAGCAGCAATCTTCAGCAAAGCTTCAGCAGCAATTTTTATGCGTTGTTTCAGGCGGGCTTTGCGGTTTTGCCATGACGCACCGCCGAGCTTGTCGAGCTGGATATTTTCATCGTCAAGCCCAAAGCGGGAGATTATTTCTATGTTTTCAACGGGAAGAAATAGCTTGTCATCATCAGCGTAAATTATTTTAAGGCAGGCATGCGCCGCGCCGGAAACCTCAAGAGTTATAAGCCCTTCAAAGCGACCAATGCCATGTTCCTTATGCACCACCAGATCGCCTTCATTAAAGTTCGAGGCTTCCTGCATGAATACATCGGATGTTTTCTTCTTTTTCACAGCACGGGAAATGCGTTCGCCGAGAATATCCTGTTCACTGAAAATATATAAGTTCTCAGTTTCAAAACCATGCTCAAGTGGCAGCACCGCAAGACCAATGGTTTTGCCTTTTATGTTTTTGTTTTCCTGCCAATTTTCGATTCTGATGCTATGAAAACCATGTTCCATCAACAATGTTTGCAGACGTTCACGAGAGCCATTCGAGAAGCAGGCAATCATGATAGCTTTACCTTCTTCCACCTTGGTTTTTAGCTGCATGAAAGGCGAATTGTCTGCCTGTCCCTGCGAAAAACGAAGGGTAGGGCGAAGGTTTAAAGGTATGGAATTTACACTTGCTGCTTCATTAAACTGTGAAAAAGTTAAATTATCATATTCGGTTAAAAGCTTTTCCCAATCGTTTTTCATTATAAAAAAACTGTCCGGCAAGATGGGGTTATAAATTGCGCCACCCGCGAAACTATTTTTCCTGGAAGTTATGCCAATTGCAGCTTTCCTTGCCTCATAATAATCAAGGATTGCTTCCTGCCGTTCGGACACAGCGTTCTGCACTTCACTATCCAAGGTTATGAGCGTATTCGGGCAATAATCGAGCAATGTATTGCATTGTCCATAAAATAACGGCAACCAATGTTCCATTCCCGCATAGTTTGTATTTTGTGAAATCGCCTCATAAAGAGGGTCTTCCTTGCTTACCGCGCCGAATAAATCGCGGTAGTTTTCCCGGAAGCGGGAAATTGATTTTTCGCTAAGTATTACTTCACTCATTGGCGAAAGAGTGATTTTATCAACAGTGCTACTGCTTAATTGCGTCATCGGGTCAAAGGATTTCAGGCTTTCCACCTCATCGCCAAATAAATCAATACGCACTCCGTCAGCCATACCGGCAGGGATTATATCAATAATGCCACCGCGCAAAGCAAACTCGCCGGATTCCATTGCTTTTCCTGCTCGCCTATAGCCTTGTGATGCTAGATAGGAAGTTAATTCATCAACTTTCAATTTATCACCGCGCTTCACCGAAAAAGAGATATTCTGCAACGCTTCTCTGGGAGGGAGTTTTTGCAAAACAGCATTAACTGTGGTCAGGATTATAAGATTTTTTTTATCTCGTTTTCCTGTGGTAAGCCTCTCCAAAACCTTTAGCCTTTCTGCCATTATCGCAGGGCGAGGGGAGGCGCGGTCATAAGGCATTGTGTCCCATGCCGGGAATGTCAGTATCTCTGTATCTGGAGAAAAAAAGTTCAGGCATTGTGCCAGTGATTCCAGTGTCCGGTCATTAGTTGCGATATGCATAATAGCTTGTGGTGCAGGAAGCGGCGAAAGCTTGCCTTGGATAAGACGAAAAAGGGCAAAAGCCTGCGCGCTGGCGGGAACGCCGGATAGTGTGGTGGAAATTGTGGTCATATCAATTAAAAAAGCTCACTGTGACTGCCAGTTCTTATTAAAAGCAAATCATTATCCTTTATCCTATATATAAGCAACCAGTCTGGAGCAATATGGCACTCGCGATGACCTTTCCAATTACCAGTCAGTGCATGATCAGAATACCTGACATCTAATTTTTCTTTCTTAGCTAGTTTTGAGATTATATTGCTAAGTTTAGAAAAATCAAAACTGCCACGCTTTAAACGTTTCATGTCGCGTTTAAAGCTATTCACTTCTAAAATTCTTAGCATTATAATTTACGCCAGCTTTCAAATAACTCTTCTGGCGTATTGAAATATTCACCTTCACCTCTTTCTGCCTCTTCCATAGCAGCGATGGTTTCCGCGTTTGGACGCTTGGCGCGTGGCTGAAAAGGTATGCCACCTTCATTGACACTTTGCTGCAAGAACATACGCACAGCATCGGAAAGACCAAGACCCATGCTGGCAAATAATGCCTCTGCATCATGCTTTAAGTTAGCGGAAATACGCATTTGTATAGTTTCATTTGCCATGATAATAACCTCATTTGCAATTAATTGTCATTGCATTGTAATGAAATTTAGGTTGTTTTGCAATATTATTCTATAGTTTATGACTATAATCCTTCAGTAATTCTAAAATTGGCATATATTCTGGATTTTTGGGAGGGAGTTTCCCTACCAGCCAATCCCAGATATCAGCATCGTTTTCGTCTAAAAGCTGTTCATAAACATCAATTGTTGTCATATCCATTTTATCAAGGTTTTCATCGGCGAAACTGCCTAAAATCAGGTCAGTTTCTTTCCAGCCTCTATGCCAGCTGCGGTAGCGTAGGCGTTTTAAGCGAGTATCATCTTTCATAAAACAATTCATAGTATTAAAAAGGTTAATACTTTATTCATACTGGCAGGTTAAGATAATATACTAAAATTTACAAGTGTAAGGTTTTAAAACTTATGCCTATAGACTATCGTACTAATGATGCAGTAATAACAATTTGCCAGAATAATAAGGCAGGTGTGGTTACAATCAGTGAAGTAAATGATGCGGCAAGCAATATCGTAGGTTTTAATGCATCTGAACTGGTTAATCAACCGCTCTCTTCTATCCTTCCAAAACGTATATCCGAACTACTGGTGGAGTATACTGATTTTGAAAATGATACTAACGATGTTGGTGCTGTTCTGTCCAAGGTGCAACGCTTCAGCATTGTTGGCAAAAATGGTCACGAAAAGGCTTATAGGATCAAAATACTTCGTGTAGAATCGTCAGCTAATCTGGCGTTTTTTTCGCTGGTGCTGCAAGATACTCTGGATTCCAGAAAAAGTGATGCTGCCCGTAAAGTTATCAAGGATAATTTTAAAGGGCATGAATCGCTGGATGTACAGACACAGCTTCCCAACAGGGCTTCCATAATTAAAGATATAGAACTGGCTAAACATCATGGTAACAGCAATAATATGTTATCGTGTTTTGCTGTTCTGCAGATTGATGGATATAACAAATTAGTGTCGGAAAAGGGAAATACGGTCGGCAGCGAATTGCTTAAATATGTTGCCACTCTAGCGGGCAGGAGTCTGCGCCCTGATGATATAGTTGGTATTATAGGCGATGGTCGCGTTGGAGTATTGCTGGTTGATATTACCCGTGGTTCTGAACGTCTGGTTTTAAACAGGCTGCGTTGGCAGGTTGCCGCAAATCCATATATTGATGCCAGTCAGCATTCAAATGGAGTAAGTGTCAGCATTGCCTTCTATGCCATATCCGGTGGCAAAAGTACTGAAAAGACAGTTGAGCAATGCGAAGCAGCACTTGATAAACTCAGTGCGCCTAACACACTTGTTGACGCTGCTGCTTAATGCTTTTCCAAACTAATGTTTATGGAGCATTATAGGCTTACATTAAATTCTATTGTTTTCCCTTATCCCATCCATTTCCATCAGAATTTAACGGGTCACGTTTTGTATGTTTTTTACTAAAGGCACGCCTATTTGCATCTGCATCTTTTGCCATTCCTACTACCCATTCTCCCATATCAAATTCTTTTCCTCCAGCCTCTTTCTTTGTTTCTTTATAAGACGCTGATTTTAAAGTCGTAGCAAAATCCTCATAAGCACTCTTATCCCCGTAAATCACAAATGAAACTTTAATAGGCTTTCCGCCTTCTTTGGAGTATTGCTCAAGAGCAGACATCATGGCTCTTGCCGATTGCTCTGATGTGAGTTCTCCTATTATACCAGTTCCCATAGCTGGAGCAGCAATTTCTTTTAATTTCTTACTCTCAGCAACCTTAAGTACATTGTAAAAGGCGGTTTGTATAGTGTTGAATTCATCTTTGTTTCCAGAGCCTACTGAGACTACATGTAAAAGCTGTTTTGCATTGCCTCCGCCAGATTCCGTAAGGAGAACTGTACCAAATTTTTGTTCTCCCTTTTCATCAACGAACTTCTGATATAAATCCAACCCATTTTTTGCACCACTTCTGGCAATAGATCCACCAACACCGCCGTAAGAAGCACCTCCAGTAAATTGTGGTACAACATACGCATCAGCACGATTTTTTGTTATATCTCCAAATTCTACAACAACCTCATTCTGACCAATATTTCCTTTTGTCTCCATATTTCTTCCCTTTATGCCTATTGAAAACTAGTTGTAGTATAGCTTTAGCTTATCGCTTAAGTAAAATGACAATTATGTGACAATTATATAACCATCAGAGCCATTCAATAATCAAGTAAGCAATTGTATTGCTTTATTTATGTCGTAGGTAGCGATTTCTCTGGCTATTTTTGGTGAGTGATGGAGTTTGGTTA
>JBEBHV010000130.1:0-5811 GCA_040080715.1 Rickettsiales bacterium | reverse complement strand
GGTTATGCCATTCTTTTCAACTTTATTAGCTTCCTGATACTGATACCAGCCCATTCCACCTATCCATAACACACTGATAAGCACCCAAACCCGTAACAACCCACTTAAAATATTTTTACTCATAATAAACCTGCTATTTTATGTTTTGTGGCATGGGAACAGCGGAAGAATGATGGTCAACAATCATCCACTTTTCCCCCTGCAACTTATAGGTAAATGAAAAACGCGCAGGCACAGCCACCTCTTCACCTTCCTGCGTATAGCTGAGCGTGTAGCGTCCAGTATTTACCGCCATATTTCCAAAACGACGCGGATGCTCTTCTTCTATCTCCACCCGCACATCAGGATTAGCCACAACCTTTTTATAATAGCTGAGTAGTGCCTTACGCTCGGTAAGCGGATTCTGTACAAAAGTGGAAATCATGATCGCATTTTTATCATACAAAGCAGCAATTGCCTCGACATCACGCCCTTCTACCGCTTCTTTCCAATCCTGAATCGCAGAGCCAACATCCGGTGCTCCAGCCTTCAACATCGTAGGAGCAAGCTCACGGGCGGAGGCTGTGAAAGAGCAAGATAAAACTGCGAACAATAACACCCAAAAATTAAATTTCTGTTTCATATTTTTCCTTCAATATTTTTCTTGCTACACCAACCAAATCTGGCAAACTTTCATTAATTATTTGCCAAACTTCTTCATATTCTAAATCACCCAAATAATCATGCACCAAAACATTACGAAAGGACTTTATTGCAAATAAAGTCTTTCATCTTTCATATAGGTTTTGCCTCTTTAAGGACAGCATCTTTAATTACCCAATGTAAAGTTGGCTCGACCACGAAATCAATTTTCCGGTGAAACATTTCCTCCAAGGCAGCTGGGAAACCATAAGTTGCCAGCCCCATATTTACACCTTTAATCCTGTTCACTAAAATATCAATATCACTATCCACTCGCTCCTGCTCCCGCGCCACTGAACCAAACACCCTCACGTCCTTAAGCCCACATTCCGTGGCAAGTGCCAGAATTTTCTCTCGGTTTTTGCGTAATTCGTCAAGGAGTGTCATAGTTTTTATCTCTTAAGATCCCCGTTTTTGCGAGTAATTGAAATTACAACAACATCAGGCTTGGGTTTTCGATATAGTGTTTTAGAGCCTGCAAGAACTGCGCACCAACCGCACCGTCCACCACGCGGTGGTCAACCGATAAAGTCAAATCCACCATGTTACGGATTTCGATTTTACCATGACGCACCACTGCCCGTTCTTCACCTGCACCAACGGCAAGAATACAGCCTTGTGGCGGGTTTACAATCGCCGCAAACTGCTTAACACCGAACATGCCGAGGTTGGAAATGCTGAAACCACCGCCCTGGAATTCTTCTGGCGCAAGCTTCCCAGATTTAGCGCGAGCAGCGAGGTCTTTCATTTCATTTGAGATAGTCACCACGCTTTTTTGGTCAGCATTTTTTACAATCGGGGTAATAAGCCCACCATCAATCGCCACGGCAACCGAAATATCCACATTGTTATATTGCAAAGTAGCTTCATCTCTCCATGAAGCATTGGCGGTTGGAACTTTTTTAAGTGCAAGAGCAGTTGCCTTGATGATAAAATCATTCACTGAAAGCTTGTAAGCTGGTTTTTTGTCTTTGCCTGCTGCCGCTTCCGCGTCAAAATTAATTTCCTTACGTACTTCCAGAAGCCTGTCCAGCTCACAATCAACAGTGAGGTAGAAATGCGGCACAGTCTGCTTAGATTCCGTGAGACGGCGGGCAATGACCTTACGCATATTGTTATTAGGGATTTTGGTAAATTCAGTTGGGTTACGCAGCACCCTGCCCTTGCCACATGTTCCACCAGTTGCCACTGCTTTAAGCACATCATCTTTTACAATGCGCCCATGTGGCCCTGTGCCAGCCACCATCCTCAGATCAACCCCCTCATTGGCAGCAACGCGTTTGGCGAGTGGTGAGGCAAGAAGTCGGGAAGACGAGAAGTCGGGAAGACGAGAAGTAGAAACGGTTGGAGAGACAGCTGTGGCGACCTCTCTTTCTTCAACTTTCTTCGGCTTCTCGACTTCTGATTTTCTCGACTTCTCGTATTCTGCCAAAACAGCTTTATCCTCCCCATCTTCGAGCAAAAGGGCGATAAGCTCATTCACTTTCACCCCTTCAGTGCCAGAAGCAACCATGATTTTTCCGACAATTCCTTCGTCAACCGCCTCAACTTCCATAGTCGCCTTGTCGGTTTCAATTTCAGCAATAACCTGACCTGACTTTATCTTGTCACCCTCTTTTACTGTCCATTTAGCAAGGTTTCCCTCCGTCATGGTTGGCGACAGGGCAGGCATTAAAATTTCAATTGGCATATAGTCTCTTTAAAATTACTGGTTATTATTCACTCTATATTATTACTACGCGCATCGTTGCACATGCTACCATTTTTATAGCTATTACCATTCACCGATACATTAAGTTTCTGCTGGGTAAGAAATTCAGCGAATTTAATAGCATCATCCGCGTTTGCCATCTGGTAATTAACACTACCACTCAACTGGTAGTTCTGCATTGAACCATTGTAATTGCTATTGATATTATAATTCATTGATTGAAGTTCAAATTTTTGTAGTTTCTGATTTTTTGCATAATCCGCAATCACTACCATTTTCTCATCAAACTTCCCTTTTGCCTGGGTAAAACCCTCTGCGGTTAAGTTAAAGTTTATTGAAATGCTCACCTGTTCCTGAAATCCGCATTTTGGCGCAGCAAGCATAGATATAGCTTTTTCAGCAAAAGATGATGTAGAAAATAACGTGCAAACCGTAGCCACAGCGATAAATTTATTTTTCATGATAATCAACTCCTGTAAGTGTTTTATAAAGAAGTAATAACTCAATTTTTAATGTTGGCAAATCATCAGTTATTATTTTTCCAATTCTCTGCAAATTTATTTCTTCATACTCATGGCTTAATATATTCCGAATTCCAATGATATTTGCCATGGTATATGCTGGTTTTTTTGTTTCACATCATCGCCTATTCGTTTACAGGCTTCCCCAAGTACCGTAAAAGCACGAAGCACGGCATGTCCCACCATTTCATCATGCAAATCACCACGTTGCATAAACTTCTCAATATGCCCAATTTCAAAAAGCATATCCCAAATATATACATCTGGATTTTTAATATTATTTTTACTCATAATGGAACAGCACCATCAAGCATGTAACGCTTACGAAGCGGGTTTCTAACAATGTCTATTTCCACCATATCAACCTTAGTATGAAGCAAATTCTCAACCTTATTTTTAAACTCTAAAAATTCAAAAATAGAGCCATCTTTCATTTTTATCATAAGATCAATATCAGAATTATCGCCCTCATCACCACGTGCAACTGAGCCAAAAACACGAATATCACTCACACCGTATTCATCAGCAATTTTTATAATTTCAGGTTTTTTAGTACGAAGCTCAGCCAGATTCATAATCAAACCTCCAAAATTTTAAATTTCACGCGCGCAAACTTCTTTTACCGCCTCAATGATGTGGCTGGCTTGCGGAAGTGCAAGTTTTTCAAGATTTGCCGCATAAGGAAGCGGGACATCAACACCCGCCACACGTTTTACTGGCGCATCAAGATAATCAAAAGCATGCTCCATAATCACCGCTGCTATTTCCGAGCCAATGCCTGCTGCCGGCCATCCCTCTTCCACGCTTACGCAACGATTAGTCTTTTTCACCGATTCAATTATGGTTTCCGTGTCCAGCGGACGGATTGTCCGCAGGTCAATAACTTCTGCTGAAATACCATCTTGCGCCAACGCTTCAGCAGCTTCTAAAGCTTTCCCCACCATAATGGAAAATGCAACAATAGTTACGTCCGTGCCTTCACGCACCACGGCGGCTTTGCCGATTTCCAGCGTAATATCATCACCTTCAGGAACATCAAAATTCTGCCCATAGAGCATTTCATTTTCTAGGAATATAACAGGATTTGGATCGCGGATTGCCGCTTTGAGCAAACCTTTTGCCGATGCTGCGTCCCACGGTGCAACTACTTTTAGCCCTGGAATATGTGCGTACCAACTAGCGTAGCACTGTGAATGTTGCGCGCCTACGCGTGATGCTGCACCGTTTGGCCCACGAAACACAATCGGACAACGAATCTGTCCACCCGACATATAGTTGGTTTTTGCTGCCGAATTAATTATATGATCCATCGCCTGCATGGCAAAATTGAAAGTCATGAATTCAACAACCGGTTTCAACCCCATCATGGCAGCACCAACACCAAGACCAGCGAATCCATGCTCGGTTATCGGCGTGTCAACCACACGCCGCGCTCCAAACTCCGCAAGCAGACCCTCAGTTACTTTATACGCCCCCTGATATTCGGCGACTTCCTCGCCCATCACGAAAACTTCTTTATCACGGCGCATTTCTTCTGCCATCGCATCACGAAGTGCTACTCTTACTGTCTGCTGTACCATATTATTTTTCCTCTCGTCTTTTACCATACCGCACGTTTGTAATGTTTCAAAATTCTTTCATCGCCAGTTACCAATTTTCCTTTGTGCAACATAGCTTCTGCAACTATCAGGCGATCAAAAGTGTCTCTTGTCCAACCTATTTTAATAGCCTCTCTGCAAACATCCGCAAAATTACTTCGCGATTCTGCTATCTCTATTTTTCCTCGCAAAACATCCAGAAAATGCTCCGCATCATAACGGGTTTTGCCTATCTCATAAAGATAACCCAACTCCAAACAGACCATTGGAGAATACAAAACTTCGTTTTCAAGAATAGTTTTTTTAGCTACGGAACTAAGTTTTTTAAAATTTCCCTTAACCAACCACAATATAATATTGGTATCAATGAAAATAGCATCATTCATATTTGTCATCAGGATTCCATGCCCCAATCAAACTCTCCCAATCGATTGAACGGTAAAACTCAGAATCCTCCACCAAGCAATCTTTTAATGGCACTATTTTTGAAAAATCATTAATAATCTTATTCTTCTTTTTTGTAGATTTTTTAGGAGGGGTAATAGTGATAAGCTGCTTATTTCTGCGTACAGAAACAGGCTCACCGGTGCGGATTACCTCATCAATAATCGCATAGATATTGCTACGCAGCTCAGTAACTGTAATTTCGTTTTTCATATAATCACCATATCACGTACGTACGTATCCTGTCAATTGCCAGAAGCTTTTGTTTTTTCCCCTTTTAACTTGCTCCAGCACCCAGAAAAATAATCCGGCACTCCAGAAGGATCTTTTTCCTCGATGCCACACCAGCAACCACTGAGCATGACGAGTATAATTAAAGAACCAAATATTTTTTTCATAAAATCTCTATAATTAAAACTGGATTCCCGCTTTCGCGGGAATGACAAAGCACCTCATACCAGAACATCAGTCCATAATTCCGATTCAGGAGGAAGCGGAGATTTCTGGGCAAAATCGGCAGCTTCTGCTACAATAGCCTTTATTTCCTTATCGATTTCTTTCAGAGAATCTTCACTGGCATATTTATCTTTAATCAGGCGCGCTTTAAGTCCTTCAATCGGATCGTGATGCTCCTTATAATCTTCAACTTCTTCCTTGCTGCGATATTTAGCAGGGTCAGACATTGAATGACCACGGTAGCGATAAGTCTTCATTTCCAGCAGGAATGGGCCTTTGCCAGCACGAACATGTGCAACTGCTTCTAAGCCCGCTTCACGCACTGCCACAACATCCATTCCATTAACCTGCCTGCCAATAATACCACATCCTTCACCACGGCGGAAAAGCTGGGTGGTAG
>JBEBHV010000129.1:0-5818 GCA_040080715.1 Rickettsiales bacterium | reverse complement strand
TACAGAAAATACACTATCCATAAATACCCCCAAAATGATTGTCGGTTTGGAGAGATATATACATCAATAGGTTAAAAAATTATTGAATGGCTCTGGCAAAAATCCCTATGTAACAAAACCTTAACAAAACTGAGCTTTATTAGGCAAATGGCTTTGTCTATAGTGATGGAATAATAATTTTATGGGAGAAATTTATGGATTATATTGAGCGAGTAGATAAGCGAAGACCAACGCTACCAATAAATATTACTGGAGATAAAAATACTCTTCTTAAGCGTAATGCACTCAGGGCTGCAGTAAATAAGTATGGTTGTGGAGAAGAACGCTTTCAGGAACATTTTGGAAAGCTGTTTGATGGATATTTGGATGATGTTATAGCAGCAGGTCAAGATAATGTTGCCAGAGTGCAAGCTAAAACTAAATTTGATGCATTGGTTGATAATAATAGAGCGTGGTGGGGGATAGAAGATAGTATAAAACTTGCTGCTTCTGAAGCTGTTAAAGCTTTGAATACGCAGCAATCTGCTAGTAGATAATAATTACACACTCCCAACCCCACCATACCCCCTGCCCACTACTGCCGAGATCTGGTAGATTTTTATGCTGAAGCTGGCTTGTGGGCTGCCGAACATTGATTGACATATATACATAATATGTATATTCTATGTATATAGAATAGAGGTTTTATGACTATACATATTAATCTTTCTCCGGAGATGGAGGGGTTTATTAAAAACAAAGTAGCTAGCGGTTTTTATGGCAATGCTACTGAGGTGATACGCGATGCTATACGGCGCATGCAGAGTGAAGAAGAGCGAGCTACGGCATGGAAAAATGCTATAAAGCAAGGCGATAATGAGCTGAATGCCGGCAAAGGCATTGAGTATAATGCTCAAGCTCTGGAAGATATTACTAGGAACGCTATTACTTCTATGCATAGCAAAAAGCCTATTGATCCTGATGTCTTACCGTAAAAAATATACTCTGATAATATCTCCCAAAGCCAGACAGGATTTTACTGATATACTGCGTTACACCGCAGAAATGTGGGGAGAGAAACAAATGCTCGCCTATCGGGATAAGATAGATAGCGCATTAAAAAACATAAAAACCAATCCTTCAATTGGTCATATAAGAAACGATCTACCAGACACGCATATGGCATGTCTTGTTGGTTCGCATATAATAATCTACCGCAAACAAGATAATATTATTGGAGTTGTCCGTATTCTCCATCAGCGCATGTGTGCGGAGAAATATACGGATTAATTAAGTAAAATCAAATGATTATTTGATAAGCAAAATATGATGCCAGCAAAAATCCATATGTAACATAAACTTAACAAAACTGAGCTTTATTAGGTTAATATCCCTGTCTATAATGGTTCAATTAATAAAAGTCATATCAATAAACAGTTTTAAAAGGAAAAAATTATGAGTCATGTTCAACAAGTAACAAAACCTACATTACATAGCGCAGAAGCGGTGCATGCTCTTATTAAATATAATGCTCTTGCACATGCAGAGAAGGCTTATATTGTTCCAATACCGGAAGGTAATGACATTTTATTTTTAAAAGAAGCAAAAGAAGTATTAAGTAATCATTTGGATAATATTTTACATAATGTAAACAACCCTAATATTAATAGAAGAACACTCGAAGAGAATTTGAAAAAAGAAATCGATAGTAAAAAATGGTCTGAAGATCAACAGTTTGATGTTTTATTGGCTGCTAATGCTGCTGTATCTTCATTAGATAGACAATTGGAAGTTCTTGCAAATTTTTCTCGAGTCAGGGCCGGTTAAGTGTATTTATCAAACGCTGGTTACTCCCCCATACCCCCTGCCCCCTGCTGCCGAGATCTGGTAGATTTTTATGCTGATGCTGGCTTGCGGGCTGCCGAAATCTGTGGTTTGCTCGGCTGCGCTATAGCTTGCAGTTGGGTTGGTCAGTCCTAGAATACTGCGAACAATTGTTGCTCCGTTTAATATCTCGACATCGTATAATTCGCTGGCTTCATTCAATGGAACATCAACTGAATCGCGCCAGTCACCGCCACTACGCGTGCGTCGAACCCAGTTTATGGTTAAATTGCCGCTGCCGTCACGCGTGCCTGTTATATGCACGGGACTATATGGTTTAAGGGCAATGCCGTTATAGGTAAAATCCTGCGCACCTGCTGAGGTCAGGCTATTTCCCACCGTAACTGCTTTATATTGGCGGAGTAGTCCTATCATATTATTGGAGATTACTTGCTTATCCAACGCGCCATCGAGCAGGATAAATCTTTCCCCGGCGGCATGGCTGGATATTGCCCATTCTGTTCCGAGTCTACCTCTCAACAAGCCACTTAATATATATTTTCCTTCACTCACCAGAGTTGCGGTTTTGAACTGGATGATTTCGTTACCGAGCAACGCTGCATTCGCACCATTCAAAACTGAAAGTTCATTTACGCTGTGCAGCTCTGAATCACCAAGTAATATCACCGTTACCGTGCTTCTTTCGTCAAACACATTGCTTGCAGAATTCGCTAAAGCTGTTTCTGTCGTGCCGATCACTGCCGGGTTTTCTACTGAAGAAAAACGAGAATAATTTGCGCCATTATCATCAGAACGGTAAATCACCGCCCCGCCCCAACCGCTGGCAAGCCCTGCTCCGGCAAGGCGGATGATAGATTTATCATTATCATCCGATGGAAAAAGCGGAAGATCAAGAAGCTCGAGTTTAGTCTGCGGAATGCTGACATTTTCATTCAGCAGAATATTATTGCTGCTTCCTGCTTTATTATAAAAATCATAATTCGCCACATCTTCCGAAACCGCGCTTATCCTTACCATGCTAGGCGTACCTATATAGGTTGAAGTTATACGCATGCGGTGCACAACCCCATTTAAATTAAGGGTTATGGTATCGGTAGGGTCTAGCTGTGCGTATTTTATCGGCAAGTCAAAATTATAGCTGGTTCGCTCTGTCCAATCAGAAAAAAGAGTAATATCAGCAATATTTTTAGCAATCTGGTCAGAAATAACCAATGGAAAATCCATGGTTTCCCTTTCATTGCTGCCTGTTATCTCTCGCTGTGAATATTGGGTAGCAGTCTGGTAATTGGCAAGGCGGTTGAGATAAACGACATTAATGTGCTTAGGCAGTTCAATTTCCTGTGTGCGGGTAATTTTATAGAGTTCCCCATTATCCGGTATAATATCTTCCTCATTAACACTCATAGCAACATCACCACCGCGCGGGATGCAGCTCAGGATATTATCGCTTTCCACGGTATCGAAGAAATATGCTTTTCGTAAAATTTCTATAGAATCTCGGATAGTTTGCTGATTGCTGATAACATAACCGTCAACCATTTCGCTGATCCTGCTCACATTAATATCAGTTTCTTGTAAACCGGAGCGTTTTGCTAAATCCAGAACGATGGCTGCGAGGTTGGAAGTTCCAAGCTTGCCCTGTAACCAATGTCCGGTTTTCCAAACGCCGCCATCATTCCATATATTGGTTAAATCCGGCCAGTATGGAAACGGACGTGCGTCCCATGTCCATGCGAACATTCTCTCAACCATGCTTGAACCAGCCCACTGCGCCTCGGTTGCTGCGATGCCAACGCGTTGCGCCCGCATATCCACCCTGCCCTTTGAGAAATACGGCAAGGCACTGCCACTGGTGCTAGGATCATAAAATACATTCGGTTGGTTGGTCGCGCAATCGACACTGGGAAAGCCATATTCGGTGAACCATATTTTCTTTGAGTTTGGAGTCCATGCAGTTGCTATGCTATTGGGATTAACGTGCGTATTATTCCAGAACCATGCGATATTTTTCCATGCCATTGCCGGAGCGAGGGTTGTTTGCGTGGTACGGGCTACGTCACTGTAATACCAGTCATGGCCCTCGCCTGATGTCCAGCCTGCTTTGACTTCATCAATATCATAAATTGTTGTGGGGCTGTCAGTTAGCGGGAAATATGCATCTATCCCGATAAAATCAATATTGCTGCTCGCCCAGAGTGGATCTAAATTATACCAGCCACCGTCAGTATGGTGATATTCGCTCCAATCAGCGGCGTAGGATATTTTTACCCCTGCTCCGACTATTGCTTTAACACTGGCTGCAAGGCTTACCAACTCGTTCACAGCCGGATAATTTCCTGTGGTATTGGTAAGTTTGGTGAGTCCTTTAAGCTCTGAACCTATGCAAAATGCATCAACCTTGCTTGCCACCAGATTGGCATAATGAGTGATAAAATCATTATAGCCATCAGTCTTAGTAAAAAAGTTGGAAACCGCACTCGCACTGCCCGTCAAATCCCCGCGCCACGGCTTGCCACTAACATCCATGAATATCAGCGGATAGAACATGATTTTATAGCCACGGTTCTTAAGCTCATCAAGATAACGCAGCAAGCTGGCATCATCCGGTGTTCCGCCAAATTGCGGCGCGCCGCTTATTTGAGTAATTAATTTTGCTGTAGCGCGCGTATAACCTGCAACTGACCATGTGTTTGGCGTGGTAGTTGCTCCAGCCTGATATTCAACACCGGGTGTTATGTCGCAACTTGCGACATCCATACTATCGCCAAACCAAGCGACAGTAACCGATACCCATTCCACATTCGGGCAGGTGTTTTGCAATTGGTCAAGGGAAAGCAAGGCATTAGCTTTGCCGCTGGCATTGTGCATATTAATGCGTTCCTGATTGCCCTGTTGCACCCAGTTTGCGCCAACCTGCGCGCCGGAAACTTTATAATCAATCTGTGTATCATAAACGAATTCACCGGCAGCCGGAATCATCACCATACCAGTGAGCATATCCTCTATTGTTTCATTATTATAATCGGCATAAAGTGCTTTTTTCTGAACCTCAAAGCTAAAATTGGGAATACGGTTGCCAAAATCAGCAAGTGGAAAATCATCAAACACTACATAACAAAGACCACGGTATGCGGGAGTTTTGGAAGTGCCTTCAATTGCCTGGATAAGTGAATCAGGAGTTTGTGTTTCGCTGCCTTTATAAATACGGATAGTATATTGCGATAAATCAAGTTGCTTGGCATCCGCCCAGATGCGTAGTATATCGCTCACTTCACCTTCACATACTGCAACTGCCATCGTAACCGAATAGCTGTATGAACTGGATGTCTGGCTTACTTTTCCGCCACCTTTACCACCACCACCTGCCGAGCTGGTTGTAGTGACAATGGTTTCTTTGATAGGTTGTGACCAGATTATATTACCGCCAATTCGTACCATGCCATAAACTATCGGTATCATCTTACCATAGGCTGAGCTTTGCACAGCCAGATCGGCAAGGCGTGAGCCGTGTATTGATGATAATTTGCTGCTACGCATTTTAGAATCAATAATCCCACCTGCCAATTTACCTGCAATTGAGCCAATTCTTGCGCCAAAAGGCAAGCCGGTTGCTGCGCCCGCAGCCGAACCTGCCGCGCTTAAAATAATCGAAGCCATGATGTATCCTTAAATAAAAAATCCTGCGCAGAGAAACTCTGTGCAGGATTTGTATTGATATAAAAAATGCTTAGGGTGGTAAGTTAAAAACGCAGTTCCGGCAGCATGTTTTGGTGGAGTACACCAGCCACATACAAATATTCTTCTGTTACGAAATAATATATTACATGCTTTTCCATACGACATGATCGCATCCCTACGTCAACATCATCGCAAGGTTTTCCTAAATTTGGTGTTTGGCACAAATTCTCAAATGCAGAAAATAATTTTGCTATACCCCTCGCAGATGAAGAGTTGATATTTTAGGCGAGCTTTGGTGCGCCGATGATGCGGAAGT
>JBEBHV010000128.1:0-5827 GCA_040080715.1 Rickettsiales bacterium | reverse complement strand
ACAACAGTATCCGCAGTTGCTGGCTGTGTGGCATCTTCCGCTTATGCCTTAACCCAAACCACTCAAAGCTGCTCCCTTAGGTTTAAATTTCAGTGATTTAGACTAAAAAGATTTGTAGAAAAAAGTCTGGTTGCTTGATGATTTATAGTAATTCTGTAAAGTTATTATTTGAAATAACTAATAATATGCTATTAGACCTCCTTCACAACTAAAATTCACATAAAATCTTCGGAGAACGGATAAAATGTCACAAAAGATAAAAAAAGTGGTGCTGGCTTATTCTGGTGGTCTGGATACCTCTATAATTCTTAAATGGTTGCAGGATACTTACGGCTGCGAAGTCGTTACTTTTACTGCTGATTTAGGGCAAGGCGAAGAAGTTGAGCCAGCCCGTAAAAAAGCGGAGATGATGGGCGCGTCACAAATTTTTATTGAAGATTTGCGTGAAGAATTTGTGCGCGATTATGTATTTCCGATGTTCCGCGCCAACACGCTTTACGAAGGCACTTATTTGCTTGGAACTTCCATAGCCCGCCCGCTTATTGCCAAAAAACAGATTGAGATCGCTATTAAAACTGGAGCAGATGCGGTGGCGCATGGCGCAACTGGCAAAGGCAATGATCAGGTGCGTTTTGAACTGGGCTATTACGCTCTGAAGCCAGATATAAAGGTAATTGCGCCGTGGCGGGAATGGGATTTGACCAGTCGCACTAAACTGATTGAATACGCGGAAAAGCACCAGATACCAATCGCTAAGGATAAGCGCGGGGAAGCACCATATTCCACCGATGCCAATCTCCTGCATATTTCCTATGAGGGTAAAGTGCTGGAAAACCCTTGGGAAGCACCGCATGAGGATATGTTTATCCGCAGCGTGTCGCCAGAAAAAGCACCCGACAAAGCCACGATTATTGAAGTTGAATTTGAGAGCGGCGACGCTGTGGCAATTGACGGTATAAAAATGTCACCAGCGACTTTGCTTACGCATCTAAATAAACTCGGTGGTGAGAATGGCATCGGGCGTTTGGATTTAGTTGAAAACCGTTATGTAGGTATGAAATCACGCGGGATTTATGAAACTCCCGGTGGAAGTATTCTTCTTGTCGCCCACCGCGCAATGGAAAGCCTGACTTTAGACCGTGGCGCAGGACATCTGAAAGACGAGATTATGCCACGCTACGCCGAACTGATTTATAACGGTTATTGGTGGTCGCCTGAACGCGAGATGTTGCAGGCACTTATTGATAAATCGCAAAGCAATGTGACCGGAACAGTGCGCCTGAAGCTTTATAAAGGCAGCGCAACCGTAGTTGGACGCAAATCACCAAAGAGCCTCTATAGTGAAAAACACGTTACTTTTGAAGATGATGCCGGAGCTTATGACCAGAAGGACGCAGCCGGCTTTATTAAGCTAAACGCGCTGAGATTGCGGTTGTTAAGCAAACAGTAACTTTAACGCCATCCCCTTCCAACCTTGTTTGAAAGAACTTGGTGGGTACAACACAATTATGCGGTTTTATTCATAAACCCTTAATTACCTTTACATCTAAAATTAACCAGTAATTGCTAAAATTCTTACCTGAACCAATAGGTAAATTTATGATTACAGCGTTTTACAGGCAGGATAATTCTATACTTTGCAAAAAATTAGCAGAGAAGGAAAGCATACCTGATAGCGCGGTGTGGATTGATGCCCAGTCAGCTAACAGTCATGATTTGGATTTAATCCAGAAGCATTGCAACATCAACCTTCCTTCCAAAAATGATGTATGGAAAAACAATGTCCTGAACCGCCTTTATGTTGAAAACGGGGTCGCCTACATGACCGCTGCGATTATCACCAAACATGAAAGCAGCTATCCTAATATCAGCGCGGTAACTTTTATATTAACACCTGATTCACTTATAACCATCCGCGATATTTCGCCAACTTCCTTCAATATTTTTGCCCAGAGAATTCAAACATTTCCCGACATGTTCCGTACTTCAGCACAGGCTCTGGAAGGATTGCTGGAAGAGATGATTACCCGTGTTGCCCATAATATGGAGTTGGTCGAGGAAACGCTTGATGCCTTTTCACACCGCGTTTTTGCTGGTGGCAAATTGGATGAGAAAGAGAAGAACACATCGCAGGCAATGAAAAATGTCCTTAAGGAACTCGGCACATGCGCGGATTTAAATTCAAAAACCAATGAAAGTTTGCACAGTATCAATCGTTTGATGCATTTCTTTAAACAAATACACAAAGACGATAATGAGCTGAAAAAAGACATTGATATTATGATTTCTGACAGCAATGTTCTCACTCAGCAAACCCAGTTCGCCGCAGAGAAAATCGCCTTCCTGCTCGATGCCCTTCTTGGAATGATTAATGTTGAGCAGAATCTTATAATTAAAATATTATCGGTAGCTTCGATATTTTTCATGCCACCAACACTGCTTGCCAGCCTTTATGGGATGAATTTTAAACATATGCCGGAACTTGATTGGGCTAACGGCTATCCAATGGCTATTTCTTTAATGCTGATATTTTCTGCTCTGCCTTACATATATTTCCGCAAAAAAGGCTGGCTGTAATTGCTGTCATCCCGCACTTGATGCGGGATCTAGTGCAACAAATACCGACTGAATTTGTGGCTTAAGATCCCCGCGCAAGGCGGGGATAACAAACAACTAGTGCAAACTTTCACCATGTATCGACAAATCAAGTCCTTCGTCCTCAGTGCGCCTGTCAACGCGCAAACCTATAGTCACTTCGATGATTTTCAGGATAATATAGCTCATAACCACACAATAAAACATGGTAACTGCAACCCCCTCAACCTGAGCGATAAACTGGGGAACGCTACCCTGCACACCGCCGATTTCTTTAACTGCAAAAACGCCTGTTAGCAGCGCGCCAATAATCCCGCCCACGCAATGCACACCAAAAACGTCAAGTGAGTCATCAAAATTAAATTTGAATTTTATGCGGCAGGCGTAATAGCAACTGATTCCGGCTATAGCTCCAATAATCATCGCACCGCCCACACCCACAAATCCGCAAGCAGGAGTAATCGCAACCAATCCCGCGACTGCACCTGAAATAATGCCAATAACGCTAGGTTTTTTATTGGTTTTCCATTCAATCATCATCCACGACAGCGAAGACATCGCTGCTGCTACCTGCGTCACCAGCATTGCCATACCAGCATTGCCATTCGCAGCCACCGCTGAACCGGCATTGAATCCAAACCAGCCTACCCAGAGCAGTGACGCGCCTATTACGCTAAAAACAATATTGTAAGGCTGTGCCATTTTGCGTGATTTAGCATTAAAATGCTTATGATTCTCCAGCATAATCGCCGCCATTAGTCCTGCTATACCAGCGTTGATATGCACCACTGTTCCGCCCGCATAATCCAGAGTCGCGCCGAAACCGAATAGCCCCTTATACCCGTCAATTCCCAAGCCACCGAGCATCCCCTTCGGCCCCCAAACCCAGTGGGCAATCGGCACATAAACCAGCGTAAACCACGCCGCAATAAAAATCAGTGCCGAAGAAAGCTTAATACGCGTTGCCACCGAGCCAAAAATCAGGGCGCAGGTGATAATCGCAAAGGTCATCTGGAACATAACAAATACGCTCTCAGGAATAACTCCGTTAAGGGAATCCTTGCCCACACCGGAAAGCAACAACTTATCCAGATTACCTATAAAACCATTATATTCAGTAAAAACCAGAGAATAACCATAAGTAACCCACAGCACCGAAACCAGAGTCACTGCCACAAAACTCTGCATAAGGGTTGCCAGAACACTGTCTTTATGCACCATCCCACCGTAAAACAGGGCAAGCCCGGGAATGGTCATCATCAGTACAATGAGGGTGGAAACCAGCATCCAGGCTGTGCTTCCCGAATCAATAACCGGTGCTGCAACCGGTACAACGGCAGCTTCATGAGCAAAGGCAGGATCACCTCCAACAACAAGAATCACCAGCAATATCAGGAAATTACAAATAATGTTTTTCATATACTATCTTTATAAAAAGATTGTCCCTAATGTGGAAACTGCCAAAATTTATGCTGCTATGCAACATAATTATTTTAATCTTGCAAAACCTTTTTCCAAATCCTTGATTAAATCTTCGGTATTTTCTAGTCCGATATGTAAGCGAAGAACTGTACCTTCCCTTTTCCATTCCGACGCAGTCCGCACTTTTTCTGGTTTGCAATGGATAATAAGGCTTTCAAAACCACCCCAGCTATAGCCCATACCAAAATATTCAAGCCCGTCCAGCATACGGGAAAGTTCATCACGCGAATAATTTTTTTTCAGGATTACACTGAACAAACTCGGCGCACCGCTGAAATCCCTTTTCCATAAATCATGCCCAGGCGCACCAGGAAGTGCCGGATGCAGCACTTCAGCAACTTCTGAACGTTCACGCAGCCACTGCGCCACGAGCAATCCATTTTCCTGATGTTGCTTAAGGCGCACCGCCATTGTCCGCATTCCCCTAAGTGCCAGATAGCAATTGTCGCCGCTAGGACACGCGCCAAAATTCCTGAAAGTTTGCAATAATTTCTTATAATGTTCGCTACGGCAGGAAATTGTCCCCATAAGCAGGTCGGAATGACCGCTTATATATTTAGTTGCCGAATGAATGGAAACATCCATTCCCAACTCAAACGGATTGATGAAATATGGCGTTGCCCAAGTGTTATCACCAATAACAACCGCCCCATTTTCATGTGCCACTTTGCTGATCGCCGGAACATCCTGAACCTCAAAAGTGAGCGAACCCGGGCTTTCCACAAACACAATTTTAGTGTTTTTGCGAATCAAAGCAGAAATTCCTGCACCAATTAAGGGATCATAATAAGTAGTTTCAATCCCTAAACGCTTTAATTCATTGTCACAAAAACGGCGCGTTGGCCCATAAACGCTATCCACCATGAGAAGATGATCGCCAGATTGCAAAAAAGCCATGAGTGCTGTCACAATCGCCGACAGACCGGATGATGTAGCAATAGCATGCTCCGCCCCTTCCGCTGCCGCTATGGCTTGCTCCAAAGCTTCAGTTGATGGAGTGCCGAAGCGGCCATAAGTCACGTGTAATTTTCCAGCCTCAGCCTCTTCAAACACAGCATATGTTGGGAACAAAATAGTAGAAGCACGATGCACCGGAACATTAACCACCCCACGATGATTATCCGAAGCCAGCCCCGCAGTGGTAATTAGCGTTTCTTTTTTCATAAACGCAATCTAGCAACATAAAACCAGAGCTGTCAACGAATAGCACTATTAAAATTCACGATGAGAAATTCCGGCAATAATATGGGTAAGACCAGATTTTTCATTGCCAAACGGCAGGAGAACTGACCGGTATTTTATTATTTTTCCACTATTCTGAACCATCTGCCCACTATCTTCTGTAGGAGATTTCATATCAGATAATGATTTTATTGCCTGTAGTTTTGGCATAATAACAGAATTAGGAAACTTACTATTTCCAATATTAACCATGGTTCCTGTTACATCCTCACCATAAAGTTTTTTTATTTTATCACCAATATACTCATATTTATAATAATTAAAATTATTAGGAAGCAACGAAAGTACAAAGCACTGCTCCCATAAATCAGCTATACGGGCTGGGTTGTTTTTCTTGAAATCTGGGACAATATCATCTTTTTTGAGGTTTTCCCAATAGCTGGTAAGGCGTGCCGTGAGCCTGTTATCATTCATAACAAATTTACGCCTTCTATGTTGCAAGCTTATGATAAAAACATTACAAAAGCGTATTCCTACAACGTAAATTAAGAGTTAATACAGATAACAT
>JBEBHV010000317.1:0-1192 GCA_040080715.1 Rickettsiales bacterium | reverse complement strand
AAGCCCGCTTGAAAAAGTGGGCTTTTTTTTTGAATTCTTACCTAAAAAATTCTAATGAATCGTATGAGAAATACCCGTGTCTTTCTCATTATGATAACGCTCTACAAAAGAACGTGCCGGTGTTAGGTTATTATATTCCATTGCCACCTGATGTTTTAGAGCAGCATTTTTTTGCAAAGCCGAATTTTCCGCCACCGTATTATGCCTTTGCGCGACATTGTGCAGGCGTGTACCAACTCCTATAAGGGCGTGGCGTGCTTTACCAACCAGACTCATATTGTCTTTAACGGTATTAGGTTCTACACCGGAAATTTTTCCCTCAACGGCAAAAGCAAGTTCTGATATTCTTACGGTTCCGGAATTAAGGTTTTTTGTCATGCTGGTAATGGGCATATGCTGCTCCATAGCCTCTACCACCACATTCTTATCCTGTACGCTTAATTTATCATAATGCATGCCATAATTATCAATTACAAACTGGCTCAAATCTTTGTTAGCACTGACAAACACACTCATAACCTGTTCACGTGAGATAGTTTTGCCTTTCCTGTGCTGTTTGCTTATATCTGCTATTCGGTCATGAGTTGTCGGCGTATCAAGGTTGAATAATTTCTTTCCAGCTTTTCTTATCGGATTTTCTAATACTCTGTGAATAGCAAAGCCAGCTATCATCCTAGCGGCAAATAAACCAGCACCACCTGCAACAATGTTAGGAAGATTAGCAACGATTGCCACGGTTGCAAGGATAGTCAAAGCCGTGACAAGCATCCCGACATTTCTGCGTTTCTTAAGAGTATTCAACTCTTCAGCAATGGTTTTATTGGCTGCTATTCCGCGCTTTGCATCACCTTTTGCTATCAGTTCAATATCTTTATCTTTAATTCTATCAGGAGATTTGCCTAGTTGTGCCGCCACTTCATCTTTATACATCACGCGTAGTGTCGCGCGCTTGCTCTGATAGTGGGTCTGGTTTATTAAAACACTGGCAGTTGCGGCGAGGCTAACACTAAGTGGTCCGAATACCGCAGTACTTAGCCCGGCCAATGCCCCGGTAGCACTATCAACAATAGCAGTTTGAACAGCCGTCTTGGCAGCCATGCTGCCGGCTGCGTCTGCCATATGCCCCCTAACTGTTTCCGGTTCTTCCAGTAATGCCACTTTTACACACTCCTTTTCACTGTATATTCTACAT
>JBEBHV010000127.1:0-5855 GCA_040080715.1 Rickettsiales bacterium | reverse complement strand
TTCCTGACCATTATAGTTACAAGCATAAAGATTTGCTTATGTTGCATGAAAAAGCAAAAAAACATGCAGCTACTCTTGTGACAACCAGCAAAGACGCTGCTCGTATGGCAAAAGACTTTAAGGAAGGAATTAAAGATATACACGTCGCCGAGATGGAACTGATATTTGAAAATCAAGATAAGCTAGAAGCATTAATAGAGGAAACTATCCGTGCTAAAAAAAGCTAAACATCATATCGAAGCGGCAGTGCTATATCTGTTATTTACTGCTTTCCGCCAATTTTCGCTGGACACTGCATCAACCATCGGTGGTCTGATGGCAAGGTCAGTCGGACCATATCTTTCCGCTCACAAAACCGCGCGCGAGAACCTGAAAATCGTCTTCCCTAAACTTTCTCGCAATGAGCAGAACAAATTGCTGGATAAAATGTGGGATCATTTAGGACGAATCGCCGCCGAGCTGGCATATTTACAAAATGATGCAATTTTAAAGCGCATTAAAATTACAGGAGCAGAAAACCTGCCCCCACATGGCAAACCAGCTTTCATGTTTTCCGGTCATATTGGCAATTGGGAATTGCTTTCCTGCATCTCACAGGCAAGTGGACGACCGATAACGGGAGTTTACCGGGAAGCTAACAATCCTGTAGTTGACGATATGATTACCAGAATCCGCTCTCCCAGATACGTTAATCTGATTCCCAAGGGCAGACAGGGAGCAGTAAAAATTGCCAGAGCAATTAAAAATAACGAATCCATCGCTTTGCTGGTTGACCAGAAAATGAATGATGGTATTTCCATACCCTTTTTTGGGCTAGATGCCATGACCGCGCCAGCTATCGCAGAACTTGCGCTGCGTTACGATGCGCCCATTATCCCTGCCCGTGTATTCCGCACTCACGGTGCAAATTTTGAAGGAACAATTTATCCACCACTTTCTTACCAGAAAACCGGTGACAAAGAAAAGGACGTGTACAATATTATGCTGGCTATCAATCAAACCCTTGAGGGCTGGATCCGCGAACATCCAGAGCAGTGGTTCTGGGTGCATAAGAGATGGCCGAAATAAGGCTTTAGGCTTTAGGCTTTAGGGTGGCAGAGATTTCACCATCACTAAATATTATTCGCAAATCATCACCAATTTTTATTTCCGCAACCTTAGTTACAAGTTTATCGTTTTTATCCTTAACCAGAGCAAAACCACGCGCCAGAATCTTCTTGTAATTCACGCTTTCTAGCAGACTTGAAAGATTCGTTAGTTTCTCCCTGCGTGCATCAATTATTCGCAGTGATGCGGTATTTATTCTTGCCTGCAATTCCAGCAATCGTTCACTGGTTTTGTTGATTTCATTTTTCAGTGATTGCGGGCGGAGCTGTGCCGTAAGCATTGCCAATTGCTGTTCTTTGCGGATAAGCAAAGCTGGCAGAGCCGCAAGTAATCTTTCCTGCCAATCATCCAAACGCTGGGTAGCGGTTTGCAATAACTGCATAGGCTTAGGTAGCCCCCGCGCCAACCCCTGCAATTGCTCATTCCTCCCAACAAGCAGGCGTGAAATCGCGGTCTCATACCTTAGTGCCAACTGCCCCACAGCAAGGCGCAGTTCATCTCGCACCGGAACAGCCATCTCGGCAGCGGCAGTTGGTGTCGGTGCGCGCATGTCGGAGGCATAATCAATAAGCGTGGTATCGGTTTCATGCCCTACGGCAGATATTAAAGGAATTTTTGAAGCCGCTGCCGCCCGCACCACAATTTCTTCATTAAACGCCCAGAGATCTTCAATCGAACCGCCGCCACGCGCAACTATCAGTAAATCGGGATGAGGGATGAGGGATGAGGAGTTAAAAAAATTGATAGCATTTGCAATTTGCTCAGCAGCCCCCTCACCCTGCACCGCCACTGGATAAACCAGAACATGCACAGGAAAACGCTCAGAAATACGGTGCAGAATATCACGAATAACCGCGCCAGTCGGCGAGGTTATAACCCCAATCACTTGTGGCAGAAATGGCAGTTTTTTCTTACGCTCAAGCGCGAACAAACCTTCCTTTTCTAGCTCAATCCGCCGTTTTTCCAGCAGTGCCATTAGCGCACCAGCACCTGCTGGCTGCATGGAATCCACCACTATCTGGTAAGATGATTTTCCGGGATAAGTGGTGAGTTTTCCGGTTGCCACCACTTCCAAACCATCTTCAGGCTTAAAAGCGAATTTGCCAACTGTGCCTTTCCAGCACACAGCATCAATAACTGCGGAATCATCTTTCAGGCGGAAATAGACATGCCCTGAACTTGCCACTTTCCAACCAGAAATCTCACCGCGCAGCGAAACCCGCCCAAACCTGTCCTCCACCATCCGCTTGATGGACTGCGCCACCTCGCTTATGGAGTAGATTATTTGATTATGGCCTATGTCTGGCTGGTTTTCTGGCATATAATTAGGCTTTGCCTTTATATCGAGCAATCTCACGCTGAAAAATTGCTGCTCCTTCATTTATTATGTTTGGTACATCCTGAGTCTGTCGCAAAACGGCAGCGATATGAATATTATTGTTCATCGGAACATAGATAACATAATGTTCACGAATTGGGTATATTGATAATCCACTTTCGCCTGTTAATTCTGAGCGTATCGGAAGGGATTTATAGTTATCTGCTATATATTGAAAGCCTTTATCCATATCCTGAAAATATTTTTTCGTTACAGCATGACCAAATTTAGCAAGTGACCATTTCTTATGATCACGCAACTGGTTAATTGCTGTGGGAGAAAGAAAATAATAATAGGGCAACTGTTTATTCCTCGTTGAAAACGTCCATAGCGGTTTTTTTTATCGATTTTCCTTCCCGTATTTCCTGCAAACCCTGCACAATACCGGAAGTAGTTCGCTGGGCACGATCTTTACGAATAAGGTCACGTACAAACTCACTAGGGGTTGCATAAACATCATTATCGCTAGCGCGTTCGTCTACATAACGACGTAATTCAGTAGTCAACTGAATATTCAAACTATTACTCATTATCGGCATCCTTTCTGCTTTTATAACTGTGCTATTCTAACATAGATTGCCATTAAACGTCAATAATTGCCATAAATCCACATCTTCATTTACGGAATAGATTATTTGATTATGATTAAAATCCAGCTGACCGGCTGATTCTCCTGCACAAGATTCTACCGATGTTGCAATTTTTCAATTGCTGCCTCTTGTAAAAATGCCGACAAATTATCCGTTACCATATTTATTTCTTTAATTATATCTACATCAATAGTTATATTGGTACGCTTTTTCTTAGATGGAAGATAGGCATCTACCATGAAAAAAGTCTCAGCATTCTTAGCAAATTCATGCTTCATTGCTTCATCCAAAGTCATAGATTTTTTAGGTAGCACCTCACCATATTCGATCATTGTCGCAATATGTCCACGCAATGCTTCCCGTCCCATTTCATAGGCTTCCTGCATGGTCTTTCCTGCGCTTATGCACCCGGGGAAATCGGGAAAGCTCACGCCATAATCACTGGTTTTTTCCTTATGTATGATTCCTACAAACTGCGTCATAATGCTTCCTACTTTAAGCCTGCCTGTTTCATGATATTATTCAATGTCCCTTTAGGTATATCTTTTTTCGGATGGGGTATGGTAACTATTCCTACCTTGTTTTCGTGACGAAAATGCCAGTGTCTGCCAGTAGTACGCACATGATTCCACCCATCTCTTTCAAGAAGTTTAATTATCTCCCTGCTATTCATACGTATATTTATACACACTTCTTGCAAATAATCAATTGTATATTTATAAGACAGTTTATGTATAAAATCTACGTAAAGGAAAGAAAATGAACAAAGTTCTGGTAATTGGTGGTGGTGGGCGTGAACATGCGCTGTGCTGGCGGCTAAAACAATCGCCAAGCGTATCACAGGTTTTTTGCGCTCCTGGCAATGCTGGCATCGCACAGGATGTAACTTGTGTTCCCCTTAGCAAGCCTGATGAAATTATAAATTTCTGCAAAAGCGAGAATATCGCGCTGGTGGTGATTGGTCCCGAGCAACCGCTGGTAGACGGACTTGCGGATGCCCTGCATGGCGCAAATATCCCTGTTTTTGGCTGTAGCCAGAAAGCAGCTCAGCTTGAAGGCTCTAAAGTTTTTATGAAAGAGCTTTGTAAAAAATATGGAATACCCACCGCTGCTTATGGTTGTTTTACTGATAAAGAAGCAGCTTTATCCTTCTTAGAAGGGAAATCCTCGCCAATCGTGATAAAAGTAGATGGTCTGGCGGCTGGCAAAGGTGTTATCATCGCTGAAAATAAAAAGGAAGCAGAAGAAGCGGTAGCAGACATGTTTTCCGGCGAGTTTGGCGCGGCTGGTTCGCAGGTGGTGATTGAGGAATTTCTGGAAGGAAAAGAAGCCAGTTTCTTTGCCATTTGTGACGGCAAAAAAGCCGTAGAATTTGGCTATGCACAGGATCATAAACGTGTCTTTGACGGCGATAAAGGACCAAACACCGGTGGCATGGGAACCTATAGCCCACCACCGCTTGTAACTGAGGAAATCCGCAGGGAAGTGATGGAAAAGATCATCCATCCCACCATGCAGGCAATGGAAAAAGAAGGCTGCTCATTTTCTGGAGTGCTGTTCGCTGGTTTAATGCTCACCAAAGACGGGGTAAAACTACTGGAATATAACGTACGTTTTGGTGATCCAGAAACCCAGTCGCTGATGCTGCGCTTCGATGGTGATTTATTTAAGCTGCTACTCTCCTGTGCCAATGGCGCGGCCGATGAAAAACTGATTTCATTCAGCAAACAAGCAGCCGTATGCGTGGTGATGGCAGCGAACGGCTACCCCGGTTCTTACCAGAAAGGCAGCGTAATTCGTGATTTGAAAAAAGCGGGTTCATTTCCGAATATCAAAATATTCCACGCTGGAACTGCCGAAAAAGATGGTGAAATTGTAAGCGTTGGCGGAAGGGTGCTGGGAGTAACCGCACTGGGAAACAGCATTAAGGAAGCCCAGCAAAATGCCTATAAAGCCGTTGATTTAATTGATTGGAAAGAAGGCTTCTGCCGCCGTGATATTGCTTGGCAGGCGGTGTAATAACAATTTATCCTGAGTTAAAACTTCGTCAATCTTCAGAAAATTGATTTGGTATATCCTGCTTACCATGCAGAACCCTTAATAAGAAAAAATTATTCCCATCAATGCGAAAATAAAAACAACGCTCACGATAAGGAAATGCGCGTAATCCTTTGCTTATCCACCCTCTTGGTGAACCATCCACTCCAAGAAAAGCCAGTTCCGCTATCTGCTCCGTTAAATTCTGCATAAACGCAACAGCTGCTTGCGGATTATCTTTAGCAATTTCCAGATAAATATTCTCTAAATCTTCTCGGGCTTGTGGAGCAATGATTAATTGTCGCTGTTTAATCGTTTTTCTCCCCGTGAAATAATATCTTGCGCTAATATTCCACCATCACAATATGTAATACCTTTTCCTTCGGCAATGGAGAATTCCGCTTCTTCAATTTTTATTCGCAAACGGCGGAGTTTCATATTGTTTTCATAATCCTCTAATAAGCGTAACCCTGCTCGCACAACCTCAGTACGGTTACCAAAACGACCATGGGCAACCATATCGGATATAAATGCTATCTCATTTTGATTAAGGGAAAAACTCGGGGTGTTTTTACGCTCATGGTTTGATATTTCAGTCATAGCAAATTCCTCCTGCAAATAATTATATAATAGTTGCTAATTTATAGCAAGCTGAGAGTTATAGCGGAGAGTTATAGTTATGAGAATTATAGTTATTATGTATAGTTTTTATTTCGGCAGCGCGGATAAGCGTCCGTCCAGTC
>JBEBHV010000126.1:0-5917 GCA_040080715.1 Rickettsiales bacterium | reverse complement strand
AGAATGGACCGACCGCCTCACCGATAACTTCCGCATCATCGGCGCACCAAAGCTCGCCTAAAATATCAACTCTTCATCTGCGAGGGGTATAAAATTGAAATTTTTATTTTTACAAAAATATCTTTTTTTATTTTACCTACAAAATGTAGTGGTAAAATTTATAAAATTGTTCAATATATGTACAGGCAAAAATATTTTGGAGAGCTCAGCTATGACAATAAACCTTCATATTCCAACAAAGATTGAGCATTTGCGCCCTACGATCACCGTTATAGGTGTTGGTGGCGCGGGTGGAAATGCGGTCAATAACATGATTGCCTCTAATCTTGAAGGTGTGAATTTTGTCGTTGCCAATACTGATGCACAGGCACTTGATCATTCTCTTACCGAACGTACGATCCAGCTGGGAGCTGGAATTACCAAAGGTCTAGGGGCAGGTGCCAATCCCAATGTGGGACGTGAGGCAGCGGAAGAAGCTCGTGATGAGATTGCCGCCTATATCGAAGGTAGCAACATGGTGTTTATTACCGCCGGCATGGGCGGTGGAACGGGAACCGGTGCAGCTTCCGTAGTGGCAAGGATTGCCAAGGAACAAGGGATTCTTACCGTAGCCGTTGTTACCAAACCCTTCCAGTTTGAAGGAAAGCACCGTATGTGCCTTGCCGAAGACGGTCTGAAAGAACTGCAGGAATATGTTGATACTTTGATTGTTATCCCTAACCAGAATCTATTCCGTATTGCCAATGAGCGTACAACTTTTGCTGATGCTTTTAAGATGGCAGACGAAGTCCTGCATTCTGGCGTGCGCGGTGTTACTGATTTGATGGTAAAGCCGGGTCTTATAAATCTTGATTTTTCTGATATCCGCACCGTAATGCGCGAAATGGGCAAAGCAATGATGGGTACCGGCGAATCTTCTGGAGAGCGCAAAGCTATCGAGGCTTCTGAGGCCGCAATATCAAACCCGCTGCTTGATGACGTATCCCTGAAAGGTGCGCGGGCACTGCTTATAAATGTCACCGGCGGATATGACATGACACTTTTTGAAGTTGATGAGGCGTTAAACCGTGTGCGTGATGAAGTTGACCCTGATGCTAATATCATTTTTGGTTCAACTTTCAGTGATACAATGGAAGGAAAAATGCGGGTTTCTGTTGTGGCGACCGGAATTGATTCTCAGCCCAACAGCGCATCAGTAAATAAAATTAATTCCTCCATGGAAGTGAGAAAACCATATAGTTTTGCCTCAGGAATAAAGCCAGAACCAATCAAAGCATCACCGCGTGTTGCTCCGATTGAGAATATTCGTGATCATATTGCCGATTTTTCCAGTGCTACTTCCCGCCCACAAACTGAGCAACGTCAAAGTAGCCCTGCGCGCTTTGAACGCACAAGTGAAGCACAAGCGGCAAATGAAATTAGTGAGCCAGCGCAACAGAATTTTACTGCTGCGGCAACGACACCACCGCAAGTTCCACAGCCTCCTATGGCTGATGTTACTGCAATATTGCGTGAAGCAAATGCTCCGTCTCCGGTGCAACCTCAGCTACAGGAGAATAAAAACTTCCATAATCAGCGACCAACACGGACAAGTTCTATATCAACACCTCAGCGTGAAACTACTGAAGCACCGCGTGACGTAGCTGCTGCGGCGCGTGGATTTTTTAAACGGATGGCAGATGCCGGTCGCGCCCTTTCAACACGTAGTGACGATGAACAGGAAGTTCAGGAACCACGCGTACAAATAGTACAGAAATCACCTCCGGCAACTAACCAGCAGGAACGCATATCCAGAACACGTGAAGATGATCAATATCTTGATATTCCTGCATTCTTACGTCGTCAGGCTAATTAGCTCCCAGTATAAAACTCATGCTTGATTTCCTGAATTCAGACCTGTGGTTTATATTCGCTACAAAAGGAATATAGATGGCTTTTTTTACCTCTCGTCGTTTCCTTCCGCTTTTTGTCACTCAATTTCTAGGTGCATTTAACGACAATCTCCTGAAAAATTCGTTAGTAATGCTAATAACCTATAAGCTGGCTTCAGCACCGAATGAATCGCAATTGCTGGTGACTGCGGCAGCCGGACTATTCATCTTGCCATTTTTTCTGTTTTCAGCAACCGCAGGGCAGGTATCTGACAAAATAGATCGGGCAAAGATCACAAGAGTAATAAAATTTGTAGAAATAATTATCATGATAGCCGCAACCATCGGCTTTTATTTAAGTAGCATCTGGTTTTTAATATTTGTTCTGTTCATGATGGGTGTCCATTCCACATTTTTTGGCCCTATAAAATTCGCCTTGCTTCCGCAGCATCTGAAAGATGACGAACTACTACTCGGAAACGCATATGTTGAAGCAGGAACATTCCTTGCCATTCTGCTTGGAACTATATTAGGTGGAATACTAATCTTGCATCCACAAGGAATCACCTTTGTTTCCCTTTCCCTGCTTCTGGTGGCCATTGGTGGTTATATTTCCAGCCGCTATATTCCTGAATCGCCAGCTCCTGAACCACTCCTGATAATCAAAAAGAATATCTGGAAGGAAACCTGGAATATTGTTGGTTTTGCCCGTAAAAATAAGAGGGTGTTCTTATGTATAATCGGAATCTCATGGTTCTGGCTGGTTGGCGCAACTTATCTTTCGCAATTCTCAACATATGCCAAAGATGTTTTATATGCTGAGCCAGAGGTCGTGACACTTTTCCTTACAGTATTTTCGGTCGGCATCGCCCTTGGTTCTTTTCTTTGCAACAAATTATTAAACGGGGAAATAAAAAGTACATATGTACCGGTTTCTATGTTGGGTATGACAATATTTGGAATAGACCTCTATTTTGCAAGCATGTATAATATAACTGCTGCAACTGAAACACTTATGAGTCTTGGGGAGTTTGTCTCTTCATTTTCCAGACTTCGGATTTTATTTGATTTACTGCTTATTGCCATTTGTGCCGGTTTATACATAGTGCCGCTTTACGCCATCATGCAGCATGACAGCGATGTTAATCAGCGTGCTCGTATTATAGCTGCCAATAACGTGGTTAATGCCATCTTCATGGTTGTCGCTGCCGTAATTACCGTTGTTATGCTCGCATCACATTTTACCATCCCGCAAGTATTCTTGTTTATGGCAATAGCCAACGGTCTGGTAGGAATTTATGTTTGGAGAAGTTTGAAGAAATAAAGTATAAGCTTTGATTGCTTTACTGGCTACAATTATAGTAATTACAAATAAGAATTATACAGAATTGGTATAGCTGAGTTTACCCGTAAGGATGTTATATGTCGGCTGTAATAGAATCCAAGAAAGTAAATCTGGCGTTGCAGGGTGGTGGCGCGCACGGTGCTTATACCTGGGGCGTGCTCGATCGCTTATTAGAAGAACCAAGATTAATCATAGAAGGAATAAGCGGAACCAGTGCCGGAGCCATGAATGCAGCAATGCTGGTAAACGGCTATATGCAAGGCGGAAATGTCGGAGCAAAGGAGATGCTGCATAATTTCTGGAAACGCATCAGTGACTGCGCGGCTTATAGTCCTCTGCATAAAAATCCGCTGGAGCGCATACTTACCGGTTGGAATATGGATATGTCGCCCAGCTATCATTTTTTTGATTTGCTCAGCCGTGTATTTTCCCCTTATGAGCTTAACCCGCTGGATTATAATCCAATGCGCGAGATAGTCGAAGAATTACTGGATGTAGACGCTATATCTGCCTGCAGTGTTATCAAACTATTTATTGCTGCGACTCATGTTGGCAGCGGACAAGCAAGAATATTCCACTGTAATGAAATCACCGTTGATGTGCTGATGGCATCAACCTGCATACCTTTCTTATTCAGGGCAGTGGAAATTGAAGGAGAAGAATATTGGGATGGTGGCTATATGGGAAATCCTGCTATCTGGCCACTTATTTATAATTGCGGAACTGAAGATGTTATATTGGTGCAGATAAACCCGTTGCATAAAGCGATAATGCCCCGCACTGCCAGTGAAATTATTAACCGCGTAAACGAGATTACTTTCAATTCCAGCCTAACTGCGGAAATGCGTGCCATCGAATTTGTTTCAAAGTTAATACGGCAGGGCAAGCTTTCACATGAGGATTATAAGGATGTTAAAATGCATCTGATCTATTCACCGGAAGAAATGAAGGCTTTAAACGCTTCAAGTAAAATGAACGCTGACTGGGATTTTTTCCAATATCTAAAAAATATTGGGTATAATGCTGCTGATATCTGGCTTAAGAATAACTGGAATGATGTAGGCAAAAAATCCACCATAAATCTCCACAACAAGTTTCTGTGTGGTGCTGGAGTAAAGAATACCGTTGATTCAATATCCGATCTGCATTCCAAAAATACAGAAAATTCAAAGAAAAGGGCCAAGACTGACGAGAAGCAGCAGGCATAATAAGATAAATAAAAACTGCGCTCTGGTTATATCAGAATTGGTGGGAGAAGTTCTGCCATGCCCTATCCATTTGTCATTGCAATATCCTGAGCTATTACCGCCAAGCGACAGGTTTAGACTGGAAGCTACACATAATATAGCAATATTATTCGGTTTTCCCATAGGCATTTCCTGCGATATTTCCCGGATGGCTGAAGGCATATTGACACTTGGCAGGAATAATGCCGCAATAACCCATAAGAATGCCGCAAGTCGCACTGGGATATAATTGAAAATAAAGTGGATACCGGATATTGGTTTAGTGAATGGGCTTGTTTTATTATTTGCTCCCGCAAGCGTCTCATTAAGAATGCCTATTGTAACGCTGCCAAATAATCCGGGAACACCAAGCAATATAAACCAGAAAACCGGAGAAAGTATCTTTTCGGCAAATTGGACACTCAGATATTCTATTGCTGCCCTTGCCAGCGAAGGAGCGTCCATAACCGCGTGATGGCGGAAAACAGTGCCGTCCAATTGCTGACGGGCGGCGGGAATATTTCCTATTTTCAAATTCTTTTTAATAGAACTGACCCTACTCCAGCTACTACCAACCGGAAGGAATATAGCAAGAATAGCCAAGATAAAAATTGGATTACTTAATATAAGGGAAAACAACCAACCCGCAAACAAACTGGCAATTATGGCTATCGCAACAAATAACAATCCCCTAAACCTGCGCTCGGAGTTTGAAAGCCCATCACGGTTAAGCTTGCGCTCAAAATCACGCAGGATTCTTGCCGGATAATTCATCATATGCGTAAGACCAAAGCCCATCACCAGCTTCTGCCACCATATGCCCAAAACCGCACTGATAATAAGTGCGATAATTACGAGTAATGCTTTATCCATGAAGGTTACCTATTACCGATATTATTTGGATTATAGTTTAAATAGCCTCGGTGCGAAAAGATAATATTTTTAGCGCAAATTAAACTTCAATTGCGCTTCTTTGACCATTTCGTGGCAAGCTAGGATAAACCAAGCCTGCATTGCTTGCCAATATGATTGAGGGACTTACTGAAACACCTTCCATAATAGTGGCAAATTTATCATTTGCGGGATTTGCCGAGGTCTTTTTTCCTTCAGGAAGATTTAATAATTTATCTAAATCCAGATTACGGTCAGGTGCGCTAGGAATATCAGGATATATATAGCTAGGTACATTAGCACCTTTTCCAGCAGCCTCAGTTAGACTATTAGTACGTTCTATTGCATTTTTTCTATATTCTTCCGTAGCTGCATTACCTATTTCCGCAGCAGCTTTAATTTCTTTTTTCATTTGCTTGGAAGTTTTATGCGGGGCATCGGGCTTTCTTAAGTCAAATTTTTTGTCAAGCGCATCATACCCTAAACCTCACGGCAAAATCATAAATTATTAACAAGCCAATAGATTTGCACGAAACTCTTTGTCCATCAAGGCTTTCAGGCGTTTTCGTTTTATTGATATTTTA
>JBEBHV010000125.1:0-5987 GCA_040080715.1 Rickettsiales bacterium | reverse complement strand
CGTAAAATTCATCTATAGTTGTTACAGAAAATAATGATATATCATTATTTTCTGGTTACGCCCGCTTTGCAGCGAAAAATTGGACTTTCGGTCTCGATTTTCATACTCCATTCTGTATTAAAAAATACAGAATGGAGTATAGTCAATCTAGGCTAAAATTTTACTCACCTCGGTTGCCTAGCCAATTTTTACAATACTTGAGTGAACGTGTAGGGGCTGCTAATTTTTCTTCTCTTCCAGCTCCAGCCAGCGGGATTCGGCGGTTTCCAGATCATGCTGGGCGAGGGCAAAACGGCGTGATGAGCTATCAAATTCTGCAGGATTTTTGGTATAAAAATCAACGTCTAATAATTTCTCGCGCAGGGTTTTTATTTCCGCTTCTAATTTGGCAATTTTTTCGGGTAGTTTTTCCAGCTCATGGCGTTCTTTACCAGATAAAATTTTCTTATCAGAAAATTTTGTGGATGGTGGATGGTGAATGGCGGATAGTTTTTTCTCTGAAGATTTTTTGGGAGTGATAATTTTTTTACGCGCCGCGTAATCACTATATCCGCCAATATATCCCTCGACAATTCCATTACCTTCAAACGCCAGAACTTCGGTGACAGTTCTATCCAGAAAATCACGATCATGGCTGACAATAAGCAGCGTGCCTTTATAATCCGAGAGTAATTCCTGCAACATATCGAGCGTGTCCATGTCAAGATCGTTGGTCGGTTCATCGAGAATGAGGACATTACCCGGATTGGCAAGAATTTTTGCCAGCATCAGCCGATTTTGCTGCCCGCCTGAAAGCGTGCTGACGCGATTCCGCGCTATTTTTGGGTCGAACATGAAATCTTTCAGATAACCGCAAACATGGATGCTACGCTCTTTTGTACCGCCTAAAAACACTTGATCGCCGCCATCAGGACAGAGCGTATCCCATAAGGTTTTATTGGGGTTTAGGGCAATACGACTTTGATCAAAATATGCAATATCTATGGTTTTCCCGCGAAAAATACGCCCATTGTCGGGCTCC
The DNA here is from genome assembly GCA_040080715.1 of Rickettsiales bacterium. Taxonomy (GTDB): domain Bacteria; phylum Pseudomonadota; class Alphaproteobacteria; order Rickettsiales; family SXRF01; genus SXRF01. The sequence goes on along the minus strand of JBEBHV010000125.1, from coordinate 4,966 downwards.
ATTTCGCCAACCAATAATTTTATAAAAGTTGATTTTCCCGAACCATTTTTTCCTAAAATACCAATTCTATCGCCGCGCATAATCCGCAGATTAAAATCCTTGAGGATAGGGATAATTTTATTTTCATTGGTGAATGATTTGTCGATATGTTTGAATTCAACGATGATTTTTGAAGCCTGTGTGGTAGAGAGAGAATCTGCATCCATCCTCTGCATTCGTTGGTTGTAAGCGGCTTTATCAGCTTTGAGTTTATCGCGCAGCTTGAATAATTCACTGAGGCGGCGTTGGTTGCGTTTGCGCCTTCCTGTGACTCCGCCTTGCGTCCAATCAACTTCGGCAGCGAGCTTCTTTTTCATATTTTGAAGTTCGCGGGCTTCCTGTTCAATGATTTGCTCCGCCCAATCTTCGAAGCCTTTATAGCCAGTGGGGCAGATGCGGATCATGCCTTTATCTATCCAGAAAACTTTGCGGGAAATTGCTGCTAGAAAAGCCCTATCATGGCTTACACAAACCAGTGCGCCACGATAATTTGCCAGATATTTTTCCAGCCATTCTATGCCGTTTAAATCGAGATGGTTGGTTGGCTCATCAAGCAGCAAAATATCAGGCTCGGTTATAAGCGAGCGGGCAAGCGCGGCACGGCGGAGCTGCCCACCTGAGAGAGTTCCCATCAAAGCATTGCTATCCAAATCTAATGGTACTATTACCATGTCCGCGAGATGGTGTTTATTTTCATTTCTTTCTTCTATTTTTAAACCAGACATTACGAATTGATGCACGCTGTCGCTGGCATTAAATTCTACATTCTGCGCCAGATAGCCGATACTGGTATTGGGTAGACAAAAACGTGTTCCTCCGTCCTGTTCCAGCTCGCCAAGAATCAGGCGCATGAGGGTGCTTTTCCCAGCACCATTTTTGCCAACCAGACATATTTTGTCACCTTCTACGATATGCATCCGTAGATTTTCAAATAAAGGCTTCCCACCAAATTTTACCGAAATATCTTCTAAACTTATAAGTACGGTTTCAGCCATGAATAATAATTTTCGTTATGAGGATGTAAATTGGTGGAGCTAGCCCCGAATAGTTCGAACCAAGTTGTAGAGGTTTTTTAAGATTGGGCAATTACCAGTATTATAGTTGCGGCAAATCCTACAACAAGAAATCACTAGCAGCCAGAGTATGCAGTCCGGTTAATTCGATCTGCATATCGAGCGTGCCGTTGCCATCCGCATCTATGCCGATAATGGTATTGCCAGAAGCTTGTGCATAATTTACCCCAGCTACTGAACCACCCAAAGCACCAGTACCTTTGAAGGTAAAGCTTCCGGCAAAATCAGCAAGGTCGATTTTATCAGTGCCTTTAACGAAATCAGTAATGATATCACGCGCACCTGCTGCTTTTCCTGAATCAGTAACCGCGCTGAACTTGAATATATCTGCACCAGAACCGCCAGTCATTTTATCATTGCCAGTTCCACCATTTATGATATTGGCGATGGAAGTACCCTTTAGCGTATCGCTGTAGGATGAGCCGATGATGTTCTCAATGTTGAAGAGGGTATCGCCAGCTGCATGACCACCAACTTGTGCTGTAGTAACGGCAAGGTTTACATTAACCGCAGCATTAGAACCAGCATAGGAAACCGTATCAACTCCAGCAGCACCATCAATCTTATCGGCTCCGGCTCCGCCTGTGATGGTGTTGTTTCCAGAGCTACCAGTTAGAGTGTCGTTATAATTTGAACCAATGAGGTTTTCGATGCTAAACAAAGTGTCACCAGCAGCATAGCCACCAGACTGAGCGGTAGTAACGCCTAAATTTACTGCAACCGCAGCAGTGGACGAGGCATAAGACACGCTATCAATCCCCAACCCACCATCAATCTTATTAGCAACTGAGCTGCTGATGAAAGTGTCGTTTAATGGTGTACCGATAATGTTTTCTATGCTTATGAGGGTATCACCCGCCGCATCACCACCTGCTTGAGCTGTAGTAACTCCAAGATTTACATTCACCCCTGCCGCAGAAGTTACATAGGAAACTGTATCGGTTCCTGTACTGCCATCAATCTTATCAGCACCAGCTCCGCCAGTGATGATATTAGCTACAGAACTTCCAGTCAGTATGTCATTATAAGCTGAACCAATAATATTTTCGATGCTAACCAGCGTATCGCCAGCAGCATAACCTCCAGATTGAGCGGTGGTGATTCCGAGATTTACATTCACTGCGGCATTTGAATCCATATACGAAGCTGTATCTGTCCCAGTACCACCATCAAGTTTGTCTGCTCCGGCACCGCCATTCAGAGTATCATTGCCAGCACCACCAGAAAGCGTATCATTTCCTGCAAAACCAAATAGGAAATTATTGTTGTTATTTCCTGTAATAGTATCGTTGACAGCAGAGCCAAACATTAAATCACTTCTATTTAGTGTAACTCCATCAGAGAATATAAAATTCTCAACACCGTATCCAAGAGATGGATGAAGTTGGTTGGTAATATTGATTTTATCAGTAACGCCAGCAAAAGTGAGTGCTGCGTCAACTAAATTCGTTCCAGTAGCTGTAAGCATAAAATTTGTTGAAGTTAGGGCAGAACCAGTCAGTTTAAGCGTATCATTGCCAAATCCGCCACCTTCATCAATAGTATCAACTCCATCTCCTTGGTTATGTATATATGTATCGTTTCCATAAAATCCATTCATATAATCATCACCTTTGCCACCAGTGATAACATCGTCAACACCTAATTGAAAAGTGCCAAAACCATATATAGTATCATTACCCGTGGTATAAGCTTTGGCAAGGTAATTAGCCTGCAAATCAGCAACGCGCCAAGTGACGCCATTACTGAAAATAATATTCAGAATAGGAGATGGTGAAGAAAATTCATTTTTAAGTATAATTTTGTCAGTGACACCAGCAAAACCTAAGGTAATGGAATTTAGATCACTGGCTGAACGCGTAAGCACAACATTAGTTGAAGTAAGAGCCGCTCCAGTCAGTTTCAGCGTATCATTGCCACCCCAGCCACCATCGTCAATCGTATCAATTCCATCACCCTGATTATGGATATAAGTATCATCCCCCATTAACCCTGCCATAAAATCATCACCCTTGCCGCCAGTGATAATATCATTCACGCCGTGGTTTATGTTGCTGCCAAAGCCGTAAATTGTATCATTTCCAGCGGTAGAAACGCTAGTCAGATATTTCTTCTGCAAATCATCTTTGGTCCATGTCACACCGTTGCTGAAGGTAATGTTTTCAACGCCGGCACCATATGGCCCGAATTGATTATCAAGGATAATTTTATCTGTTACACCAGCAAAGCTTAATGTTGCTGACATAAGGTCGGCAGAGCGGGTAACTGTTACACCTGTTGAAGTTAAAGAAGCTCCGGTAAGTTTTAGTGTATCAGTTCCAGCAAAACCACCTTCCCTTATAGTGTCAATCCCATCACCAAGGTTATGGATATAAGTGGTATTGCCAGTATCATTTAACTGGCCATCATTAGCTAATATATCATTTCCTTTCCCGCCTATGATTGTATCGGTGCCACTTAGCCCGTCGATATAATCATCACCATCACCACCATTTATCGTGTCATCCGAGAATAAATATCCGTTGATAGTATCGTTGCCAGCAGTTGAGGTAATATCTAGCAGGTGTTGTTTGATATACTGATATGTCCACTGCGTGCCATCGGCAAAATCAACAAATTCAATGCGGTTGATATCCATATCAAATACTGACAGCAGGAAGAATTGTTGCTTAATAGTAACGCTACTGCCATCTTCAAGAGTTAATGTTAAATCATCGCGGTGTTCATAATCTGCACCGCGTGACCACACAACTTTCGTTGGATCAACCCCGGCGAGGAATTGCAGCGTGTCATTATTGCCGCTGTAAAGATTGGTTCTGCCATCCTCAATGGTATCATGCCCAAATCCCAGCCCCATAGTATAGAGATCCCCATCTTCACCACCTGAATAGTAATCATCTCCTGCACTACCGTTAAATACGTCAGTACGTGAAAAACCGTAAATAGTATCGTTACCGGCAGTTTCCGCTGAGTTAATAACCATATCCATAACTCTGTCCCAGGATACGGTTGTTCCATCATCGAAAGCAAAACCTTCAATGCGGCTAACCCACTGTGTGCCTAGCACCCCAGTGTATAATGCATAAAACTGATCCTTAACTGTGACCTGTTCACTGGTGCCATTTATTTTAATGACCAGATCATTTGATGTCCCCTGACGTGTGAAAGTTACCATATCAAGAGTAAGACCAGCTTTGAACTGCAATATATCTGGCGTATCAACTCCTACATATACAATATTGTCATATACAATATCCTGCCCATCGCCTTTGCCAAAGGAATAAATATCACCTTCGCCGCCACCATTCAGAGTGTCATTACCTTTGCCACCATCAAGGAAATCAATAGTATCAGTGCCATTGATTACATCATTACCATCCGTATGTCTGGAAACAGCTTTGGCAATATCAATTTTGTCCCACACCTCACCACTGGCAAATATAATTTCCTGCACACCGTGATCAGGATCAAGACCGCTGAAACCAAAACCAGAACGCTGACCGGCGAATTGCCCGATAATGCGTATGTCATTTGCTGTTCCAATCTGGGTAATCACCAAATCCAGACCATCGCGCACCATACTAACTTGATTAGAGTTGAGATGTGCAAAACGCAGGCTATCCGGACTGCCGCTAAGTGGTGCTTCAACATCGTCAATCACATCATGTCCAAAGTTTTTGCCGACAACATAAGTGTCCGGTCCAAGACCACCTTGAACTGTTTGATTGCCAGCACCGAGATAGAATAGATCAGCATCATTGCCACCAACCACTGTGCCTGCACCAGTGCGTATTAAATCCACAGGCAAACCGAATGCATCCGATATTTGTGTCAGTGAAGCTGCTGAACCAACA
>JBEBHV010000124.1:0-6016 GCA_040080715.1 Rickettsiales bacterium | reverse complement strand
CCTTTGATTGTGATGGCGTTCAACGACCGCACAGGTGTTGCACTTGCTGTTATTTTTATGGTTAATATATGGCCGTTAATTTTGGCAATTCCTGCTATTCTTAATTATTATGATGTGAGTAATAAATTTATTGCGATCTTACCAAAAACAAAAGCTATTAAATTATTTGATAAAGCTATTGCTTATGCTTGTAGTTTTATTGCTCTTTGCATTTCATTATTCTTACTATTGGTTATTATCAGCTTACTAATTAAGGCTTTTTAGTTATTTTATAGAATAGATATTACGAACATTTTATGGATAAAAATATCTCAGCACTCAGCACTCATTACTCAAAACTCTTCTACTCCCCCAATTCTCCATATGCCCGTAAATGCAGAATTGTAATTCTGGAGAAGGGATTGCAGGATAAGGTGGAGTTGGTTTCGCTTATGCCAGCAGATAATCCACCGGAGCTTATAGCGGCAAATCCTCTTGGTAAAGTTCCCACATTGTTACTGGATAATGGCAAATCACTTTGCGAGAGCCCAGTTATTTGTGAATATCTGGATTCTTTATCAAACGACAATCCATTATTTCCAACTGATAATACCAGTCGTTTTGAAGTATTGAACCTTGCTGCACTTGCTAGCGGGATTATGGATGAGGCAGTTGCCTATGTTATGGAAGGGCGCAAACCAGAAGAAAAACGTTATCAATTTTTGGTGGAACGTAAGGAAAATTCTATAAAACGCACCATTTCATTTATTTCCGGTAATAATTTTGATAAAGATATTTGGAATATTGGAACAATTAATACAGCTATTGCACTAGCTTATATCGATTTCCGGATGCCTCATATTAAATGGCGCGACGATAATAAAAATCTAGCTGAATGGCTTGATTTTATTAACAAAAAACCGTCTATGGTGGCAACATTGCCGACTCCATAACATTTAAAATATGTTAATATATTAATTAATATATATAATTATATTATTTTTTTCATAAAAATTCTTCAAGTTAGTGGTTTGTTAAGTCTTTGGATGTAACAATTACATATCGGGAATCATTTCGCTTATACAGGATATGAAAAAAAGAATATTGATTGTTGAGGACAACGACCTGAATCTCAAATTGTTTAGGGATCTTCTGGCAGCACATGGCTATGAAACCCTAGAAACAAAAGATGGTCTCGAAGCTATTATGCTTACTCGCAATGAGCGTCCGGATCTTGTGCTAATGGATATACAGTTACCGGAAATTTCAGGGCTGGATGTTACTCGTAGACTGAAAGCGGATGAATCAATAAGTAACATTCCCATAATAGCGGTTACCGCTTTTGCGATGAAAGACGACGAAGAAAAAATCTTATCCGCAGGATGTGAGGCGTATATCTCTAAACCTATCTCTATCCAACCATTTCTTAACACCGTAAGAAGGTTTCTGGGCGAAAAGGAAGTGTTGTAAAATTTTATGACAGCTCAGATATTAGTAGTTGATGACGTTCCGGCAAACGTAAAATTATTAGAAGCAAAGCTGATTAGTGATTACTATAAAGTTATCACTGCAGTTGATGGGTTTGAAGCACTTGAAAAAGCCAAAAAATTTAAACCTGATTTGATTTTACTTGATGTTATGATGCCTGGTATGGATGGTTTTGAAACCTGTATGAAACTCAAAACTGACCCTGAGATTGCACATATACCCGTAGTTATGGTTACGGCACTTTCAGAAAAATCTGACCGCTTGAAAGGTCTGGAATCTGGAGCTGATGATTTTATCACCAAGCCTATAAATGATGTGTCGTTATTTGCCCGCGTAAAATCTTTAATTCGAATAAAAACTTTACTGGATGAGCTGCGCTTGCGTAATATGACAGGCATCCAGATGGGTATTGATTCGGAACAGAAAAGTGATTTTATTGCTGATGTTACTGGTGCGAAAATACTTTTGGTTGATGATGATAGCGTTCAATCTAAACAGGTTCTGGCAAAGCTTGACGAGAAATATAAAACAACTCTGGTAGAAGACCCTGAACTGGCTTTGGAAACAGCAAAAAATGGTGATTTCGACGTAATTATTGTTAGTACCTTACTTGCCGGAATGGATGGTCTCCGCCTTGCTTCATACATAAAAAGTCAGGAAGAAACACGGCATGTTCCTATAATAGTGTTTGTTGATGAAGACGAACGTCATATTATGCTTAAGGCTCTGGAAATGGGTATCAATGATTATCTAACCGTGCCGGTTGATAAAAATGAAATGGCTGTTCGTATACGCACCCAGCTTCATCGTAAGTTTTATCAGGATGAACTGAAAGCTCAATATCAGAAAAGTGTATCAATGGCACTTACTGATGGTTTAACTGGTCTTTATAACAGGCATTATTTAAATGCCCACTTGGGCAATATGATCAAACAGGCAACAAAAAGTTCAAAAAAACTCGCGTTGATAATTATGGATATGGATCATTTTAAAAATGTAAATGATACATATGGTCATGACGCTGGGGATATGGTTTTAAAACAGCTTGCTGCAATAATAACCAGAGCAGCGCGAGCCACAGATTTGCCGGCGCGTTTTGGTGGAGAAGAGTTTGTAATGCTCATGCCAGAAACAGATCCAACTTCTGCCCTCGGTGTAGCAAATCGTATGCGGGAGTTGGTTGAGAAGACTCTTTTTGTCATAGATGATAGCAGAAATACAATTAACCTTACAGTCAGCATTGGTATCGCAAACCTGACAGGAGAGGGAGACACCGCAGAAAAATTTATTAAGCGGGCAGATGAAGCGTTATACATCGCTAAGAATAGTGGGCGCAACAATGTGAAGGTTGCAGTTGGCAATGTTCCAACCGGATGGTGATTCACTGCAATCTCGATACGACTTACCTATTAACTAAAACTGATAACCACGGGCGCGTGGTCTGAGGCTTTTTCCAACTCACGAATATCTTTCTTTACATGGTATGTAGAAATCCGGTCAGCAGCTTGCGGAGAAAGTAGCAAATGGTCGATTCGAAGACCATTATCGGAGGCGAGGGCATTGGCGCGATAATCCCACCAGCTATATTCAGGTTTGCCAGTCGGGTTTAAAACACGACAGGCATCGTAAATTCCAAGGTTGGTTATTTTGCGGAAATATTTACGAACTTCATCATGAGTAAGAACGCTACCTTCCCATAGCTTGGTATCATGTACGTCTATATCTTCCGGTGCGATGTTATAATCACCGCCAATAACCAGTATTTCTTCATAGGAAAGCAGGGTTTTTATGTGGGCATATAGTTTTTCTAAAAAGCGCAGCTTATACGCAAATTTATCGGAAGAAATATCCTGCCCATTGGGGACATAAACCGAAGCAACCCTGATTGCTGTTTTGGGTAGACTCACCACTGCTTCTATATATCTGGCGTGGGCATCGTCGCTATTGTCAGGCAGACCGCGTACAATATCATTGATTGGAAATTTGGAAAGTATGGCAACGCCGTTATAGGTTTTTTCGCCGTAGATGGCGATGTTGTAGCCAAGCTCTTCAATTTCCATTGCCGGAAAAACATCATCAGTGCATTTGAGTTCCTGCAGCAGGACTATTTCCGGTTTGTCGTTGCGTAACCAATCAAGCAAATGCGGCAGGCGCGAACGGATTGAGTTTACATTCCACGTGGCTATGGAGATACTCATAAATTAATGGAGAAACTATTGCCGCAACCGCAGCTTGCTGTTGCCTGCGGATTTTTTATTGAAAATCCGGCATGCGCCAGATCCTCGGTATAATCCAGCACCGAACCGGAAAGCAAACCGATAGATACATCATCAATCACGGCTTCGGCACCGGAGGCAGAAATTATTATGTCAGAAGCATCAGGTTGTTTGTCATCCAGAAAGAATTCATATTGAAAACCGGAGCAGCCACCACCTTTAACGCTGACGCGAAAACGCAGGTTAGAATTATTTTCCTTGGATTTTAGTACATTGATGCGCTCTGCCGCACTTGGTGTCAGAGAAAAACTTGAGGCAGATTGTGATGATGTTTCCATAAGGATAATATGGGGCAAGAGCAGAAAATTTGCAAGAGCGGTTTAAATGAAATAAATAAAGAACCTACCAGCAGATTAAATAAAATCCAATTATTATATCTTGCCATATGATATGAAATTGTTTATTTTCAAAAGCCTATGAACAATCATTCAATTAATTTAGCACCTTATGCCTGCCATCCAGATGCCAGCCGGGGGCGGTTTTATGTTGAGGATGAGAGCAGCTCACGCTCAATTTTCCAGCGTGACCGCGACCGAATCATCCATTCAACCGCTTTTCGCAGGCTGGAATATAAAACCCAGGTTTTTGTGAATCATGAGGGGGATCATTACCGCACGCGCCTTACCCATAGCCTTGAAGTGTCGCAACTGGCGCGTTCAATGTGCCGTTCGCTCGGGCTGAATGAAGATTTAGGAGAAGCTTTGGCACTGGCGCATGACCTTGGGCATACGCCGTTTGGGCATGCCGGGGAGGATGCCCTTAGTGAAGTTATGAAGCCATATGGCGGGTTTGACCATAACGCCCATACCATCAAAATCCTGACCAAACTTGAGCATAGATACGCAGCATTTGATGGGTTGAATTTGACATGGGAAACGCTTGAAGGAATTGCCAAACATAATGGTCCAGTGAAAAATGCGCCGCGTGAACTGGCGGAATATAACAACCGTCATGACCTTGAGCTTGCTAGTTATGCCAGCGGTGAGGCGCAGGTTGCGTCTCTGGCAGATGATATTGCTTATAATAACCATGATATTGATGATGGTCTGCGGGCGGGTTTGCTTTCGGTTGAACAACTGGACGAAGTTCCACCGATTGCCAGAATTTTCTATGAGGTGAAGAAAAAATATCCAGATATTGATAATCCACGTCTTACGCATGAAGCGATACGGCGTTTAATAAACCGGATGGTTACGGATTTAATTTCCCAAACGCGTAGTAATATTGAGAAATATAAAATAAAAACTGTGGGCGACATTAGGAATCTTGGAAAAACTCTGGTTTTCTTTTCTCCGGAAATGCAGGAAACTAATAAGCAACTGCAAAAATTTCTGATGAGTAATATGTATCGCCATTATAAGGTAAACCGCATGGCGAGTAAGGCGGGCAGGGTGGTTAAGGATTTATTTGAATTTTTCCTGAATGAGCCGGAATGCCTGCCTGATGCATGGCGCAATATTACAGATGGAAAAGCTACTATAAAAACGGCAGAAGTCGTTGCGGATTTCATCGCCGGAATGACTGATCGTTTCGCCCTTGATGAATATCGGCGGGTGTTTGATGTGCAGGCTAGAAGCTGGCTGGGGCGATAATGAAAAGAAAAGAAAAGCTCGGTAAAGCAAAAAGAATAACCATAAGTCTGCGCCAGTATTACTATCTGGCATTGCTATTTCCGCTTGTTTTCCCACCATTTTTATTTTTCCCATTACCAGAGACCAATAAGGAAGGAATGCCGATTCTTTTTTATTTGGTGGTATTTGGGATAATTCAATATGTTATATTTATGGTGTGGTCGCTGTTTAAATATCGAGGAGCTGTGGCTAAGGAATTACAGGAATTCAGCTATTTGGCCCCATTCTATTTTATACCGTTTTATGCTGTTGGCTTCATTCTTGGTATCATGCTTTCCAATATATCTCCACCTGGCATTGATATGTTTCTGATGATGCTGGTTACATGCCTTCTTTCTATTCCTGTAGGTTATTGTTATGTTACACTTGCCCATATAATTGGAAGAATATTAGAAAAAATTGGCTTTATTGAAAAAGAATATTTATAAGTTATCACCGTAATTCGTCATTGCGAGGGAGTATAGTGACCGTGGCAATCCATAAATAATGCAGGACTGGATTGCTTCCTGCCACGCCTTCGGCTCGCAGTCGCAATGACGCAGTATTACGCCCTGCCGGAATTTAAAGAGAGAAGAATGAATATATTTAGAAAAATAGAAAATGATGTTAAAAATATTATAGTTCAGTTGCAGAGCGTAAATG
>JBEBHV010000316.1:0-1231 GCA_040080715.1 Rickettsiales bacterium | reverse complement strand
ATATAGATCAATGCCTTGATTTTGTATATGGGGATGACTCGAGAGAAAAAAATGCAAAGGAAAGGCAAGATAGTAAAAATTCAACTTTAGCGGAATACAATATTGATGAATTTAAAAATAAAGCACTAAAATTCATAGATATTGAAAATTACCAAATACTTTCTAAGTTAAATAATGCATACCATCCGAAAAGAGAAAACCAGCCTGGATATAGGTCGCGGTAATGCTTTTTAGCTATATTCTATCCCTCTGACTGCTTTTTCAGGAATTGCTGGGCGGCGATTTCATCTAGCATTATAGTTTCCTTGCGGTTTTCGGCTTCGCGCGCGCGCTGTTTCGCATTTTCCCTGGCGATTTCATATTTTTTCAGTTCGGCGAAGGCTTCAAAAATTTTGCCGTTAAGCTCAGTTATTTTCACGTCAAGGGAACGAATCTCATCGCGCAGATTATCCTGACGGTTTTTTATCCTTTTGGCAAACTCGCCAAAAAAATGCGACATTTCCGGCTGTTCGCCAGCAAGCAGCATTTCTTTATCAAGGTCTTTTTGCAGATTCACTATTGCCTGTTGCAACTGGCTTTTCTGATTTTCCAACGACACCATATTGCGGCGCAATTCATCAAGTGTGCGCTTGTGCAGGCGGATCAGTGTGTCAAGGGTTTTCATTGTTTATTTGTCTTCCAGTCTATGCCAGATTCGGAGTATTGCTATAATATTGCCATGTATTTTATAGCGGATTACATACCATTTTTTACCAAAAGAAACAGGGAATTCCCGCTCGTCTTTATTTTCTATGGGTTTTCCTATTTGTGGATAATCAAGCAAAGTTGCGGCTGCTTTTTTAAGTGTATCTGCTGCACGTTCCGCGCTTTTTTTATTGTGCGGTTCTATAAATTCACGAAGCCTGATTACATCAGCTGTAGCTGCGACAGTCCAGATTAATGTTATTTTGTTATTTTGGGACATTGCTTCTCTTTATTTGTCCCCCATGTATCCAGCCACGCAACCATATCTTTGTTGCTAACAAATTCCCCGGTTTTCTGGTATTGTTGCCAAGATTCACCAGCTTCTTGATTGCGCCTTTCAAGCTCTTCTTCATGATCGAGATATTTACAAATGGCTTCTTTCATCAGCCAATGCGGTGAGCGGCGTTTGGACTCACCAAGCAGTTTAAGGCGATTACGTATCTCTTCATCAACCTTAATCCCCATAGTAATTGCCATAGTTTATCTC
>JBEBHV010000315.1:0-1245 GCA_040080715.1 Rickettsiales bacterium | reverse complement strand
TGATCCTGCTACATTTTTTCGGACAACTTGCTAAGAACATTTTGATTCATTTTTTCAAACACGAAAGGTGCTTGAAAGTCGTTAGCTGAGTGTCGTCTTTTCAGGTTATAATAAGTTTCGATATATTGAAAGATATCATTTTTAGCCTCCATTCTTGTTTTGTAATTAATTCGGTGCACCAATTCGACTTTTAGGCTATGGAAAAAACTTTCCATAGCAGCGTTGTCATAACAGCATCCTTTGCCACTCATGCTGCATTTCAGCGCGTTATTAAGCAGCATATTCTGATATTGTGTTGAGCAATATTGACTACCGCGATCGCTATGCACAATCACACCTTTTGGGAACTTCCGACGGAACAGAGCCATCGTTAAAGCACTGCAAACCAACTGCTTGTCAATGTATTTTCCCATCGACCAACCGATCACGGCGCGGGAGTATAAATCCATAACCACAGACAGATACAGCCAGCCCTCCTTGGTTGGAATATAGGTAATATCCGCCACCCATTTTTGGTTTGGATGGTTGGCGTGGAAGTCTTGTTGCAGCAGGTTTTTAGCCACTGGTTTGTCGTGATTACTATCTGTCGTCACCTTGAATTTACGCGATTGCACAGCCCTCAAACCAAGCCTCTGCATGCGCCTAGCAACGCGCTGACGGCTGAGAACTTTACCAGATTCCACAAGTTCTTTATGAATGCGAGGTGAGCCATAACGCTTTTTGTGTTGCTCATAAATATTGATGATATTGCAATCAAGATTGTCATTGGCAAGCCTGTTCTGGCTGAAATCACGCTGCAACCAATCATAAAATCCACTGCTTGAAACCCTGAAAATGCCGCACATGAACGTCACGGGATAGACCTTTTTATGCATTTTGATAAATTCATATCTCACATGCTTTCCTTTGCAAAAAAGGTCGCCGCTTTTTTTAATATTTCGCGCTCCATCCGCAAACGACGATTCTCTGCCTCCAACTCGCGTAATCTGCAGTGCAGAGGGTCATTCTTAAGCGATATAGAACCCTGTTTTGCAAGTGCTTTACGCCACTTTGACAATAAATGCGGATTAACATCCAAACTCTGTCCCGCAGCACTATAACTGTAGCCATGCTCAGTAACCAATGCAACAGCCTCACGTTTGAATTCTTCCGTGTATTTTCTTCGCGTTTCCTTCATAATACAATCTCCTTAAAAGTTACTGATTAACTCTTAACAGATTGTCCGTTATATTGCAGCAGGATCAT
>JBEBHV010000123.1:0-6080 GCA_040080715.1 Rickettsiales bacterium | reverse complement strand
TCGAGCTTTCCTGCGACCTCTACGCCGATAATACCCAAAACTAAAACTTGTGTCTTGCTAAACAGCTGAATCTATTCGATACTTAACCGGACGGTAGTGTTGTCAGATCGAACTTGAGTTCACCTTCAGACCACCTTCCCAGCCTGTAACCTGCACATTCTGCCCATCTGATATACGTCCGGCAAGCAGCGCGCTTGCCAGCTTGTCCTGCAATTCTTTTTGGATAATACGCTTTAGTGGACGCGCACCATACATTGGATCATAGCCAGTTTCCGCCAGAAAATCCTTCGCCTTTTTATCCAAGGTAAGGGTTATATGTTTTTCCTCTAATCGTTTCGCTAGGCGTGCAATCTGAATATCGACAATTTCCGCCATATGCTCCTTCTGCAAACGCCCGAACAAAATAATTTCATCGAGGCGGTTGAGGAATTCCGGACGGAATGAACTGCGTACAATATTCATCACCAGTTCGCGGGTTTTGCTAGAAATTTCCTTCTCCTTACTATCTGCAAGGAATTCCGAACCTAAATTGGAGGTTAGAATAATCATAGTATTGCGGAAATCAACCGTGCGCCCCTGCCCGTCAGTCAAACGACCATCATCCAGCACCTGCAACAAGATATTAAACACATCAGGATGCGCTTTTTCCACCTCATCAAATAAGATAACTTGATAGGGACGACGGCGGACAGCCTCGGTTATAACCCCGCCTTCCTCATAACCGACATAGCCTGGAGGCGCACCAATTAAGCGTGCCACCGCATGTTTTTCCATGAATTCTGACATGTCGATACGCAGTAACGCCGATTCATCATCAAAAATAAATTCGGCAAGAGCTTTGGTAAGCTCGGTCTTTCCGACACCAGTTGGCCCAAGGAATAAGAATGAACCAAGCGGACGCGAAGGATCTTGCAAACCAGAGCGGGCACGACGCACCGCATTGGAAACGGCAAGCAGTGCCTCCTCCTGCCCAACAACGCGCTTACGCAGATTATCTTCCATTTTAAGGAGTTTTGCGCGTTCACCTTCCAACATTTTTTCCACGGGGACACCAGTCCAGCGGGAAACAATCGCGGCAATATCTGCCTCAGTTACCGCCTCTTTTACCATACCGTCCTGCGCCTCACTTTCAGCTTTTTTAAGCTGTTCGGTCAGTTTTGGAATCACTCCGTACACAATCTCGCCAGCCTTAGCTAAATCGCCGTTTCTCTGGGCAATATCACGTTCATGCTGAGCCTGTTCAATTTGTTCTTTGAGTTTCTGCACACTTACGCGCTGCGATTTTTCCGCCTGCCAGCTTGAAGATAAATCCGCGCTTTGCTTTTCCAAACCATCCAGTTCTTTATTGAGCTTGAGCAAACGTTCTTTAGAGGCATTATCGATTTCTTTTTTCAGGGCTTCACGCTCAATTTTAAGCTGCATGACGCGCCTGTCCAGTTCATCTAATTCCTCAGGCTTGCTGTCAACCTCCATCCGCAACCTTGCAGCAGCCTCGTCCATTAAATCAATGGCTTTGTCAGGCAGGAAACGATCGGAAATATAGCGGTCAGAAAGGGTTGCTGCAGCGACAATGGCAGCATCATTAATCCGTATCCCATGATGAAGTTCATATTTTTCCTTAAGCCCGCGTAAAATCGAGATTGTATCCTCCACCGTTGGCTGCGCTACAAAAATTGACTGGAAACGCCGCGCCAGAGCTGCGTCTTTTTCAATATATTTGCGGTATTCGTCCAGCGTGGTTGCTCCCACACAGTGCAGATCCCCACGTGCCAAAGCCGGTTTCAGCAGGTTGGAAGCATCCATTGAACCTTCCGCCTTCCCTGCCCCAACCAGAGTGTGCAATTCATCGATAAACAGCACTACATCGCCCTCACTGGCAGCAATTTCATTTAACACTGATTTCAGGCGTTCTTCAAATTCGCCACGGAATTTTGCTCCCGCCACCAGCGCACCTAAATCCAGTGACAACAAACGTTTGTCGCGTAGCGTTTCGGGAACGTCACCCGCCACCATGCGCTGCGCCAGACCTTCGATAATTGCGGTTTTACCAACTCCCGGCTCACCAATAAGCACTGGGTTATTCTTGGTACGACGCGACAAAACCTGCATAGTACGGCGGATTTCTTCATCACGACCTATTACTGGATCTAACTTTCCGTCCTTAGCAAGCTCGGTAAAATCTTTGGTATATTTTTTAAGTGCCTCAAACCCCTCCTCAGCATTAGCAGAACTTGCCACCCGACCTTTACGCATATCATTTATGGCAGTATTGAGTTTTTGCGGGGTAACGCCGCTATCTTTTAAGATTTTTGCACTTGGCGTGCCATCCGCCAGCGACAATGCCTGCAGAAGCCTTTCCACGGTTACATATTCATCACCAGCTTTTTTGGAAAGCTCTTCGGCAGAAGAAAAAACTTTGACAATTTCAGGCGCAGCATAAAGCCCCCCTGCCCCGCTGCCCTCAACTTTTGGCATGGATTTCAACGCATCTTCGGAAGCTTTGGCAACGCGCCCAGCATCACCGCCACAAACCCGAATAAGCTTATCCGCCAGCTTTTCGCGGTCTTCCATCATCGCTGCCAGAATATGCTCTGGAGTGAAGCGTTGATGCGAGTTCTTAAGTCCCAAAACCTGCGCCGCCTGAATTAAAGCTTGTGATTTATCTGTATATTTTTCAAAATTCATATTTATAATACCTTTCAATGTTATTTATAAAAACATAGTTTATATATAGTTATGCATCGCCTTTTTATCAATATCCTGCTAGCTTCAATGTTGATGACTTCTCCCGCTATATCCGCAGAAAACCTTACTCCCATAAGTGAAAAATTATATTATGAGGCTGACTGGTCAGGGGTAAATTTTGGCAAAATCGGCATTGAAATTGACCAACAGGCAAATAAGGCAGATGTTACCTGCGATATAAGATCTTCAGGAATAATGGCATTGTTTGTAAAGCATTCCAGCCACACAACTTTAACCGCCACTGGAAATAATTACGTTTATCCTGACCGGACTTATGAAAGCAGATATTTCACCCGCAAAAAAGCGCGGCATGTAAAACTTACTTATGAAGATAATAAAATAAGTGAGCAGATTGTTGAACCACCGGATAATCGTGATAAGCGTCCGGCTGTGCCTGAAGATGATATAAATTCTGCATATGACTTGATGAGTTTTTTGTTACAGATGCGTAGCGAGATTACTCTCGCACAAAAATCCGGAAAAATGGAATTTAGCATAAATTCCTATGATGGTCGCAGGCTTACCCAAGGCGATTTTAAAATAATTGGAAAGAAAACCATTAAAATAGCTGGAAAGAAGCAGGTAACAATAATGGCAAATGCTAGGCGTAAATTCCTTGCCGGTTATACCAAGAGTGAAGAAGATGATTATGACCCCAATGAACCAAGCATGACGATCTATTTCAGCGACGATGAAAAGCTAATTCCGCTACGCATGGAAATTCCGTTCTTCATGCAGCTAATCAGCGCAACGTTGGTTAAGAAGTGTGAGAAGGCTGGAGAGTGTTTGCTTTAGTAAGGCTTAAGGCTTGAGGCTTAAGCCATAAGCCCTAAGCCTTGAGCCTTGAGCCTACTCTTCTTCCCAATTCGGCGAAACAACCGGCTCACCATCCTTCTTCGGTGGCTCATAATTTGCCGTTAGAAATGCCGGCAGTGAACTTACATTAGTAGAAATTGCGTCATCTTCTTCAACAACTGCTTCCGGCGCAGCTTCCGCTACTTGCTGTTCTTGTGGTACATGTACACGCTGTGGACGAGAAGCGTTATCTTCGGCAATCATACGGAAACAATGGTCAGCGTGCTGAAAATAGTTTTCAGCAAGAACACGATCCCCAGATGCCAGAGCATCACGCGCCTGAGCCAGATATTTCTCACGCATCGCTCCATAATTTTTACGCGGACGACCGCCATTACTATGGCTGTGTCCCTGATTGCTACCACCGCCACCATGCGAGAAACGTGGCTTATTACGTTGCTGGTTATTGCTGCCGCTATAGCTACCGCTACCTTGCGCTGATGATTTTTTTCTTGGGTAATTCACTTTCCACTTATCCTTCTAAAGTTAATGATTATAATTATTAGTTATTCTGAATAATAATGCATCTGGTAATACCACCTAAATCATTTTTACTCCCTGCAATTTCAAATCCATTTTCAGTTGCTATTTTTGTAAAACCACTTTGCTGCCCTATGCCAATTTCAAAAGCGGCAAACCCATCTTTCGCTAAAACACGCGCTAGAGAACTCATAATTTTTCGATAACAATTCAAACCATCCTCACCACCATCAAGTGCCAACAGCGGGTCAAATTCTGTAACTTCCGGCTCCAGAACGGAAATGTCCACGGTCGGGATATAAGGAGGATTGGAAAGTATAATATCAAATTTTCCTTCCAGCTTGCCACACCAATCCCCAAGCACAAAGTTCGTTTTGTCAGTAAATCCTAACGTCATAGCGTTTTCTTTAGCAACCAAAAGTGCGTCTTCCGAGCAATCGACTCCAACACCAGTTGCCCCTGGCAACTCCGAAAGGAGCGATAAAAGTAAGCAACCAGTCCCAGTTCCCAAATCCAGAATCCGAAAAGCATCGCCACGGTTGCGGACACGCTCCAGAACACACTCTACCAACGTCTCACTATCAGGGCGCGGGTCAAGGGTATTTTCATTCACCGCAAAATTGATACCCCAGAACTCGCGTCTGCCAATAATTTTAGAAACCGGCTGGCGTTTTGCTCTTTTCGCAACCAAAACTGCGAAGCGGTCATATTGCTCTGTAGTTATGGGTAATTCAAGAGAAAAAAGCAATTGCTCGCGGTTTACCCCTAAAACATATTCCAGCAATACCCGAGCGTCCAGAGAGGCAGATTCTATATGTTCCTGCTGCAATTTCATCACCGCCCAGCGGAGGGCTTCTTTTGCGAGTATAGAGTGCTGAGTGCTGAGTGCTGAGTTGGTTTTCTTTTTCATAAGTTACCTTTATTAATTACTTAATTAGTTCAATAGCTCGCTGCCAAACCACAAGCTCTATAAGACTTTCTATCTTACTTTCTCTAAACTCAACACTCAGCACTCTAAACTCCTTAATTTAGTTCCGATAGCTGACGCGCCTGATCATCAGCGATAAGTGCTTCTATAAACTCATTTAACTCACCATTCATTACCTGATCAATATTATAGGCGGTAAGGTTAATGCGGTGGTCGGACACCCTTCCTTGTGGGAAATTATAAGTGCGGATACGCTCGCTCCTGTCACCCGAACCAACCTGCTCCTTGCGCGAGCTGGCGCGCGCCGCCGCCAGCTTTTCACGCTCCATTTCATAGAGGCGTGAACGCAGAACCTTAAGGGCTTTCGCCTTATTTTTAATCTGCGATTTTTCATCCTGCTGCTGCACCGTGACGCCAGTTGGAATATGCACTATACGCACCGCCGAATCGGTGGTATTTACTGACTGACCGCCGGGCCCGCTGGAACGAAAAACGTCAATCCGCAAATCCTTATCTTCAATTTTAATATCAACTTCCTCAGCTTCCGGCAAAACCGCCACCGTTGCCGCCGAAGTGTGGATTCGTCCTTGAGTTTCCGTGGCCGGCACGCGCTGCACACGATGCACACCGGATTCAAACTTCATCCGCGCGAACACGCTCTTACCGCTGATTTCCGCCTGCGCTTCCTTATAACCACCGACACTGCCGTCGGAAATGGAGATAACTTCAAATTTCCAGCCCTGCTTCTGGGCGTAACGCTGATACATATTAAATAAATCAGCGGCAAACAACGCGGCTTCATCACCACCAGTTCCGGCGCGCACTTCCAAAATAGCGTTTTTCTCATCAGCAACGTCTTTAGGAATTAGGGACAACTGCACCTTACGCGTCATTTCCGGGAGTTTCTGGGTAAGACCGTAAGATTCTTCCTCAGCCATTTTTTTCATCTCGGCATCACAAGCAGGGTCTTTCGCCATCTGCTCGAGTTCATAGATGGATTTCTTGGCATCGCTATATTCTTTTATTACTTCAACAATCGGCGTTAACTCCGCGTATTCTTTTGATATTTTAG
>JBEBHV010000122.1:0-6082 GCA_040080715.1 Rickettsiales bacterium | reverse complement strand
TATTAAAGAAATCAGTGAACAGACTCAAAAATCAAAGAATATTGCCAGTGAAGCAGCTGCCAAAGCTGAATTTGCAAAAGGCGCAATCAACATGCTTTCAGAAAAAGCTATGAGCGTTGCCCAGATTATTGAGGTTATTACCGGTATTGCCGGGCAGATTAACCTGCTTGCCCTGAACGCCACCATTGAATCTGCCCGTGCCGGTGAAGCAGGGAAAGGATTTGCGGTAGTTGCCAGCGAGGTTAAAAATCTGGCAAATCAAGTTGGCAAAGCGACTGGTGAAATCACCCAGCAGATTAATGAAATGCAGGGTGCGACAAAAACCTCTGTAGATTCCGTAATGGATATATTGGAGATTATTAACCAGGTATCTGTGAGTACCTCGGCGGTTGCCTCGGCGATTGAAGAACAATCAGCAGTAACCACTGAGATTGCTCATAATGTTGCCCGCACCTCAAGCGGAACTCAGGAAATATCACAGAATATGACCTCCGTTCAGGATGGCGCAGAAAAAACCGGAGAAACAGCATTAGGCGTGTTAAGCTCCGCAAAAAATCTGAACCAGCAATCAGACGTGTTAAAACAGAGAATTGATGAATTCCTACAAACTATCAGGGCATAATCTTACCACTACCCAGACCCCGCAATAAATGCGGGGTGACAGAAGGAATGCGGTATGACACCATAATGAAGGGGTTATGACAATAATTCTGCCGTTAATTTGTTCAACAGCAACCGCCCTTTCAGTGTCGTTTTAATGGCGTTTTTATCATCTGCGAGCAACCCCTGCCCCATATAAAAATCGCGTTTTGATAAATTTATATGCTCACCTAAATCATAACCAGTTTGCTCTTTAAAATCCCTATAATTAATCCCATCTCGCAAACGCAGCCCCATCATCACTCTTTCTTCCACGAAGGTTTCAGGCGTAATTTCCTGCCATACCTCTACCGCATTTCCACTCTTTTCTACATTTTCCAGCCAGCGTTCCGGGCTTTTTAAAGTCTGGGTAGCAACGCGCCTTCCATCCACATTAATTCGCCCATGCGCCCCTGCTCCTACCCCTATGTAACTATCCCCACGCCAATAACTTAAATTATGCCGTGATTCTTGCCCAATGCGGGCATAGTTTGATACTTCATAGGGTGCAAGTCCATGCAAACACATTTTCTCTTCTGTGAGCCTGTAAAGAGCTTCTGATAATTCTTCATCAGGTAGAATAAACCCGCCTTTAGAATAAGCATGGTGAAAGGCGGTATTTTCCTCAATGGTAAGTTGATATAACGAAAGATGACCGCCTGCCAGTTGCAACGCCTCTGATAATTCATTATCCCAATCCTGAAGTGTCTGGTTAGGGCGGGCATAGATCAAATCGAAGCTGTAACGTTCGAACGTTTTCCTCGCCAGCTCGATAGCTCTGATAGCTTCCTGCGCACTATGTCCGCGCCCTAAGAATTTAAGCTCATTATCGCGCAGCGACTGCACCCCGAGCGACACGCGGTTTACCCCCGCTTCTCTAAAAGCAATGAATTTATCAGCCTCTACTGAAGTCGGGTTCGCTTCCAGTGTGATTTCTATATCATCACCATTTTTCCATAATTCACCAACGCGGGAAATCAGTGCTTCCACAGTATCGGCTGGCATAAGGGAAGGCGTGCCGCCACCAAAAAAAATACTGGAAACAATAAAATCTGGAGTATGGCTATGCATATAGGCAAGTTCACGCAGCAGGGCATTTTTCCAGCGTTCCTGCTCTATTTTTTCGCGGACATGGCTGTTAAAGTCACAATATGGGCATTTGGACAGGCAGAATGGCCAGTGGATATAGACGGCAAGTGGCTTTTCAAGCATTTGTATAATATATATTAAATTAGCAAGACTTAAAAATATAAGAGTTGAAACATATCTGAATATGTAATATTATATGGGTGTTATATACATATAAATATATGGTAAATTTTTTATATGACAAAGTATTATTTTGAATGGGATGGGGAAAAGGACGTTATAAACCAGAAACAACATGGAGTATCTTTTATAGATGCCCAAGAAGCCTTTTACGACAAAAACCGCATCATTGCTAATGATGACGCTCATTCAGAAAGGGAAGAAAGATTGTTTTGTATTGGTAAAACTCCTATAGGAATTTTAACGGTGAGGTTTACGATTAGGGGAAATAAAATCCGCATTATTGGTGCGGGAATTTGGAGAAAATGGAGAAAATTTTATGAAAAAGAGCAGCAATAATTTTGATGATAAGCCAAAAGGCAATCTAACAGTCATAAAAGATTTTTTGCCTCCGCCTTCTCAATTGGTAAGAAAAATTGATACCGTAAAAGTTACGTCGGAATTTACCCGTTCAAGTATTGATTTTCTGAAAAAAGAGGGAAAAAAAGCAAATGTCCCATACCAGCGCATTTTGCGTACATTGATAGACCGTTATGTAGAGCAACATAACGGTAATTGAAGCAAAGTAGCAATAATGAATATATCACAAGACCAGCAAGCCATAATCGCCCTGCTAACAGAAATTTATCTGGAAATAGCAAGTATCGAACAAAAATTCAAGCTGATTGCCGGCAAGGGCGATATGCGTCCGCGCATTGATTATTTCCACGATGCTATCCGCGCCTTTACAGGTGGCGGGCAATATCACCAACGCCTGAGTGTTGAGCTTCTGTCATATGATATGCGCTGCCTGCGTTATATTGAGAAAATGCCACTTTCCTCCTTTCGTAATGATGGTGATAATTCATCGCCTTCGCAGGAGGTTATGAATATGGACGGTGACCTGATTTCCACCAGTGATAGTGCCAATCGGGGAGTCCGCGCAAGGATATCCGAGCTTTACCAGCATTACGCGATTATGTTCTCAGCACTGCTTAAACCAATGGCTGATCGTGATTATAAGGAACGTACTGAGGTAATTAATAACAATGCCAAGGATATAAGCGTGATAATCGGAGAATTGGAAAATAAGGCTGATGCCAAAACCATAACGAGCATGGCGCAGAATCTGGAAGAGAAAGAACTGCGGATAATACTTTCCACTTTTATCCAACAGAAAAAGCATAAAAATCCTGAGGACATTAAGAAACTGCTTGGGCATTTAAAAAGATTGGTAAAACAGAAAGATGATAAAATAAAAGCCATCGATAAAGCGCATATGGAATTTGCCACCGCCCAGCTTGCGGTTTTTGAACAATCCAAGGATATGCTCAAGAATCTTGCGGCTAAAGGCATGAATCTGATAGGTAAATTTGTCGAAGCCTCGGTTGCCGATACCAGACGGCAAATGGGAAGGTAGTAGACAGTTGCCACATAATATATTATTGGTTTTGCATGAAAATATTACTGATAGAAGACGATAAGGAATCAGCTAAGTACCTGCTTAAGGGTTTGCGCGAGCAGGGGCATGTGGTCGATCATTGCGTTAGCGGCAAGGATGGTTTGTTCATGGCAACTACCGAGCATTATGACGCGATGATTATTGACCGGATGCTACCGGAAGTGGATGGCATCACCATCGTACAAACTCTGCGTGCCTCTGACAACCAGACACCAATTATACTTCTAACCGCACTTGATAAGGTTGAAGAACGGGTGAAGGGGCTGAAAGTCGGGGCAGATGATTACCTCGCAAAGCCTTACTCTTTTTCGGAATTGCAGGCGCGGCTCGATGCTATCACCCGCCGTAAATCCGGAGAAAAAGCCACAACCACCCTCACCTGCGCGGATTTGGAAATGGATTTGCTGAGTCGCAGCGTAAAACGCAGTGGCAAAGTCATCGAACTGCAGGCTCGCGAATTTTCCCTGCTTGAATATTTAATGCGTAATCACGGCACTGTTGTCACCCGCACCATGCTGCTTGAAAATGTCTGGGATTATAATTTTGATCCGCAAACCAATGTTATTGACGTCCATATCAGCCGCCTGCGCCAGAAAATTGATAAAGGTTTTGACAAAAGCCTTATCCAGACTTTGCGTGGCTCCGGCTACCGGATTTCAGCGAGTTAAAATGCGTAGCGGCTTTACACTTATTGAACTTTCTATTGTTCTTGTAATAATTGGTCTGCTTATTGGTGGGGTGCTGGTCGGCAGAGATTTGATAAAATCCTCGGAAATCCGCGCGCAAATAAGCCAGATTGAAAAGTTCAACGCCGCAACCAATACTTTCCGAATAAAATATAACGCCCTGCCCGGAGATATGAAAGAAAGTGAAGCTTATGGTTTTGGGCTTTTTCGTGTTTCCTGTTCATATGTTGGTTATTATGGCTATGGCGATAATAATGGTATCATAACCCAGGGCAATGGCGCAGTTACGTCTCCTCCGACTAGAACGCATTTATCAGGCGAACCATTTTTATTTTTTCGCCAGTTAACTGATGCCAATCTTATTGAAGGAAAATATGGCATGGGACTAAATTGCGGGGCGGAATCGGGTGTCATCGCAGCCAGTGGCGTTGGCGCATTTTTACCTCCAGCAAAAATTGGAGCTAATGGATTTATAGAAGCAAATTCCCCAGGAGATAAGAAAAATTATTTCATACTGACAACGATAAACGGCTTTGTTGGTGTCGGTGGAGTTGGAGCAGGAAGTAATCCTATAACCGCTAACGAGGCTTATCAGATAGATCTAAAAACTGATAATGGTCTACCGGATAGCGGTAATATAATAGCTATTGATGGCAGCCAGGATTTAAGTCAATTCTCAACATGGACAACGGTTTCAGCAGTTGCCGGATGTATTTCTTCCGGTGCTTATGCCTTAAATCCGGGAACCACGCAAAGTTGTTCGCTGCGGTTTAAATTTCAGTAAGCTATCCCCAGAGCTTTACATCTGTTAAAGCTCATCGGTCTTAAATTCGCTATAACCCTCATAGTAATAGCTGACATCAATACCCTTCATGAAGATTTCGCGATCATGTATTTTATCGGTCAGGGCAGCTTTGAGTAGGTGCTTGATTTCGATATCCTTCACCACGCTGCGTTCCATGGCGGATAGATACGCTTCCTTATCCACCAGATTCCAATCAATCACTTTTTGAATATTTGCCTTGAGCATTACATCCAGCCAGATGCGCGTTGCGCGTCCATTACCTTCCCTAAAAGGGTGGGCGATATTCATTTCAACATATTTTTCAATGATTTCATCGAAGCTGCCTCCAGCCATACCATCGATATGTTCCAGCGACTGCTGCAAATACATAAGTGGCGCAAAACGAAAATTACCCTTGGCTATATTCACTTCCCGGATTTTTCCTGCGAAGTCATAAATATCTTCAAACAAAATTCTATGAATCTGCTTAAGTCCCGCGAACGTACCGGCCTCAATCTTATTGATTTCTCCCGTATCAAAAAGCTGCTTAGCTTTTTTCTTACTAATTTTCTCCTCAGCTCTGGCAAGCTCAACCTGATCAGTTATGTCTAACTTATTTTTTAATACCATGCTCTTACTTTTCCAATATAGTAATTCCAAATAAGAACTTACAGTTCTTATTTGAAGATACGCTGCCTATGGCGCGAAAAAACGGACTTTCGGTCTCGACTATACCGCCCTAAACCCCGTCACCCAGACGGCGTAAAATCTCATCAAGCTGGCTTAAGGAATCATAAGTGAGGACGATTTGCCCACTCTGTCCACGGTCATGAATGGCAACTTTTAAACCGAGATTTTCTGATAATGCTTCTTCCAGAGCCAGTATATCCGGATCACGGTTCTCCGTCGAACGATAATGCGCTGCTACCGGAATGTTTTTATTCTGTGAACGAGAATTGGTACGTTTTTGATTACCCTGCGCCAGACGGCTTAGCTCCTCTGCCTGACGTACCGAAAGACCACGCGCCACAATTTGCCCCGCAATCTCTATATTATTAGGTACACCAATCAGGGCGCGGGCATGCCCCATAGATAAATCGCTATTATCAAGCAGTGCTTTAATTTCATCAGGAAGCGAAAGCAGTCGGAGAAGATTGGTAACATGGCTGCGGCTTTTGCCAACGATATTACCAAGTTCTTCCTGGGTATAATCGAACTCTTCAATAAGACGCTGATAGCCGGTTGCTTCTTCAAGAGGCAATA
>JBEBHV010000121.1:0-6094 GCA_040080715.1 Rickettsiales bacterium | reverse complement strand
AATTACCCCATTTACTGCCAAAGGCACTGTGGACGAAGCTGCATTCCAGAAATTTGTAGAATGGCAGATAGAGCAGGGGGTGCATGGTCTTGTCCCTTGTGGAACTACTGGCGAATCGCCAACCTTGACCCATGAAGAACATAACCGTGTTATTGATTTATGCGTGGAAGTGGCGAGGGGGCGGATACCTGTTATGGCTGGAACTGGATCAAACTCGACCGATGAAGCGATAATGACTACGCGTCATGCTAAAAAGGCGGGGGCGGACTCAGTTCTGGTGGTTGCTCCATATTACAATAAGCCGAATCAGGAAGGCTTGTATCAGCATTTTAAAGCGATTAACGACGCTGTGGATATACCAATTATTTTATATAATGTTCCGGGGCGAACTATTGTTGATATTAAAGACGAGACTATTGCGCGGCTGGCAGAACTGCCTAATATTGTTGGGCTTAAAGATGCAACTGGGGATTTAGCTCGACCATATACTCTCAGGGCAAAATTAAAAAAAGATTTTTGTCTGCTATCTGGTGAAGACATGACGGCGGTTGCCTTTAATGTTTCTGGCGGGCAGGGCTGCATTTCGGTTGCTTCCAACATAATGCCGAAAGCTTGCGCGGAAGTTCAGGAAGCATGTTTGAAAAAAGATTATGTCAGTGCGCTGACTTTGCATGATAGGCTGGTTGTGTTAAACTCTGTTTTGTTTTGTGAGACTAGTCCTGCTCCGGTTAAATATGCAGCATCTCTTATGGGTAAGTGTCTTGCTAATCTGCGCCTGCCTTTAGTTGGGGTGTCAGAATCGTCACAAAAAGAGATTGAAAAAATATTAAATAATTTGCGCTTGCTATAAAAGATTTTTTCATCTTTATTAGTAGCCGTGTTGGAATGATTCCATGTCAGGAAAAAAGTCAGTAAAAAACAATACAGCTGGTAAAAGCTCCGGTAGCAATAAAACCAGCTCTAGTGTTGCGCAAAATCGCAAAGCGCGTTTTGAATATTCTGTTGAAGAAGAATTTGAAGCGGGTATTGTGTTAACAGGAACTGAAGTTAAATCGCTACGGGCGAATAAGGTTCAGATAACTGATGCGTATGCCGGCGAGAAAGATGGCGAGATATGGCTGTTTAATGCCTATATCGCGGAATATGCTGGTGGGAATCGTTTTAACCACGAAACCAACCGTCCGCGCAAGTTGCTGCTGCATAAAAAACAGATACGCAAGTTGCTCGGAAGATTAAAAGTTAAAGGAGTGACGCTGGTGCCGCTGTCGCTCTACTTCAACAGCCGCGGTTTGGCGAAAATAAAATTGGCACTGGCAATGGGTAAAAAACAGTATGAGAAGCGTGACACTATAAAGCAACGGGACTGGCAGAGAGATAAGGCCAGGATTATGCGGAATAGAAACTAATAAACTGTGATAAAAATGGGTATTATATATGTTGGAAGCAATTACAGATTTCTGGAAACCGGTAAAAAAATCAGCGCAACCAGCCAAACTTAGCTTGAAAGATTTGCAGATCGGTAGCGTAATCGGTTTTGGTTATGTGCCGCAGGTCACTCTTAATGGGCGTAAGTTGACGGTGTCAGCTATTAACAGCTATCAATTTGGTCAAGATGTCCTCACATCTTTTGTGCTTAGCAATGATAAAGATGTTGAAGTATCAATGATTGTTGCTGAGGCGCAGGGCGAGCAATATCTTGCCATTTCCAGAAAAATTTTACCAAGTGACAGGAATAAACTATTCGATAGTGAAGCATTAAAAAATGTTACCACTGATGAAGCTGTGACCACCTTTAAATGCCGAGATAATGTGCCGGAATTAAAAGGCTGGCTGGTTGGTGGCTATAAGCGTGAAATTCAGGGTATGCGCGGGTTTCTGCATAGGGCGGATTTCCGCGATGGCAGTGATGGATCTCATTCCGGTCAGGAATTCCAGTATACTTTACTAGGCAGTAACAGCAATGAACATGCTATAGAGATTGAATCCTATCTTGATGGGAGTGTTGATGTTTATGCCACCATTTATCGTCGTACCAGCGATATTTCTGAGATTACCTATTCCGGTAAATCGCAAGTGGTGGATTTTAAATCGGAAGTTAAGGATGATAAAACCCCAGATTTTGTCGAAATAACTGATAAAAAAGAAATAAAAGAATTGGATGAAAAAGAGACGGCTAATGAACAGCCAGAGCCGGATCTGATCGTACCAGAAAAAACAGAGAAGGAAGAAGAAAAATTCGAGGAAGAAAATCTCGAAACAATGAAGGCTATACAGAAAGAAATAGAAGCCGATTACGATAAAGACAGGTTCGATTCTCCAAGAAGGAAAGCAGTTAGGCTTGATGTAATACCACTTCCGCACCTTGAGCCAACACCGCTAGAACCTGTGATTGCAAAGCATGATACAACTATAACAGAAATAATAAAAAATAACGACGAGGAGAAAAGCAAAATGAGTACATCAACCACAAGTGAAGCTAAATTTGGGACTAATGGCGTTGCCGGTGCTGATTATGCGTCTGGCTATTTAAAAGATTTAAAACAGGAGATTAAAACAGTGACTAAAACAGTAAACGGTATGGATAATGAAGCGGTGGAATGCGACCTGCGTGTTGCTAATCATGTGATTGATGAGGCAATACGCAATGAAATGCGCTTGTCTGATGTAGTGCGCCGCATTATAGAACTTCCCGTATCGCATCAGGAAGCAGTGCAGATTCCAATTAATCTTTCTGATGAAGATTATTCTTTGCTGGCTATTCGCTATGGTATTCCGGCATCTGACCGCAATGCTATCAAACTACGCATCATTCAAGATTTGAGCGATTTTTCCGGTAGCAAGAAGAAGAATTAGTGAATAGTGGATGGTGGATAGTGACTAGTGGTTAAGTAATTATTTATCCACCATTCACCAGCCACTATTCACTATTTGGGTCCTACCAACATTGAAATTTGTTTTCCTTCAATGCGCGGGGATTGCTCTATTTTTGCATGCTCAACAAGTGCTGTTTGCACCTGATTTATGACCTTCATGCCTATCTCAGAGTGATCCATCTCGCGACCACGGAAACGTAAAGTGATACGCACTTTGTCACCTTCTTCAAGGAAAGATAGTGTATTGCGAATTTTTATTTCCAGATCGTGTTTGTCAATCATTGGTCGGAGTTTTATTTCCTTTATAACTACGACTTTCTGCTTCTTTTTAGCCTCGTGTGCCTTTTTCTGAATTTCATAACGGTACTTACCGTAATCCAGAATTTTACATACTGGTGGCGATGCTGTAGGAGAAATTTCTACTAAATCCAACCCTGCTCTTTCGGCAAGGGAAATACCTTCGGATACGGATACGACACCAACCATGTTACCGTTCTGGTCTACTAAGCGGATTGATGTGGATGTGATTTCGCGGTTAACGCGTGGTTCATCTTGGCGACTCATGCTAAGTCTAACAACAGTTTATTCAAACAGTCCTCCTGTAAAAATTAATAAAATAAAAATTAATAAAACAATTATATTCGCAATAAGTTAATAATTTATTGCGCCGTATTCTAATAGCTGAAATCCTCAGGAAATCAAGAAATAAATCATTAATCCGGTATTCCGGCTTCCAGCAATAAAGCGTGCTTGGCATCCTCAAACTCCTGTAACTCCTGCCGTTCCGAGCCAAGCCTGCGGATGGAAACGCTGCGGTTTTCTTGTTCTTTTGCCCCAACCACGAACATTACCGGAACTTTTTGCAGAGAATGCTCGCGTACCTTGTAATTAATTTTATTGTTAGAAATGTCGAGTACTGCGCGGATTCCAGCCTGTTTTAACAGTTCGCAAATTTCTGAAGCATAAGCATCAGCTGCTTCGGTGATGGTTGCCACAACCACTTGCACAGGGGCAAGCCAGATTGGGAATTTACCGGAATATTCTTCAATCAGAATGCCAATAAAGCGTTCGAGAGAACCGAGAATAGCACGATGAAGCATTACCGGGCGTTGTTTGCTACCGTCCGGTGCAATATAATTAGCATCGAGGCGTTCGGGGAGTACGAAGTCAACCTGTAACGTGCCACATTGCCAGTCACGACCAATAGCATCTCGCAGCACAAATTCCAGTTTAGGCCCGTAAAATGCACCTTCACCAGAATTCAAAGTCCATTCCAGACCGGCAGCATTTACTGCTTCTTTCAGCGCGTTTTCGGCTTTATCCCAAGTTGCATCTGAGCCTGCGCGTTTGGCTGGTCTGTCAGAAAATTTTACGCTTACCTGAGTAAAACCAAATGTTTTATATACATCTTTAAGTAAATCGCAAAATGCTACAGTTTCAGAGGTGATTTGGTCTTCGGTGCAGAAAATATGCGCGTCATCCTGCACGAAGCCGCGAATGCGCATGATGCCATGCAAGCTGCCGGATGGTTCGTTACGGTGGCAAGTGCCAAATTCTGCCATGCGTAGCGGTAGATCGCGGTAGCTTTTGAGTCCCTGACGGAAAATCTGCACGTGGCAGGGGCAATTCATCGGCTTTACTGCCATTGTGCGCTCTTCGTCGGAATTGCTCACAAACATATTTTCGTGGAATTTTTCCCAGTGTCCGGAAGCTTCCCATAAGCTGCGATCAACCAATATTGGGGTTTTTACCTCGATATAGCCATTTGCGCGGATCTTGTTGCGGATATAATTTTCAATGGTGCGGTATAGCGTCCAGCCTTTATCATGCCAGAAAACCATTCCGGGTGTGTGTTCTTCAATGTGGAATAGCTCAAGTTCTTTGCCGAGTTTGCGGTGGTCGCGTTTTTCCGCTTCCTCGAGCATGGTCAGGTAGTTTTTAAGATCTTTTTCTGAAGCCCAGGCTGTGCCGTAAATTCGTTGCAGCATTTCATTGTTGGAATTGCCGCGCCAGTAAGCACCAGCAACTTTAAGAAGTTTAAAGCCAGTACCGATTTTGGCGGTTGAGTCAGCGTGTGGACCGCGACAAAGGTCTATAAAGTTTCCTTGGCGATATAGAGAAATTTTCTGGTCGGCTGGAATTGCTGAAATAATCTCGGCCTTATAATGTTCTCCTATGGATTTGAAGAATTTTACTGCTTCATCACGATCCCATTCCTCGCGGCGGATAGGCTCAGAGCGCGCTACAATTTCCTTCATCCGTTTTTCAATCGCCTCTAAATCATTACTGGAGAATGGAGTTTTGCGGGAGAAATCGTAATAAAAACCATTCTCAATCGCTGGGCCAATGGTAACTTGCGTTTCCGGAAACAGCTCTTTTACTGCTTCTGCAAGAATATGCGCGGTGTCATGGCGGATTAATTCCAGCCCATCCGCGTCTTTGGCGGTGATTATCTGGACATTGGCATCGTTTTCTATTGGCAGGTAAATATCGCGCAATTCGCCATCCACACGTACGCACAATGCAGCTTTGGCAAGCCCAGCACCAATGCTCAAGGCAAGCTCCGCGCCAGTTACAGGATTAGGAAATTCGCGTTTTGAACCATCAGGAAGGGTGATTATAGGCATAGTGATGTAGTGATCGGTGGTTGGTGAATGGTGGTTAGTTATAAGGGAAATTTACGCGCTGTCCAGTGGTTGTATATACCACTAGATAGCAATACCAAATAGTATGTCCATTAGATTAAATACAGAAGGAATCCATAGTGCTCTTCAGGTATATGATATTACAGTTATCGTTGTTTTTGTACAGGTGGGAATGTTTTTTCATCAGGATAAATAGTTTTTCCACCTTTGGTAACACTATCTCCCTTGTTAAGCGAATGAAAATTTCCACTACGATCACAAACTACATAATCCCATTTATTTATTTGCATATTTGAAACAATGGCGCGGTTATTAGGCACTGTTTTTTTTACATCATCAACTGACAGCACATCACCATCAACATAGTTTAATCCAGAAACATTATAACGTTCCGTACTAAATTTTTTTTCACCTATTACTACAGTTTCATGGTCAAACATCCGATATGCATATGCACTTTCAGGTAATTCTATTTTAGCATCCCTACTAGGAATTTCTTTTATACTTGACTTGCTAAAGAAATCTCCAGGGTGAATAAATTCAACATATGTTTTTTTAATTGGATCTGGCATAGTT
>JBEBHV010000120.1:0-6112 GCA_040080715.1 Rickettsiales bacterium | reverse complement strand
TGGCAATCCAGAAGCCAAAACATGTTGAAAATACTGGATTGCTTCACTACGTTCGCAATGACAAGAATTGGGGATTTTTACTCTCAAATGACTATATTTGGAGTTACGCTTGCTTCGCAGCGAAAAATCGGTCTTTCGGACTCGATTTTCATAGCAATCCAGTCTTTCAAAAATTATGGATTGCCACGCATTTTTATCAAAATGCTCGCAATGACGGACTCTCCCGCTTCCCTGCCTTCTTTTTATAGTATAGGCTTTTTACGAATTACGAACTACGAACTACGCCTTACGCCTTACGCGTAAAAAAGTTAATTGGTTAAAAAAATGTCACATAAAGTAACATAAAAACAGAAAAATTCGCCATTTTATTCAGTAATAACTAGGTAATATATTGAAATTAAATGTAAAGCAAAAGCAACAAAACGCTGCAATACGCTACAGATAATTAGCAATAATATACAGAAAAGTAGCAAAACACTGCAGAAGTTAAGCGAACCGCACAAGATAACGAACTATAGCGTTACTTAATTATGCATATACAGAACAAAAGAGCGAGATTTGAATAGGCTCAAGAAGCGAGAGCCTCTAATTCCCTTACCGACTCAATCACCGGAGCCGGAGCTACGGTAGAAACTGGAGATGTATTCTGAACTGACTCTTTAGCTACTTCTTTAGCAGCTTCCTTAGCACCATCTTCATCCGTACGCTGCTTGTTAATATGCTCATCCAGAAGTGGGATTCTAAGTGTCTTAAGCAAATCACGAACCTCCTGACGCGCCGCCACATGCGATAGCGACAAGCCGGTCTTGTTCATCTCCATAATATCTAAAACCGTAAGCCCTTGTAAAAACATCTCGCGGAAAATAACCCGTTCAGAAAACCCAGGAGCAACACGAAAACCAATGCGGCGCGCCAGTTCAC
Source organism: Rickettsiales bacterium (assembly GCA_040080715.1). Taxonomy (GTDB): domain Bacteria; phylum Pseudomonadota; class Alphaproteobacteria; order Rickettsiales; family SXRF01; genus SXRF01. The sequence goes on along the minus strand of JBEBHV010000120.1, from coordinate 5,191 downwards.
CGGTCGCCTGCGTCATAAAACGCTTGTTTTTCGCATCAATATTACTTAGACGGTTGCGCATAACAATCCACTCGATAGATCCGCCATCACGCTTGGAACGCATAAGCTTCTGTTCCCAGACCATTTCACTGTAAATACTCGGTTTGATAATTTTCATGGTCTGCCCGTCAACATTGGCAAGCACGTCCAGATCAACGAAGCTGTCATTAATCGGGGTAATAATTGTGTCAGCATGCGCATGTGCAACCCGCGACAGGTAAGTATCACTACCCGGACTGTCCACCACCACAAAATCATTATATTCAACAAGTCGCATCAGATTCTTGGTAAAACGCTCACGGTCATCATCTTCAGCATCTTGCACAATGTTATTAGAGCTCCTCTGCACCACCACATGTTGCGGCTGTGGCAAAGCCACACTCTCCTTAAGGATTGTCTGCCGGCGGTTCTCCAGATAGCGTGATAGCGAACGCTGACGGGAATCAATATCAATTGTACCAACTGAAAAACCAAGGCGCAGCAGTGCCACAATTAAATGCATGCAGGTCGTTGTCTTGCCCGATCCACCCTTCTCATTGCCAAGGACTATAACATGCGCCTTCTTAGACGCAGGTGAAATTGGCATAGACGAGTCAAATGCTGGTTGAATCATAAATCCCTACTCCCAATTAATGTTTCTTATTTTATTTGATTATATCCACCATCAATTACGACTCAAGCCTTAATCACGTAACTGACAGAAAAAAATACGCGCTCATAGAAAAACCAATGATACTAACTAGAATACGAATGCGCTCAGGCGACACTTTAAGTGCTAGTCTTGTGCCAGCATAACCTCCAAATACTCCGCCTGCAATCATTATTGCTGCAAAATTCCAGATAACTGCACCCGCACAGATAAATATAACAACAGTTGCCAGATTAATAGCTGCGCCCAGCAAAATTTTAATCGCATTCATCTGGTGAATATTGGAATATCCCATGAGCTGCAGCATGGCGAGCATCAATATGCCAATCCCTGCACCAAAATATCCGCCGTAAAAAGAGATCAAAGCCTGGATACAAAATGCCAAGCCCTGCTGCTTCTTACCATTTGGAAAATATTTATGCAGTAGCGCGACACCATACTTACCAAAAGTAAATATCAATGTAGCAATTAATAGTAGCCACGGCACCAGCTTTTTAAATACCACCTCTGAAGTATTCAACAATGTGACCGAACCAAGAGTTCCGCCAATTATGCAGATTATAAATAACGGAAGTAAGCTTTTATAGCTGGTGGAAAGTACTTTACGATAACCATAGCTGCTGGAAATTGTACCAGGCCACAGGGCAATAGTGCTCATCACGTTAGCTTGCAGGGGAGTAAGTCCGCCCATTATAAATACCGGAAAAGTTAGAAATGTTCCACCACCAGCGACTGAATTAATCGCAGCGGCAATCGCCGGCACAATAAAAAATAATGATATTTCAAGCAAAGTCATTAGGTTAATTTTTTTATTTATTTACTTTCAGAAGCTTGCTCTTTTAAGGCAGTCATGGCAAAATGCCATGCCCTATATATAGTATTAGGGAACGTCCTTTGATACAATATACAAATGTAATGAAGATATAAACCTATATGACCGATAAGATTATAGCAATAGCCAGCGACCACGGTGGATTCGAGCTGAAAAAAGAATTGTCACGCCATTTGAGCAAAGCAGGCTGGATGGCACAGGATCTTGGAACTTTCGGCACGGAAGCAGTTGATTATCCGGATCGGGCCGATGAAATGGCAAAGTGGATAGGTTGCAACCCTGATAAATTTGGTATCCTAATCTGTGGCTCTGGCATCGGCATGAGTATTGCCGCCAACCGCTACCGCTCCATTCGTGCGGCTCTTTGCCACGACAAAGCCACGGCAAACCTTGCCCGCCAGCATAACAACGCCAATGTACTCTGCCTTGGCGCGAGATTGATGAATGCGGAAACGGCTAAGGAATGTGTAGATACCTTCATAAGCACTGAATTTGAAGGTGGCAGACATGAAGCTCGCGTGGCAAAACTATCGAATTTTGTGAAAAGAGAAACCAGATAAGAGAGAATAAACAATGACTAACACCGCTAAAAAAATGGATGCACAAATGAACAATTTTTTTGATAATGACCTCGCCACTGCCGATCCGGAAATTTTTTCTGTCCTTGAAGAAGAGCTGGATCGCCAGCAGGACGGAATTGAGCTGATTGCCTCGGAAAATATCGTAAGTCTTGCGGTTTTACGTGCGCAAGGCTCGGTACTTACCAATAAATATGCCGAGGGCTATCCGGGAAAACGTTATTATGGGGGCTGTGAATTTGTCGATAAGGCTGAACAATTAGCTATCGACCGTGCATGCAAACTTTTTAACTGCAAATTTGCTAACGTTCAACCCAACTCCGGTTCACAGGCTAATCAGGGGGTATTCCTAGCCCTCCTGCAACCGGGCGATACTTTCCTTGGCATGTCGCTCGCTGCCGGTGGTCACTTAACTCATGGTGCTGCTCCCAATATGTCAGGCAAATGGTTTAAAGCCGTGCAATATGGTGTGCGTGAAGCTGACGCTCTCATTGATTATGATGAAGTGGAACGCCTCGCAAAAGAACATAAACCAAAACTTATTATAGCCGGTGGTTCTGCTTACTGCCGTGTTATTGATTTTGCCCGCTTCCGCAAAATTGCTGATTCAGTGGGTGCAATTTTCATGGTGGATATGGCGCATTATGCAGGACTTATCGCTGCCGGCGCATACCCCTCACCTTTCCCGCACGCCCATGTGGCAACTACCACTACCCACAAAACCCTGCGTGGACCTCGTGGCGGAATGATTCTCACCAATGATGAGGATCTCGCTAAAAAATTCAATTCAGCAATTTTCCCAGGAGCGCAGGGCGGCCCACTAATGCATGTTATCGCAGCAAAAGCTGTTGCTTTTGGTGAAGCTTTGCAGCCATCATTCAAACAATATGGCAAACAGGTAATTGAAAATGCCCGCGCACTTGCCGACACTCTGGTTAAACGTGGTGTAAATATAGTAACAGGCGGAACTGATTCTCATTTGATGCTGGTTGATCTCCGCCCGAAAAAAGTTACAGGTAAAGCTGCTGAAGAAAGCCTGGAACGCGCCGGTCTTACCTGCAATAAGAACGCAATTCCTTTCGACCCTGAAAAACCATTCGTAACTTCCGGAATAAGACTCGGCACCCCCGCCGGAACAACTCGTGGTTTTGGAGTTACTGAATTTAAACAAATAGGCGAACTGATTGGCGACGTGCTGGATGGTCTGGCAACTGGTGGTGATAATTCTGCAGTAGAAGCTAAGGTAAGAGTCAAAGTTTCTGAGCTATGCAAAGCATTTCCAATTTATTCGGGATTAGATCAGAGGTAATACTTATTGTAAATACAAAAAGTGATTGACTTTTTCCGCGACTATGAGAGAATTTGAATGGAGTTAGAGTTTGATAGCCGTAAAAATACAATAAACATAGTTAAGCATGGAATTGGTTTTGAGCAAGTTACAACTTTAGATTGGAGTAAAGCTGCTACTAAACTTGATTGTCGTGCTGACTATGGTGAAATTCGCTATCTTACTTACGCACCATTAAACAGTAGAATTTATATGTTAGTTTGGACATTACGGGATAGTGCTGTTCGCCCTATCAGTTTTCGTAAAGCCAATATCAAAGAAAGGAAGCGTTATGAAAAAGAAAAAAATGCCGAATCCTGATACACCACTTACCGATTCAGAGTGGGAATCTATGGGAAAGGTAATGCACGGCATCGATGCATTACCTAAAGATGCTCAGGTGGCTATTCGTAAAATGATGGGTCGTCCTCGCTCGGAGAAGCCTAAAAAGGTTATCTCATTCCGCTTTGATACAGACATAATATCACACTTAAAAGATTGTGTGGCTGGGTACAACACAAGAGTAGAAAACATACTTCGCGAAGCTATAAAACAAGGTAAATTGTAAAATGTCAATTTACGAAATCACAAATACAAAATTGCAGCGTTTAGAAGAAACTAATTTTTCTTCAGAAGGTATCGTTGAAAGGCAAGATTTACAACGACTTATAAAAGAAGATATTTCTGTATTATCTGATGATTTATTTCTTATAAAAGAAGAATTTTGCGATTGGGAAGATAGCAAGAGGAGGGTTGATTTACTTTGTATCGATACTGATGCCAATATTGTAGTCGTAGAGTTAAAACGCTCTGATGATGGTGGACATATGGAGCTTCAAGCAGTCAGATATGCTGCGATGGTTTCCAAAATGACATTTGCTCAACTGGTTTCAATTTATGCAAAAGATAAACAACTAACGGAAGAAGAAGCCGAGGGAGACATTCTTGATTTTTTAGAATGGGAAAACCCTAATGAGCAAGAATTTGGCAATGAAACAAAAATTATTTTAGTATCGGCAGGATTTTCTACAGAATTAACAACATCAGTTATGTGGTTAAATGAATATGGGCTTGATATTCGCTGCCTTCGCATGAAGCCATATAAAACCAAAGACGGAAGGATAATGCTAGATGTGCAACAAATAATCCCACTTCCAGAAGCAGAAAAATATCAGACACAAATAAAATCTAAACAGCAATCTGAAAAAAGAATGAATGTAGAAAAAGATGAGTTGATATTAAAGTTTTGGACAGAACTTCTTGCCAAATCACGAAATATTACAGAACTGCACTCAGGTCGTACACCAAATAAAGACGCTTGGCTTGATACAAGTGCTGGAAGTACTGGAACTCTTAGATATTCCACATGCAGAGAGAGTTCGCAGGCTAGATTTATGGTAGATAAGGCTGACAAGAGTGGGAATCTATCTATTTTTAACAATCTTAAACTAAACAAAGAAAATATAGAAAAAAGTTTTGGAGGTGAGTTATTATGGGAAGATCTGCCGACTAAAAAAGCTTGCGCTATCTCTTATACAATAAATGGAGGCTATAGAACTCCTCAATCAGAATGGGAAGAAATACACAAAAAATTAATAGATGCTATGGTTAGATTAGATAGAGCAGTTCGTCCGCATGTTAAAAATTTGAATATTTGAAATTATTGAAAGACGAAGAGTATGAAATGTCCATTTTGCGGTCATCTTGACACACAGGTAAAAGATTCACGCCCCAGCGAAGATGGGCTTACCATCCGCCGTCGGCGT
>JBEBHV010000119.1:0-6185 GCA_040080715.1 Rickettsiales bacterium | reverse complement strand
TCTCTCAAAGAAAAATATAAATTACCATTCTCATATTTTACATCACCATTCCAACCGAGTTTTTGTTGGTTTTTTTCAGCTTCCACCACCTGATTATAGGCAAGACCTTTTTCGTAAGGATGCTCTGTAACAACGCCGCTATGCGTACGGATGGCAAGCGTGACCATCACCGCGTTTACTGCGGCAATAAACCCGAAAAACGCTACAAAATACCACCATACGCGTTTGCCCGTCATCGCCCCTCACTTACGAAAATGGTATCTTTATTCGCTGTTATATTACTATCGGTTTCGATAAGCTGAAAAATGATTTCACGGCGATGATCTGTTTGTTTTTCAGCGGTGATGAACACGCGAAAATGTCCTACGGAATCCGCAAATACAGGTAGATTATCGGCGGGAATATCACTGCTTGCCTGCACACGAATTTCAGCATTTTCGATGCCCTGTACGGTGAGGGCATAGTTTTTGTCTTCATGATGTTTGTTCATGATCGTGATGTTGTAGCCATTACGCGACCTTCCATCGGAGAGTTTTACAAATAATGGATTGCGATCATGAATCACGTTCATTTCAAGCGGTGAGCGCGTGAGTAGGCTGTAGAGCATCAAACACCCAACAAGCGCGATAATACCGCCATACCAGAAGGTGCGCGGGCGGATGGGGTTGAATTTCTCTTTGCTCTCAGTGTCGTAGCGAATAAGACCTTTCGGCAGGCTGATTTTTTCCATCACATTATCACATGCATCGACACATAATCCGCAGGCGATGCACTCCATCTGTAATCCATCACGAATATCAATCCCCATCGGGCAGACGACGACGCAAGAGTCGCAATCAATGCAGTGACCTTTGCCTTCCCAGCTATCACCTGCTTTATGTTTTCCGCGTGGCTCACCACGAGCTTCATCATAGGCAATAATCAGCGTGTCTTTATCGAACATGGCGGATTGAAACCGCGCATAGGGGCACATATAGGTACAGACTTGCTCCCGCGCGAAACCTGCCATGAGGTACGTGGAGAAGGTTAACCCAATAATCCAACTACCAACGCTCCACGGCACATCGAAATGCAAAATCTGATCGAGTAATGTCGGCGCATCGTTAAAATAGAATACCCACGCACCGCCTGTGCATAGACCAATAATGAGCCAGATGAAATGTGTGAGACCTTTTTTTCGGATTTTCTCGAGCGTCCATTTTGATTCATCAAGTTTTTTGCGTGCGTTGCGATCACCCTGCATGATGCGCTCTACCCACACGAATAAATCCGTCCATACTGTTTGCGGACAAGCATATCCGCACCAGACACGGCCAAACAATGAGGTGACGAAGAATAGCCCGACTGCCGCTAAAATCAAAATACCGGTGATGTAGTAGATTTCCTGTGGCCAGATTTCCAGCCCAAAAAAATAGGCGCGGGTGTGATTCAAGTCGATAAGAATGGCTTGATCGGGCGATTGCCCGCCGCGATGCCAACGCAGCCACGGAGTGCCGTAATAAATGGCGAGAAGCACAATCATCGCCACCCATTTCAGCTTGCGAAACTTGCCCCATACACGCCGTGGATAGATTTTTTCTTGTTTTTTGAAAAGCTGTATCGGCGCATCCATGATTTATTCCTTAGGCTTCTCAGCTTCTCCTCCACCAAGTGAATGTACATAGATGGTCAGTTGTTTAATGGTTTCATCTGGTAAACGCGTATCCCAGTTTGGCATCACGCCGTGGCGTGGGCTACGAATTTGCTGTATGATACTGGCTTTATCGCCGCCATAGAGCCAAATCGCATCGGCAAGGTTGGGTGCGCCAAATTCGCGCCCACCTTTACCCTCTACACCATGGCATGACGAGCAATTGGTGTTGTATACATCCTGTGAGGCGCGCAGCGATTGCACAGGATCTTTTCCTTGTTTGACGAGATCCTGCGCACTCGTTTCACGATTCGCATGATTTAAACTAAGCACATAATCCGCCACACCTGCAATCTCTTCGTGTTTTAAACTATCCCCAAACGCAGGCATTTGTGATGTGCGCTCGTTTTCGTGACCAGAACGAACACCCACCTTCAGCGTATGGTAAATGGACTGCAAATCACCACCCCACAGCCAGTCATCATCATTGAGGTTCGGGTAGCCGCGCCCGCCCGCAGCACCCGTGCCGTGGCATGCTGCGCAGTTTTCTTTGAACATGGTTTTGCCACCTGCCACCGCGAAGGCATATAGCTCAGGGTCTTTTTGAATTTCTTCCAGCGAACGGGCCTTTATTTTGGCAGCAAATTCGCCACGACGTTCGGTTATTTCTGCTTGTTCTGCCGCTAGCTTCTTATGTGATGTCCAACCCGCTGTGCCTTTGGTATTACCCGATAAGGTTGGCCAGGCGGGATACACCACCCAATAACCCACTGCCCAGATACAGGTGATGGCAAACACAATCAGCCACCAGCGCGGTGCTGGGAGATTGAGCTCTTTAATGCCATCCCATTCATGACCGGTGGTTTCTACACCAGACTGTTCATCAATATCTTTTTTATCAGTCATGGGTTTTTTCCTCTGCGAGTGGAATCAGTGCATACTCTTGCATTTGTTTTTTTACACTAGGGCGATAGGTGCGATAGGTAACCCATAGGAAAAATGTGAAGAAAAAAATTAGCCCTGTTGCGGGTGCATGTTCATAAATCAGGTTCATGGCTTTCTCTCTTCTTGCAACTGATAATCCTTAATATCAGCCAATGTTCCGAGTGTTTGCAAATAGGCGATCAAAGCATCGGTTTCAGACACAAAATTTTTCTGCCCATCGAAATCACGCAGGTTTACTTTTTTGCCATACCGTGCATTTAAGCCAGCTGGATCACTATCCGCATGAGCCTGCGCCATGGCATCGTTATAAGCGTTTTCGATCATCTCATCGGTGTAAGGAACGCCCACAGTTTTATAGGCCTTCATGAGCTTGTCAATCTCACGAATATCCGCGCCTTGGTTCATCATAAAGCGGTAAGAAGGCATGATAGATTCTGGCACCACATCACGAGGGCGGGTTAGGTGCGCCGTATGCCATTCGTCAGAATATTTGCCGCCGACACGCGCCAGATCTGGCCCGATGCGCTTGCTACCCCATAGAAATGGATGGTCATACATGCTTTCTGCCGCCAGCGAATAATGCCCATAGCGTTCCACTTCATCGCGTAAGGGGCGAATCTGCTGGCTATGGCATGAGGAACAATTTTCACGGATATAAATTTGCTGACCTGCCAGCTCAAGTGGTGTGAGTGGTCGTATGCCACTTACTTTTTCAATCGTGGTTTCAATACGAAACAGTGGCACAATCTCAATCAGACCACCGATTGAAATTACAATGATCGTTCCAATCAGCAGAAAGATAGAATTGCGCTCGATTTTTTTGTGGTGCTTAAGCATGGGCGATCTCCTTGCTGCCTATCGTTTTCCAGCAATTATACACCATGATCAGCATGCCGCCTAAATAGAGAAGCCCGCCTATAGCGCGAATAATGTAGTAAGGGTGCATTGCTTCTACGGTCTCCACGAACGAATATTCGAGGAAGCCCATCGCGTCATACGCACGCCACATCAGGCCTTGCATAATCCCTGAAATCCACATGGCGGTGATATAAAATACAATACCAATGGTTGCGACCCACAGATGGATATTGATGAGACGCATCGAATACATCTCCTTCTTTTTCCAAAGCACAGGAATCATATGATAAATCGCGCCAAAGCTGATGAACGCCACCCAACCGAGTGCTCCCGAATGCACGTGGCCAATACCCCAGTCGGTATAATGCGAGAGCGAATTCACCGCTTTAATCGACATGAGCGGTCCTTCAAATGTGCTCATGCCATAAAACGCGAGTGCAACCACCATGAAGCGAATCACCGGGTCGTCACGCAGCTTATTCCACGCGCCGGAAAGCGTCATAATACCGTTAATCATGCCGCCCCAGCTTGGCATCCACAGCATGATGGAAAAGGTCATGCCAAGTGTTTGCGCCCAGTCTGGCAGCGCGGTGTAATGCAGATGATGTGGCCCTGCCCAGATATAAATGAAAATTAGCGACCAGAAATGTAAGATAGACAAGCGATAAGAATAGACAGGACGATTCGCACGTTTGGGAATGAAATAATACATGATGCCGAGGAAGCCAGCGGTTAAGAAAAAACCCACCGCATTATGCCCATACCACCATTGAATCAGTGCCGATTGCACACCACCCCATAAGGGAACAGATTTTGCACCTAAGCCCGATACAGGAACACTGATACCGTTTACCAAATGCAACACCGCAACGGTGATGATGAAGGCGAGGAAAAACCAGTTCGCGACAAAAATATGTGGCTCTTCACGGTTTTTTAGTGTCATCAGGAAAATCACTAAATAGGCAACCCATACTATGGTTAGCCATATATCCGCATACCATTCTGGCTCAGCATATTCCTTGCCTTGCGTAACGCCCAGCACATAGCCGAGTGCTGCCATGACGATAAACGCCTGATAGCCCCAGAAGGTAAAATTGGCGAGTTTGTCATTCCATAACCGCGTGCGACAGGTACGCTGAACGACAAAATACGACGTGGCAAATAGTACACTGCCACCAAACGCAAAAATTACGCCCGATGTGTGCACAGGGCGCAGGCGGCCAAAGGTTAGATATGGCTCAAAGTTCAGATCAGGAAACGCCATTTGCAGAGCAATCACCAGCCCCACCAGCATTCCTACTGTTCCCCAGAAAAGTGCCGCTATGGTAAATTTTTTGACGATATCGTCATTATATATTGGTGCTATTTTTTGCATATTATCTCATACTCCTTGCGGCCATCACCAGAAGTGTCAGCCCGTTAAATGCCATGCCGTAACGACCAATGCCGCGCATCATTTCCTGCCATTTCACTGCCAGCATAGTAGCCCCACCGCTTGCCACCAGCAAGGCCGGAATCGTCCCCAGCACAAATAACCACATGGCGAATATGCCTACGAGTGGGTTAGTCAGCGTCGCCGCCATCATCAGTGCCGCATAAATCAGTCCGCAGGGCATGAAACTCATTAATACCCCACGCAGAAAGCCATTCTTAGGCACAAAGCCAAGCAAAGCATGTTGATTTGGAGCAATGGCACTGAGCAGAAATAATCCACCCGCCGTCACCATCATCATCGCTGAAAGCGTTGGCCAATACGGTGCTGTAGCCAGTTGTTTTGAAAGCAATGCCACAAAAAATCCGAGTGCTCCATAGGTTAAAAGTCGTCCCAGATGATATTGCCACTGCGAAGCCGCGCTCATGAGTTTGCTACACCCGCCGCCACACGCTGATTGGCACGCCACCACCGGCCCACACATGACAAGGCAATGGGTGAGGCTGCCTGTCAGTCCTCCCAGAAAAAATACGGCAAACAGGCCCCCATTCTGGGAAAACGCCGACGAACAATGCGCAAGTAATGCTTCCATCAAGAATCCTTTGGTAAGCACTCTATAATTAAGGCGTTTCAGTGCCTTGATTTGAATCAAGATGAGCAGAATCATGCGCAATGTTAGACACACAAGACAAGTCCCAACATCAAAATCTAAATCTGAACCAATTATAGGGGGGCAGGATATTCTGTAACTTATCTCTCAAGTATAAACTCTGAAAGCAATGGCGTGCCCGAAGGGATTCGAACCCCTGACCCTCAGCTTAGAAGGCTGATGCTCTATCCATCTGAGCTACGGGCACTTGCTGGTAAAATTAAAAGAAATTGCGCTTTGGTGTTACGCGAGAGACCGCGTATATTCAAGAAAAATATCATAAAACACCCATATTACCAGAATAAATGCTTGCGATATGCACGGATTTATTGGATATAGCATTGGAACTTCGGTTAAAGAGGGCGGTTAGCTCAGCTGGTTAGAGCGCCACGTTGACATCGTGGAGGTCGATGGTTCGAGTCCATTACCGCCCACCACCGCTTTTGCCCGCGCCTAAAGGCGCGGACTTGCAAAAGCGAGTGTCCGGCATAGCCCGCAGGGCGACGACGGACTGGTTCGTTACCTCATCCACACACCCAATATACTGAAAAATATCTATTATTTATGGGATGCAGAGCCATTCAATAATCAAGTAAGCAATTGTATTGCTTTATTTATGTCGTAGGTAGCGATTTCTCTGGCTATTTTTGGTGAGTGATGGAGTTTGGTTA